>CAZMVU010000148.1:0-12335 GCA_964569295.1 uncultured Nitrospirales bacterium
GGCGGCAAGCCACCGCAGTCCAAAGGGCGCATACATCGTGCCCGATAGAGACAACCGGTGGGCCGGAACCGCTACCCGCGCGCCGATACCGGGGGAGTTCTATGACGTATGGGAAACGGCTCACGGCAACCGGCTAAAGAATTGCGTTGTGCGGATTACGCGCCGGGTGGCCATTGCTCGCGCACGAATTGCTCCGCTTCCGGACGCGTGGAGATTGTGCCCTCGAGTTGGGCGTCTTCGAGGGCTTGGAGCAGGGCCCCGAAGCCTGGTCCCGGCGTGTAGCCCATGGCGATGAGGTCCTTGCCCGTCAACAGCGGTTTTGGACGCAGTGCTTCATCACCGAGGTTGGCGCGATACGCGGCGATCCATTGCAATGTGTCGAGTTTACCATGACTCGCTACGGCGTCGGCGCGGCAGAGCGCCTCGAGCTTTGGGAACAGCGGTTCGCGCACGAACCGGCGCCGCTTCGACTCGCGCATTTCCGGCACGGCGGCCAGCCGCATATGTTGTTCGACCAGCCACACCACTTCGTGCATTTGCTCATTCGACAGGCGCAAACGTCGGCATATTTTTTCCGTCATGCGCGCGCCCACCTTGTCGTGGTCATTGAAGCGGATGCGATCTTCATGGGTCTGGGTAGGCGGTTTGCCCACATCGTGCAGAAGCGCCGCCAGCGCGAGCGTTGGTGAGGGGTCATTCATGGCGTCGATGTAGTCCAGCAGCATGAGCGTATGCACCCACACATCGCCTTCCGGGTGGAAGGCCGGGGGTTGTTCGCACCCCTTCATGGCCGCCACCTCGGGCAGAATGTGTTCGAGCAGACCGGTTTCGTCGAGCAACTCGAGGGCCCGCCGCGCGCTGCCTTCCGTCAGCATCTTGAGCAGCTCATCGCGGATACGCTCGGCACTGGTCCGGACCACATGGGGCGCCAAGCTGTGCAGGGCGTCCCACGTCGCCCCGTCGATGCGATAGCGCAGGCGCGCAGCGAACCGGACCGTCCGCAGCAGACGCAGGTAATCCTCGGTAAAGCGCTGGTGCGGGTCGCCCACCGTGCGCACTATCCCCGCGCGCAAGTCCTTCCGTCCGCCCACATAGTCCAGGACCGCATCCGTGCGCGGGTCGAGAAACAGCGCATTGATCGTGAGGTCGCGGCGGTGTGCGTCGGCCTTGGCATCCGTGAACGTCACGCTGCTGGGATGCCGCCCATCGAGATACGGGCCGTCCTTGCGGAACGTGGCGACCTCGACCGGCCCACTGCCGCACACGACGAGCACCACGCCAAAGGCTTCGCCTACCGGCGCCGTGTGGCTGAAGATCGTCATGACCTCGCGCGGCCGTGCGCTCGTGGCAACGTCGTAGTCGCTGGGTGCGTGGCCAAGAAGAAGGTCGCGCACACACCCGCCGGCCAGCAGCGCTTGATGCCCCGCCTCGTGCAGCCGCGCACAGACGGCGCGTGCCTCGCGCTCACGGTCAGTCACGATGCGTGTTTTCTCCGCCGGTGGGTGGTTGCATGCGGCGTTTTGTAGCGGTGGGCGATGAGCGCCGGAGGCGGGCGTAGAACCACGATACGCCCAATAACAGCACGCCCGCTGCGCCGAACGTGATGACTTGTACCGTCGGACTCAGGCTGTCCAAGAACAGGAAAGCGCGCAACAGCGCCACACCGAACACACACAGCGCGCCCCACCGGTAGCGCGGTTCCCGGACGAGGAATCCGAAGGCCATGGTGATCACGGCGAACACGAAAAGAGACACGATGAGCCAGTCTTCTGAGGTCCACGCCAACAACCCGGCCCCGGCTACCAGGATGCCCGCCGCGACCAGCACCGTACGCACGGCGTCCTCGAGGCATGATGCCCCTGTTTCCCGCTGCTTGAACCCGGCAAAGGCGCGCTCGGCTCCCGCGAACGTGGCGACGAACCCGCAAAAGTAAGGAAAAAACCCGTCTGCTGTGACGAGTGGGGCCTCTGGGGTGTAGAGGTGCTCATAGAACCAGACCGTGGCCACCCCCAAGGCGAGCAGGCCGGAAGCCTTCACACCCACATACCCCGTGAACAGCCCCACGAGCAACAGGGCCACGCCGATTGCGCCGGTGATCGCGGGCACCTGGGCCGGTGCCAGTGTGTGCTGTATGAGCGTGGCCAACAGCATGGTCGCCGCGAGATACGGCAGCGAGGCTGTCACATGGTGCTCCCATTCCGAGCCGTCGGCGAAGCGGTGCAGGTAGCGCTCCCAGAGGTACGCGCCGACGTATGTGAACAGCGCGAGGAAAAGGGTGAGCGCGAAGTAATGCTCCTGAAACAGAAAACCTTCTTTTGGCAGCCACAGAAAAATATAGTAGGTCACATGCGCCGCCGCCAGCAGCAACACACTCGCCACATCCACCTGGCGCGCACGCAACACGCACCCCGCCACCGCCAGCGCCACGCCGCCGCCTGCCAGCAGGTAAGGCAGGCGCACGCTGTTGCCGAGATCGACAATGGTGATGGACAGCAGTATGAGCGCGGCTGCCACCGCGTAGAACATGGCCATTATCTGAGGCGGCAGATCGAGCCAGGAGTCCGCCAGCAGCCATTGACTGCGGTAGTGCCGATCGTGGGCGGGTACACGGCGCACGAAGTTCTCGTAGAAGCTGGCGGACAGCACGAACACCGCTGTGACCCCGGCCGCGCCGAACCAGTTGGCCGGCATGGCATAACCGGCGATTTCGATCGTGCCCGGCACGCGCAGATGCAACATGGCCGTGGCTGTGGTGACGAGCATCAGTACGAGGCCGAGCGCCTTGAACGCCACAATCCCGCTGCGCCAGTGGGAAATGCCGAGCGCCAATGCTTCGATGGCCAACACGACCAGCAGCTTCTCGCTGGACAGGTAGGCTTCGAGGGCGAGCGTGACCATGATAATGGCCTTGGCTGCGAACACCTGAAACAGGTAGTTCCGGCGTGGTCCCGCGATACGCGCCAGCGCCGCCAGCCACACCAGGAGCACGGCGAACGCGGACCGGAATAACCACTCTGACTCGGGGTAACTTGCGCGGATGGCGAACCACATGAGCGCGAAGTAGATGAACGAATTGACCCCGCTCATCGGGGCCACGCGCCTTCGGTAGTCGCCTTGGCGGTACGCATCGATGAGGAAGCCCACGGCAAAGAGGATGTAGCAAACGGTGAGGAAACCGGTGGACACCCAGAAATACGGCAGCGCGCCAATGTTGAGGCCCGCGGGCTGCCGGTAAATGAAGAAGTAGAAGGCAGTGTGCGTGGCAATAAGCGCCGCCCACGAAAAGGCCACCCACCGATTCACTATGTAGAACCCGAGGGTGACCGCTGCCAGCACCGTGCATGTGAGCAGGGCGTAGGCCAACTCCGTGAGCGACGTGCTCTCGCCCGTGCAACTCACCAGTACCGTATAATAGGCGAGGAACAGGCCCACCCCCGCAATCGTCGGGCTGCGCCGCCATTGCGCCACCGCCGAAAGCACCCCGAGGCACATCAGCAGCGCCGGAATCGCCCAGGGCGAACCGGCCAGGAACGCGATACGCATCTCCGGCACGAAGAAGGCTGCGTACGTCGTGAAATAGAAACTGGCCAGGCCGCAGGCCGCCACCGCCTGTGCGAACAGGTCGCTACGGCGCCGGACGAGCAAGCCATATGCCGTGAACACCACCGCCACCGCATAGCCCAGTGCGACCTTGCGCTCCGCACCCAGGTCCCAGTCCTGCAAGGTGGCCCGGGCTGCCAGCGCGAAGGCCGTCATCATCACCACGACAGCCAGACGGCTCAGCCACACAGCGCCAATAACCGACTCGATACTGCCATCCCCGTTGTTCTTCAGTGCGCGGTCCACCCGCTGGCGCATATCATCGATCAGGCTTTGATCCGGCGCGGCGGGGGATGCACCGGTTTCCGCATCGCCTGTCTCCACCGCTTCGGCCTCTTGCGTGCCCCGGCCCAGTTCCTCGCGCAGCGCATGCAACTCGCGCTCCAGCTCTTCGATGCGCTTCTCCGGGTTCATGGGTTCCTTTCCAGCCGGCGGCGGTTCACTGTTTACGGCGTGCCCAATTCTACCGTGCGGTATGCGCCCGCTTCCATGACGGCGCGCGGGGAGGCAAAGCGGCCAGCGGGACGGGCATGCGTTTGTTTTGACGCAGCGTCTTCGCGCGCCGTGTATACCCTTCGGCGCCGGTTGCCGCGCGCAATTGAACACGCGGCTATGCTCTTCTATAATCGAATTGTGTACCCCTTTTGAGTGCCTATTCAGCGGTTCCCGGCCGCCTGTTGCGTTATGCCAGGGTTGTGACCCGGCAGTTCAGAAAGGAATAGTTGGTTTTATGGAGCCCGCAGTACACCCTGCCGGACAGGCCGAAGTGGTCCGCCGCGCCGGCCGCGGCTTTCTCGAGACTTACCGCAGCCCCCTGGGTACGCTGCCCGTCGTGCATGTGGCCGGCGAACCCGAGGACATTGGGCGGCAATATGGCGCCCTGCTCGGCGGCACGGTGCATAGTATCGTTCGGCTGCTTCTCGACTTGTTCAAAGACGGCGGCATGCCCGAGCACCTGATTCACCGCCTGCTCGACGCCTGCTGGGAACGTATGGCGCCGCACGTGCCCGCCCGCTTCCTCACGGAGATGCAGGGTATCGCCGCTGGCGCACGCAGCGCGGGTCATCATCTCAGCGAGCAGGATGTGCGCCGCGTGATGACGATGACGAACCTCGATCTGTACATGCGCGAGGCGCGTATCCCCGAGCTGTTGGGCATGGCGCCCGGGAGCTTCACCGGCGGGCCGGACCAGCCACCGCTCCAATGCACCATGTTCGCGCTGTGGGGCAGCCGCACCGTGGACGGCAAGCTTTTTGCTCTGCGCAACCTCGATTGGATTTCCCAGTCCGGCATGCACCATCAGCGGCTTGTGAGCGTGTACCATCCCGAAGGGCGCCACGCCTTCGTGTCCATGGGTTATGCCGGTGTGATCGGCGCCCTCGCCGGCATGAACGACGCCGGCATCTCACTCTCGCAAGTCGGCACTTTCAGTGTGAGCGAAGAACTCGATGGCGAACCCTGGGCTTTCATGGCCCGGCGCGTGCTCGAGGAGGCCGGCACACTGGAAGAAGCAGTTCCTATCGCCGAAAAGGCACGGCACACGATTGGCTACAACTTTCTCATCGCCGATGGCGATCCGGAAAACTTTGGTGCAGAGGCCTTCAATCCCCGCGCGGCGGCCTTGGAAACGAACCACGAATGCTGCGAGACCTTCTACGAAAACGACCCGAAGGAGCACCATGCTGCGTGGGCCGATGACGAGGGCGAAACGCATGCCTATGGCACGCCGCTGAAGGAGGCGATCATCCGTGCCGATACCGCGTTCGGGCCGTCCACCCGCGCGCTGCAGGCGGCCGACAACGGCCCAGGTGTGCCCGGTCAGAACGGCAACCCGTATGGCGAAGACGGCAACGGCACCACCTACACGGAGTGCCACCTGCCTATGTACGAAATGATCCGGGCGTATGAAACCGGCGCGGAATATGTGTTCCCCGTGCGGAACACCAAGGTGATCGAAGCAGGTGCGCCGCGCAAGATCGGCGTCGGGGAAGCGCTCAACATCGCCGCTACCGTCGCCCATAACACCGAGAAGTTGCCGGAGAATGACTGGAACGTCATGAGCGTGGTCTACGCGCCTACCGACGGTCTCTTCTGGGTGGGCTATGAACACGAGGACGAAGCGGGCAACTGGAAGAACGCACCCGATGCCGGCTACTGGCGGTTTGACTTGGCGGAGCTGTTCGCGCGCAAACCGGGTTGAGCGCGCAGGAATACTGGCCTGTTTATACAGAGAGGTGTCTCAGTGATCGTTCTGGTTTTTGAAGCCGGCGCCAATGTCTCCGTGGACAGCGTGCGTTAATGGCAGGCAGGAGGCGATGATTCGCATGGAGCGGGTAGGCATAGCGGTATTTATCATTGTGCTGTTTTTGGCGTTTTTCGCCATCGACTGGGGCGTGGACGACATTGCGGCGGAGGGCTGCTCGCGGGATGTGGCCCCGCCTGTTGCGGATTTCTGGGCCGGTGATGGTGTAACCGATGTCACATTCATCGCCTTTGGCGATCCCCAATGCGGCGGCGGCAGCCCGGACAAGAACCAGTTGCATGTGCGCGCCATCAACGCCGCGGCGGATGTGTTGCGCTGGATGGAAGCACCCTTCGGATTCGAGGCGGCCGTGGCAAACATTCGCGGTGTGATTATCGCCGGCGACATGACCCACAACGCACGCGATGGCCGGCCTTTCGAGGTCGACGACTACCAGGACTTCATCGACTGCTACGGCCTATGCGGTAACCGCATGCTGAAGTACCCGGTGTACGAAGGCTATGGCAATCACGACTTCTACGTCTGGAACAACCCGCTCTTCCGCCTGTACGACGCCCACCCGCCCGCGAACGCCGTTGCCCGCCGCAATGTGTACCGCCCGGGCGTGTTGAACACCGCGCCGGGCGATGACGGCCATTACAGTTGGGATTGGGACAATGTTCACTTCGTGCAGCTCAACCTGAAACCGTCGGATGTGCCGGGCGAGGCATACGGAGATCGCGAGAAACCCGTGCCCGGCGCCCTCGACCCGCGCAACGCGCTGACGTTCCTCGAGCAGGACCTCGCCGCCCATGTGGCCGGCACGGACAAGCGGGTGGTTATCATCGCGCATTACGGCTTTCACGAAAACAGGGACTTCGACGGCTGGTGGACGCCGGCTGAGGCCGAGGCCTTTTACGAGGTTATCCAGGGCTACCCGGTCATCGCCTACTTGCATGGTCACAACCACGGCACCCAGTTCTACCGCTGGCGCGATATTCCCGTGCTCGACCTGGGCTCTCCCTATTACCGCGACTACAACCGCGACGGGCGCGGCCATTTCACCGTCGTGCGCATCACCGATGATTATCTATACGCGGGCGACGCGGCCTGGAACCCGGACAATCCAGAGGGCGATATCATCTTCCCTGCCGGCTGGCATGTAAAGGCCGCGTTGCAGCCATAAACCGGCGTCCCCCCGAGGCTTCCTGAGGAATGACGGCAGGGGCAGCCGAAAGGATATTTCATGGACCACTACATGCAGGCGGCATGGCGGGAAGCGGAGCAGGGGCTGGCGGAGGGCGGCATTCCCATCGGGGCGGTGTTGGTAATCGATGGGGAGATTCTGGGCCGTGGTCACAACCGGCGGATACAGCAGGGCAGCAGTGTGCTCCACGCGGAAATGGACTGCCTCGAGAATGCCGGCCGCCTCACGGCCCGTGAATATGCGCGGGCCACCCTCTATTCGACCCTCTCGCCGTGCGACATGTGCTCGGGCGCCGTGCTACTCTACAAGATACCGCGGCTCGTGGTGGGCGAGAACACAACGTTCCGGGGGCCGGAGGACTACATGCGCAGCCGGGGTGTCGTGGTTGAAGTGCTCAACGACCCGCAATGCATCGCACTCATGGAAACCTGGCAACGGGAACATCCGGACCTCTGGAACGAAGACATAGGCGAGTAGATGGCTTGCAGCAAGCGTAAGGCTGGCGGAGGGTGAGGGACTCGAACCCCCAAGCCCGAAGGCGACGGCTTTCAAGGCCGCTGCGTTACCAATTACGCTAACCCTCCGTGCCGGCGTTATTCTAGATGATGAGGCGGTGGTGTGTCCATCGGCCCGTGTTGAGCGGGGGCAGGGGGGCGCCGGTTCTTCGTGGCCGGTAACGCCATGCCCCATAAAACCGTGCCAACCTTCGTGCAGTCAAACCGGATGTATGTGGAACGCGCTGTTTGACCCACGACAATGGCATTGGGTACCGTTATATGCCCGGGCACCGAATGGCGCCGGGTACGATTGTTGGCGTAACACATTCGTAATGCATGCAGCCGCAAAAACGTAAGGAGAGAGTCTCATGAAACATGCAATCCTGACAATGGCTCTGGTGGCCGCTTTGGTGCTGTCGGTGTGCGCACCCGCGCTGGCGGGTGACGTGCCCGGACCGGACAAGATGAAAGCGCTTGTGGGCAAGGCGTTGGTGCTTGATCTGGCAGAGAAAATGGATCTCGCGCCGACTGAAGTCACCCTGCTGATGGACGAGTGGCAGCAGTACCAGTCTGAAATGGCGGAAATGAAGGCCGAGCGCGCGGCGAAGAAAGCAGCGCTGTTGGACGCCATTGAAGCAGGTAAGGGCGACAGCGAGATCTTGGGGATGCTGGACGAGATCGTCGAGCTGGATGAAGAGATGTTCGACCTCAAGGTTAAACTGTGCGAGGCCTATATGGTTGATCTCACGGGCGCGCAACTGGCCCAGGCCTACCTTTTCCTCGCAGACTATGGCAAGAAGGTAGCCCAAGTGGTCGGCGGCATGGGGCCGGCCCGCCGTGCGAAGCCGGTGGCTCAGGCTGGCAAGAGGGCCGAAAAGAAAGCCGCCGTTGCTGAGGAAGCCGCGTCGCCCGCCGATCAGGCCATTGATGTTTCCAAGAGCTGGGGCGCCGCGCTCGCCGAGCAGGATCTGGACACGATCATGAGCTACTTCGCCGAGGATTTCGAGCATTACGAGTATGGCGACAAGCTGGGCATCCGGGACTTCATCGGCCAGGCCATCGACATGGGCTACCTCGAAGACCTCGAGGTGTACACCGACGACGCCGAGGCGGAAGTGGACGGCGAAGAAGTTATCGTGTATCCCATCGAGCTTATGGGCGCTTTTGGTGCGGTGACTTTCGAGCTGGTCTTCGCGGAGAAGGACGGTGAGATGAAGATCGTCGGCATGGATGCTTCCGGCATCTAGTTCGCGTATATCGAAAAACCCACATGCCGGCGTTCTCCCGCGGGGGGGCGCCGGTTTCTTCTTGCCCCGCCTCCCTTGTTACGGAAGGAGGGGGAGAAATTTGTGATTGGCCTTTGGGAATGCGTATTGGCCGAATTCGTCGCGGGAGACCCAGGTGAGTTCGTCATGCCAATAGGCGGCCGGCGCGCCGGACAGGATGGTGCATCGGTACACATGGAGGGTGACGCGCAGGTGCGTATAGGCGTGTTTCACCGTGGCGATTATGCCGCCGACTTTCACCGTGAGGCCGAGCTCTTCCTTACATTCGCGCAGGAGCGCGGTCTCGGGGCTCTCGCCGGGCTTGATCTTGCCGCCCGGGAATTCCCACAGGCCGCCCAGTAACCCTTCGGCCCGGCGCTTACCGATGAGGTATTTGCCGTCTTCTGCGCGGATGACTGCCACCACAATCTCTTTGTGCGGCGCGGGTTTGCGTGGCTTGCGCACGGGGCGTGCGGTCTGCACGCCTTGTGTAAAGGCGCGGCAATGAACCGCGACGGGACATTCGTCGCAGCGGATATTCTTGGGTGTGCAGATACGGGCGCCGAGTTCCATCATAGCCTGGTTGAAGTCGCCAGGCCGCTTCTCGGGCAGGAGCTGCCCGGCCCATGCCCACAGGCGTGCCTGCGAGGGGGCGGCCTCGATCGGTTCCTCGAGGTCGTAGAGGCGCGAGAGTACACGTTTCACATTGCCGTCGACTACGGGTACGGGCTCGTTGTGGGCAATCGACGCGACCGCGTGGGCGGTGTACTTGCCCACGCCCGGCAGCAATTGCAGTACCGGCGCGCTTTTGGGCAGCTCGCCGCCATGGTCCTTGGCGACGATCCGCGCGGCACGGTGCAGGTTGCGCGCGCGGGTGTAGTAGCCGAGGCCCTCCCAAAGCTTCAATACCTCGTCGAGGCGGGCCGCCGCGAGATCCGCCACGGTGGGAAAACGTGCGAGAAAGCGCTCGTAGTAAGGCAACCCCTGCTCGACCCGGGTCTGCTGCAGGAGAACCTCGGCAAGCCACACGTGGTACGGGGCGCGCGTGCGGCGCCAGGGAAGATCGCGCGCTTCGCGGTCGAACCAGGCGAGCAGGGCCGCGCGCAATTGCCGCACGTCACCGCGCACGCGCATACCTTTGCGCCGTGTCGAAGTACGTGCGCGGTTCGAGGGACACGGCATTGTTGTGCGGGCGCGGCAGCGCATCGAAGTAAGGTTCGAGTTGCGGCCCGGCATACGCGGGCACAAACGGTGCCATTGCCCGGCCCGGCGCAGTAAGGGCGAACATGCCATTGTATCCAGCGCGGGGGACTTCCGCGGCGGCGCTGTTGCCGATGACAACATGCACGCCCGCCTCTTCGAACGGGGTGGCGCCTTCTGCAGCCGCGCTGCCGGCAGCGCGGCACAGGAGGTGTGCGCTTAGATATTGCATGCCGCGTATCTTCCTTCCCGGCGAATCAGACAGACCGGACGGACCATGCCGATCCGTCCGGCCTGCTTGTTAGGAAAGCCGGTTTGTTTCGGTTCCAAGCGATGCGCTGCGAAGCGCCTTTCTTGTTCTCACGGCGCCCCATTTCAAGCCCGCGGGTGCTACCTGCCCCGTTATTCCCGTTGCCGGGCGGCTACAACTCCTTGATGCGGATGTTGCGGTAGGCCACATAGTTGCCATGGTCGGTCAGGCATATAAAGCCTTTGCGCAGACGGTACTTGAGTTCTTCGTGATCGTCGAAGTTGACATCCTGCACGACGACACCGTTGATCCAGGCTTTGTAGTGGGGGCCTTCGAAACGTACCTCGAGCGTGTTCCACTCGCCTTCACGGTGGGCGGGCATGGCCAGCGGGGGCAACACGTCATAGACGGAACCGGTATTCGATTCATCCGGCTCCTCCGTGCCGCTGTCACCGCGCAATTGAAATTCCACACCGAGCTTCGATTCCCGGGAACCACGGGGCGCACGCATCCAGATGCCGCTGTTGCCGCCGGGGAGAATCTTCCACTCGCAACGGAGCACAAAGTCACTGTAGCGCCGGGCGGAATTGATAGCGCCGGCGCCCTTTTCGCGCCACTCGATGGCCCCGCAGTCGTTCACATGGAACGACTCGACCTCGGGGTCTTTGAACCACCAGCCGGTGAGATCCTCGCCGTTGAACAGCGGCACGAACCCGGCGGCCTGCTCTTCCTCTGAAAGAATGGCCGGATCGAGTTGGGGCGGATCTTTCTCGATGGGGCGCATGAGCTTCTGGTCCAGGGCCTCGTAGCGGGCGTCCTCGTTGGCGAGGATAAAATGCTGGCCGTCGATGTCGTAGCCGGGTATAACATCATCGAGCACGACAAGGTGTCCCGGATATTCAGCGGGTTCTTCGTCCGTGAAGGTGAGGTCGCCATTGGCTGGTGCGATGACGACGCGCAACGGCGCGCGGTCTTTGAACTCCCGGGCGAGTTCGGCGGCGTGCGGGCCGTCAAAGAGGTACACGACCATGCCCTGGCGCTTGAGGGCCTTCGCCGCGGTTCGCACCGCTTTTTCGTGCAACTCGGGGGGGACGTTCTCGCCGATGACCCGCACGATGACGCCCATGCGCGAGTTTTTGGCGCGGTGCGCGATGGTTTCCACCGTCTGCACGGCGGCGGGGTCGACCTGCGAGTAGTCCTCGTTGTAACCGGTGAGGTCGAAACACACGGCATTGCCACCCACCTCGCCGGTGCGCACCATGGGCGGCACAATGCCCGCCAACTCACCACCCGATGCGCCCATGCCCGGCGCTTCGAAGGCTTGCAGGGTGAACTTGCTGTTGCCGCGGAACAACTTGCCGTCTTTGATCCGGAAATCGTCTTTCCCCAAACCAATGGATTGGCATGCGGGAAACGTGCCCGCCACCAAAGCTACCAGTAGACCTACCAGGCTGATTCGTGCGATTCTACTCATGGGTTTCTCCTTGCCTGCATTCGCGTGTGAATGACAACCAGCGCCCGCCCTATTCGCGGCGCCCAGACAAGAAGGGTAGCAGATAAGCGGGGTGCAAGGCATCTTGATAGGGGCAAGCGCGCGCGGGATGGACCGCCAAAGCTTCTGCCAGCCTGGGTCCAGCGGCAGATCCGCTCCGCAAAAAGAGACCTGATGCGTTGCCCGCACCAGGCCTCCGCGGAAGGAGAAACGCCATAGCTGGCGTTGACCACTTTGATTATACCACAAAAGCGGCACCTGCGATAGCGCTGGCCGCCCTGATTCAGCACCGAATAATGGGAATCTGCGCGCGAATGTGCATAAGCGTAGGCCTTGCAGTGTGTTACGATTTGTGCCATTCTTTAGTGCCTTACGCCCCAGCTTGTGCAGTAACGTGGGCTGCGCCCACAACCCAAGGATCGAATGGCGTGTTCCCCGGTTGTGGGTTCGTGGTTCAGGACGGCTTGGGATTTGGAGCTTGGGCGTGTTTCCGGAGCGCCGAAGGCGCGGCTCCATACCAGCCTGGACCGCAGGCCCATACGCGTTAACTTAAGGATACAGCCCTGACAGTACCGCCTTGCA
>CAZMVU010000149.1:0-12316 GCA_964569295.1 uncultured Nitrospirales bacterium
GGCCCAGGCTGGTATGGAACCGCACCTTCGGCGCTCCGGAAAGACCGGAAAATGGAGACAGAGCCAAGCGATCCAACCGTCAAGTGCGGCGTTGTGTTTACGCATCTGCCTAAGCATTCAGGCAGGCACGGCCGTGGCAGTATGCCTTGGCGAGCGCGTGGGCTGTACCTCCTGCCTATACACAATAGCGCACTATCTAGTATATATATAGCTGCCGCCGTCCCATCCCAGACAGGGCTATTTCGCAAATGGCTCACTGCCCAGCGCCGCCGGGGCCATGCCAGCGGTTAAGGCGTTCGTAGAGCGTTTTGCGGCTGACGCCGAGGAGCTTGGCCGCCCGGGTCTTGTTGTTGCCGCAATGGGCGAGGGTGAGCCGCGCATACTCGCGCATCATTTCGTCGAGCGTGCAGCCCACCGGCATGAAGAGCCCGTCCGCCGCCGCGGTGTCGTGCACCCTGACAGGCGTGCGGGTGGATGCGGCGGATTCCGCATGGGCCGGGTCGGGGGAAGCGCCGTGCGCCATGGCTGGCTCGACGTGCCGTGTCTGGTCAAGGATGCGTTGGGGCAAATGCTCGAGGCCGATATACTCCTTCTCTGCGAGCAGGGCAGCCTGAGACAGCACATTGTGAAACTCGCGCACATTGCCCGGCCACGGGTACTGGGCGAGGCGCTCGAAAGCCTCCTTTTCGATGCCCGCGATCGCGAAGTCATAGTCGCTGTTGAACGCTGCAATGGCCGCCTCCGCAAGCATGGGGATATCTTCACGGCGTGCGCGCAACGGCGGCATCGCGATGCAGAAGACGCGCAGGCGGTAGAGAAGGTCTTCGCGAAAGGCGCCGTTCGCGGTAAGGCTGTCGAGATCCTCGTTGCTAGCGGCCACGATGCGTACATCGGTATGGAATTCCTTCTTGCCGCCCACGGGGCGAAATGTGCCCTGCTCGAGCACCCGCAAGAGCGCCACTTGCACCCGGTCGGTCATGGTGCCGATTTCATCGAGAAACAAGGTGCCGCCCCGGGCTTCTTCAAAGCAGCCATCCTTATTCTCCCGGGCATCGGTGAAGGCGCCCCTCACATGGCCGAAAAGCTCCGAGAGCATCAGGTCGCCTGACAGGGTGCCCATGTTCACCGGGACGAAGGGGCCCTCGGCCCGGTTGCTGCGCCGGTGCAGTTCCTGCGCCACAATCTCCTTGCCGGTGCCCGTCTCCCCAACGATGAGCACGGGCATCGCCACGTGTGCGGCTTTCTCGATTTTGGCATAAACATCGCGCATGGTCTGCGAACTGCCCACGAGATAGCCAAATCGGTAAATGGCCATGGTTGCCGTCCCCCGCATCTGCCGGCGGTTCAGTGAGCTTCAGTCATACGCACACTACCCACTTTGCCCTGATGCGGTAATAGTTTACCCAACTACCGGCGCGGGAACAACCCGCCGCCGGCCCGATCACTCGCGCTGTTTGAGCACTTCGATGAGGTCGAGGTGTTGGATTTTATGGCGGGCGGCCAGGTTGGCGAAGCCCACAAAAACCACGGTGAGGCCGGCGGCGGTGGCAAACGTGGATGGCTCGACATGGAAGGGCAGGCGGTAGAGGTCGGAGTCGTAGGCGCGGATTATGATCCGGCAGATGGCGAGTCCGAAGGGGTAACCGGCAAGGTGGCCGAGGAAGCCGAGGAGAAAGTTCTCATAATACATGATACGCCCCACCTCCTGGGTGGTGAGGCCCATCACGCGCAAGGAAGCGAGCTCGCGCTGCCGTTCGGCGAGGGATACCGCGGTGACGTTGTAAATAACGGAAAACGCGATGACGCCCGCAAACAGGACAAGCATGACATTCATCACCTTCATGCTTTGGGCCAGCGTATCGAGTACGGACTGATAAGCCTCATCGCGCACGCCCACCGAGGCGATGCCGGCCACGTCCTTGAGGTTCTCGTTGATGGCGCCCGCCATGCCCGGGCGAATGCGCAAGAGGGCGGCGTTCATGGCAAAGGGCTCATCGAGCAGGCGGCTTAGCGCGTCTATGTTCATAAAAGCGGCCACGCCCAGGAACTGCTTCACGACCTGGCGCACGCGCACGGTGCGCTCTCTGTCGATCCGGCCCATGAGCGGTTTCAGCACAACACTGTCGCCCACTTCGAGGCCGAGCTGCTGCGCGAGGTACTCCTCGACTATCAAACCATCGGCGCCCACATCCACCGTGTTGCCCTCGACGGTGATAAGCTTCTGCAATTCCGCACCGCGCGGTAACCCGATAACCACCGTGTCCTTTGTGCGCCAGCCGTTGCGCATTTCGAAGGGATACTCGAGCACGGGTTCGGCGCGGCGCACATGCGCAAAACGCTGCACATCGTAGAGTGTCCTTTTGCCCTGCTCCATCTGGAAACTGAGCTTCATGTCCTGCCGCTGCAGCTCGAAGAACTGGAAATGCAGGCCATAGTGGAGCGCGTCGATGGTAAAGAATCCCACAATGAGAATGCCGGTCGAGACCATGACGCCGAAAGCATTGAGCCCCGCGCGGAAGGCGTTGCGGCCGATGTTGCGCACTATCATTTTATGCGTGAAGGCGAGGCGCTGCCAGAGTGCCCGCCAGCGCTCGAGAAATACCTGGTGGCCGTAGCGCGGCGCTTCGGGCCGCATGGACTCGGCTGGGTGAATGCGCGCCGCCCGCATGGCGGCCATGGCCGCGCCCAGCAACGCGAAAGCAATGGCCACACCCATGGCAATGACAAGCACCTCGGCGTACACCCGCGCTTCGAGCAGCGGGAACTGGTAGATACTCACGTATATCTGAATCATCTCGTAGGCGAGCCACTGGCCCACGCCAAACGCGCCGATGCATCCGATGCCAGCGAGAATAAGAGCGAATTGCAGGTAGTGAAGGGCCACGCGGCTGTTGGCGTAGCCGTAGGCTTTCATCAGGCCTATCTGCGTGCGTTCCGTGCGTACCATGCGGTTCAGCAGTACGAGCAGAATCAGTGCCGCGATGCCCTGAAAAATGGCGGGCACGATCTTCGCCGACACGCCAAGCCCCCGTATCTCATCGGACAAGAAGCGGTTCGATATCTGGTCCTTACGCGGCGTCTTGGCGAAAACGCCGTAGGCGCTGAGTATTTCTTCCGCCTCGTCGAGCATTTCGTCGACCCGGCCGGGATTGTCTACCGCGGCGATGATATTGTTGCAGGCCTCGCGCATGTCGAAGGCCACCGCGGCGAAGTCGCGCGGCACCCACAACGGACCAAAACGCCCCGGTTCGGGCACGAGTTCCTGCACATTGCGGATCATATACACGTATTCGGGGGAAAGGCCGAAGCCAACGATGTGCAGGCGGTACTTACGGCTTTCAACAGAAACATCCAACGTGTCGCCGAGTTCGAGATTGTTGGCCTCGGCGAACCGCGGACTCACGATAACTTCGTCCTGCGCCCCCTCGCTGAAGTATTTGCCCGCCTCGATCGTGATGTCGTTGAGCACCCGGCCGCGCTTGGCAGGCATCGAGATAATACGGCCCACGGGCGAACTTTGCTTGCCCTCGATATCGACCTTGACGTCCTTCACGATCCGGGCGCGCGCCTTGTGTACGCCCGGGATAGCCTCGATTTTATGCACGGCCGTTTCCGGAGCGCGCTCGAGATGCACCTCGAAATCGGCGAAGCGGTACTGGGCGTAGTAGGTGTCGCGGGTCAGCAGCAGGTTGCGGTAGGCTGAGCCAATGCAGATGTAGCACGCCGTGCCGCACAACACCACGGCGATAACCGCGAGCGATTGGCCCGGACTCTGCAAAAGCGCGCGAAACAGTTTTTTGTGAAGCACCCGCAAAGCTACCACTCCAATTGATCGGCGCGGAGGCGTTGCGCATTCTCCTCGATGTCCTTCACATGTCCATCGATCATGCGCACAACCCGATCCGCCATACCGCCGATTGCGGCATTGTGCGTGATGATGATGACCGTCGTGTCAAGGCGCTCGTTGATCGCGTTCAACGCATCGAGCACCACCTTGCCCGTGTTGAAGTCGAGGGCACCGGTCGGCTCGTCGCACAGAAGGATCTCCGGGCGCTTGGCCACAGCACGCGCAATGGCCACCCGCTGCTGCTCGCCGCCGGAGAGCTGCGAGGGGAAGTGGTCCTTGCGCGGCCCGAGATTCACCATGTCCAGGGCGTCGGCAGGGGGCATCGGGTGAGGGGAGATTTCCGTCGCCAGTGACACATTCTCCAGGGCCGTCAGGTTCGGCATGAGGTTGTAAAACTGGAACACGAAGCCGATATTCACCCGCCGGTACTGCGTGCGCTGGGCGTCGCTGTAGTTGGTCAACATCTCATCGCGAAAGTAGACCTCGCCCGCTGTCGGCGCATCCAGCCCGCCGACAATATTGAGCAGCGTGCTCTTGCCCGACCCGCTCGGCCCGAGAATGCACAGAAACTCGCGCTCTTGAACGTCCAGCGTGATGCCGCGCAGGGCCTTTACAGTCACCTCGCCCATCACGTATTCCTTGGTCACATCGCGCACACGAAAGACCGCACGCTTCACGGTGGTTGATTCTGGCATGGCGCCGCTCCTTGGCCGGGCCGGGAAGGGAAAAAGCACGCGGGCGAGTATGGGCACGGCGGGGGATGGTGTCAAGCCAGTCCGGGCGGCGCTATACACACGGCTTGCCGGCGGCACTTGCGCGCGGACGCAGGACTGTAAGCGGCACCCGTATACCGCGCATCGGCGCCCTCCTTTTTCGTGCTTGAGCAATCGCGGCGGCCCGGTGTAGCATGAGGCGCATTCGCATGGCCGCCAAACCAAGGAGCCCGCCCCATGACCCGACTCGCCCAGTTGTTTGAAGCCGCATCCGACCCGGCGGACTATGCCCGGCGGTACACCGCGCACTTGGCGGACATACTGCAGGCTGTCGATACAGCCGCTATCGGCCGGATCATCGCGGCCTTCGACCGTGTGTGCGACTCGGGCCACACGTTGTATTTCATAGCGAACGGGGGGAGTGCCGCCGTGGCCTCGCACTGGGTCAATGATCTTGTGGCTGGCGCCTATGTCGAGGGTATACCGCCCGTACGCGCCTTCTGCCTCACAGACAACGTGGCGAGTGTCACTGCCCTGGCGAATGACGACGGCTACGACGACATCTTCACGTACCAGCTTCGCGCATGCCTGCAACCGGGAGACCTGGTATATGCCATGTCGGTGAGCGGTCAGAGCGAGAACATCATCCGGGCGGTGGATTTTGCGAAGTCACGCGCTGCGACAACGGTGGGGGTGTGCGGTTTGTCGGGCGGAAAGCTCAAGGACCGCTGCGATATTACCCTGCACGTACCCGCCACACCTGACGAGTATGGGCCGGTGGAGGATGTATTCGCCGTGCTGGACCACATCGTTTCGGGTTACCTGGCCATGAAACGGGGGAAGAAGCTGGACCACTGAGCACCCGGAGGCTTCAGCACAGAGACCCGTGTCAATCCCCATTTTCTGCCCGCTGGCTTCAATGGCCGGGCATGGCGGCGGGTTCCTGTGGCTCCTCTTCGTCGTCGATAAAGTAGTTGTAGGTCGAGGTTTCCTCGCCCTCGATGACTTCCCACGCGTCGTTCGGGTCGATGGCCGCCACCAGCCGCGTGCGCAACATTTCATCGGATATCATGGATGCCAAACTCGCCATCACCTCGAGGTGTTCCTTCTCATAACCCCGCGGCGTCACGAGCAGCATAATCAGCTTGACCGGCTCACCATCCGGCGCATCCCAGTCCACGCCCTCCCGGCAAATGGCGAGCACGCCGCGGATACCCTGCCCCTTCTCGATGCGCCCATGGGGAATGGCGGCACCCAGCCCGATGCCGGTGGTGAAATCTTTTTCGCGATCGATGATCGAATTGTAGAGCTGCTGCCTGTCCTCAGGCTTGGTCCGGTGCGTGCGTATATAGAAGTCGGTGAGCTTGCGGATAGCCTCCCACTTGTCCTGGGCGGTGAGGTCGGTGGTGATGTATTCCTCCTGCAGGAATTCCATGAGGCGCCGGCGGTCCTTGTTCAACTCGTTGGCGCGGCGCAGGCCGAGGCGCACCAGAAACGGCCCGAATATCTCGGCGATGGCCACGGCCGCCAGCACCACGGTCGTCACCATTTCACGCAGGCCCGGGTCGAGCCGCGTATCGCCGCTCAACAGCACCACGAGGCCGATGGCCACGCCGGCCTGGGGCATGAGCCCGAAACCGGTGTTGATCCATATGCGGCGCGAGGTGCGCGACGCAATACCGCCCAGGGCCGCCCCGATGGCCTTGCCCGAAAAGCGTGCGGCCACGTAAGCCACACAGATAACGCCAGCGGCCGCCACACTGTCCAGATGCAGCGAGGCGCCGGCTACGGTAAAGAAAGCGATGAACAGCAGCATCTCGAGCGGTTCGAGGGCGCGGGTCTGGCGTTGCGCTTCCTCCGACGCATTGCCCAGGTAGATGCCATACATGAGGCTGGTCAGCAGCGGACTCACCCCGAAGTAGTTCGAGAGGCCCACCGCGAGGAGAATCATGACGAATACGGTGCTGAAGTCGTGCATGTGCGCCTGGTGTACAAACCGCTCGGTGAGGAAGCCGAGGCCGAGCCCGAGCGCCACCGAGCCGGCCACCTGATACAGCGTGTGCAAAACGGGTACCAAAAAGCCCATGCCCGGCCCGGCATCGTAATCCACCAGGAGCATCCGGGCGAAGGCAAACAGCAGGATGCACAACATGTTGTCGATGCCCACCGTCGCCAGCAGCGTTTTTACGTAGGTGCCCTTCGACCGTGTCTCCCGCACAATGGCGACGATCGTCGCCGGCGAAGAGTTCGTGGCGATGCAACCCAGCATAAGCGCCGTGGGCCAGCCAGCCCCGAGCAGCCGCACGGCGAGCGTGGAGAAAACCAATGCAACCACCACCTCGGCCACACCGATCGCGAGCACGCGGCGCCAGGCATTGTGCAGCCGTTGATACGACAATTGGCTGCCCACGGCCACGGTGATGAGCGCCATGGCAAAGGTGGAAAGCGGCGCCAAGGCATACTTCACGTCCATGCCGGCGAAAAGATCGAGACAAGCCGGGCCGATAAGCACCCCGGCAATGATGTTCCCCGTCACCGTGGGAATGTGCAGCCGCTTCGCCACCCATCCACCGCCCAGCCCGGCAATGAGGATAAGACACAGTACGAGCAACGGCGTCATCTCGCCGGCGGCATGAATGCCGAGCAACTCGCGAATCGTGTCCATTCTCTACCCTCGTCCTCATCATACCGGAACACCCGGGAAAGCCGCCCGCCCGTGCCCAAACCGCCGAGATTGTAGCACGGGCGGCGCTCCTGCACGTATACCGGCAAACCGCCCCGCCCCTACACACATAAACACACATACGCAGCGCCGTCTATGCAACGTTTTGATCTCTTTCAATTTCTTGAGAAACGGCGTATAATCGTTACATGGGTATAAGGCATTGTGAACGGATGTGAGGTAGAGTACCATGGCTAAGTCCACCTCAGAGCGGCTGCGTCATTATCGCCATGCAGTCGCGCGGCATGTGCGCGCCGCCATCCGCCGCGAAGAACCGTTGAAACAGGCGGCCAACGGGGTTGTCGTGGATACACGCAAGCTCGTAAACAAGTTGCGCGGCAAGCACGAAATCGACAGCCGGCATAAGGCGAAAGCGTATGTAAGCGAGGGCGCTCAGGCCTACAAGAAGCAGAACTTCGCCCGTGCGGAGGCCAGTTTCCGTAAGGCCGTGGAACTTGATGCGCACTATGCGCTCGCATGGCTGTACCTGGGCAATACCCTCTATAAGCGCAACTGCACCACCCAGGCTGTCGAGGCATGGCACAAGGCCACCGCGGCCGAGCCGCATTCCGAAGCGGCCGAGACCGCCGCCAAACGGTTGACCAAGCTCGGTTGCGCCGGCGACCTGGGTGAAGACATTATCGCAGCACTCCACGAACACAGCGGCGCGCCTATGTAGCGGCGGAAGGTATGACGTAGAGCAAGGCGTGGTGCGGCAGCCCTCAAGCCCGAAAGCCCGAAAGCCAGCCGCCTTCCTTGGGTGCGGTGGCGCGGTCAGGAGACCGGCCACAACTTGGGGTCAGGAGACCGGCCACGACTTGGTGAGGCACACATCGTGCGCCGGGGGCGGCTCAGCCGGACTTTTCGGTCATAGCGCCGTCGAGTGACCAGGGTGCACGCAGCGGGCGTTCGAGCAGGCGCGTGGCTTCGTCGTCGCCGGGGAAGGTTTCGGAGGCTGGGTCCCAGTGCAGCTTCCGTTGCACGCGCGCGGCGATTTCGGCCACCAGGCCCAATGTCGATGCGTGGTGACCGGATTCGACGGGCGATACCGGGTCGCGCCGTGATTTGACGCTCTCGACAAAATCACGGGCGTGGTGGTTACTCACCTGGAGGCGCGCCTCATCGGACGGCACCGTGATATCCAGGAGTGAGGCCGGTTCGGCTTCGATGCCTTTCCGGTTGACATGCACCCAGCCTTCGCTGCCCCGGAAGCACACCCCCTGCCGGTAGGGATTGTCCGTGTCCGAGTAGGCGAGCCGCAGGCCGCCCGGGTATTCGAAGGTGGCCTGCCAGCCATTGATATTGTCTGTGAGTCCCTTGCTGCGGTAGTCGCCGGTGCATGCCAGTTCGAACGGTTCCGTTGCGAGGCGCGGACAGCCCCAGTTCGCGATGTCGAGGTGGTGCACCCCCCAGTTCACGATGAACCCGGCGCAGTAGTCGCGAATGAGGTACCAGTCGGGCCATTCGAGACGGCCCGGGTTGTACGGGGCCATCGGGGCCGGGCCGACATAGAGTTCCCAGTCGAGGCCCGGCGGCACGGGTTGCGGGTCGAGCGGGCCTGTGTACTTCGGCTTGTAGCGGGGGCCGGGCGCGCCCACTTCGATGGTTCCCCCCCCCCCGAGGTAGCCGCCCCGTCCCCGCTCCCAGGCCTGCCGGAATGCGCTGCCCCAGCGCTGCTGGGTGCCGGTCTGGAAAACGATGTCGTGCCGGCGCGCTGCGTCGCGTATGGCCTGTCCCTCGTGCACGGACACACCCAGCGGCTTCTCGCAGTACAGGTCTTTGCCGGCCGCGGCCGCCATGGTCGCCATCACGCCGTGCCAGTGGTCGGGTGCCGTAATCAGCACCGCGTCGATGCCGTCCCGGCGCAGCACATCGCGAAAGTCGTTGCAGGCCACGCAGCCCTTGCGTTCGTAGTGCTCGTCGATGAGCCGCGCCGCCCGGTTGCGCCGTTCCTCCTGCACATCGCACACGGCGGTCACCATGATGTCCGGGTTCGTGGCGAAGCCCTCCATCATGACCTGCCGCCCGCGCGATCCCGTGCCAAGCACGCCGAGGGCAATGCGTTCGTTCGCCCCGCGTGCCCGCGATGGCAGCAGAAACGGCGCCGCCAGCCCGAGTCCGGCAACACCCAGGAACCGCCTCCGGCCCATACGTTTGCCCTGCGATACTGTGTTCTTCATAAGGGTACTGCTCCCGGTGTGCAACGCGGCATCAGCCGTTCCGCGCGGTGCGAACCTGCTCATTCCCAGTGCGTATTGATTGCCGTGACGCTGTGCTCGACCAGCATGTCCCCGCCTTCGGGGCCCACGCGGTTTTCGGTGATACGGGAGCCATAGGCGCCCCCGGCCACGGCCCGGACCGTTGGCAGGTAGCCCCCGCGATCACCCGACAGTTGCGCAATCAGCGTCTGCTTTGCCTTGCTGCGCGCTTTAATCTGCTCACCGTATTCGAGGTAAAGCTCGAACGGGTTGGTCACGATTGCCACATCCGCCAGGCGGATTGCGTGCAGGTCCATAGCGTAGCCGGGTGTCTCATCCTGTTGTGCGAAACGGTCCACAACGCCTTTGGCGCGGCGAAGCATGGCCTGGTCCCGCGATCCCGGCTTCGGCGATCCCTCCGCAGTCAGCCGGTCCACCTCGGCGCGCGCTTCCGCCGCCTCCTGTTCGGTGGCACGCCGCACCGGCAGTGTGATCTCCTCGACCCGGTGCATAAACAGCGGCGCGGCGTCCTGTTCGGACCGTGCCTGCTCGATGGTCTCGCCGATGGCATGCATGATGCGCCGCGCCATCTCGTTCATGCCCTCTTCCTTGCGCATATCGGGTTCGCCGCGTCCCCGGCGCACGAGGTCTCGCGGCGATTGGTCGCCCGCTGCGCCGGTCATGGGGTAGACATGCACGCCCTCGCCGTAGCGCTCCGCGACCAGCTTGCGCAGTGCGCCCCAAAAATCGGCGGATACATATAGCTGACCTTCTACCACCTGCGAGGGACACGCAACGTTGATCACGATGCCGGTCAGGCCGCCCTCAGCGTCCCACAGATACAACAGTTCGACCCCATGGTCGCAGCCGCCCTCGAGGCCGCGAAAGTCAGGCTGGTTGGAATTGCCATACATCTTTGCCGTGCCATCGGCATATACCGCAATCCGGTTGAAGCCCACCGCCGCGCGGCCGAGCGCGTGGCTGACTGCGCCGGGCTGCCGGTCTGACCACGCCCGCACGGCGGCCTCTTCGGCGCGGGCGCGGAAGAAGGGCGCGTACTCGCGCGGGCCCATGACGCCTTCGTCTGGTTCACGGTAAATGCCCGGGCGCAGGGTGGGGCCCGTGTGCGTATGTGACGTATTGATGATCAGTTTGCGGGCATCGAAATCGGGCAGACGCTGCGCCACGCTTTCCCGGATGGCCTCGACCGATTCCCGGTTAACATTCACCAGGTCGCAGGAGACCAGAATGGCCTGTTCCTTCTCCCCGTTATCGCCTGTGCGTTCGAGCGCCAGCGCCGTGGCCAGGCACGGGTCCAGCACCTGGCGCGAAACCCGCTCGGCAAACTGCCCGGCCAATTGCACCGGCTTATCCGGTGTAATGCTCTCGACCGCCCAGCCCGCGAGGAACGCCGGGCCGCCCGCCGCCGCCTGCGCCATGGCAACGCCCGGCCATGTGGAACCCATGGTGACCGCGCCGCCCGCAAACGCCGCGCCCCAGCCCGCACGCTGCAGGAATTCCCGCCGGTTAACTCCCAGGTCCTTGTGCTGTGCCATGGTTGTGTCCCCTCATGGTCCGTGTTGCGCCCCCCCGTAGCAACGGCGGCGGCGCCGTGTGCGCAACGGCTGCGTTTGTGTTGCCTCATTGTTGCGGCGCAATTGCACGGGTGTCAAGGCGCGGCGGATGATGTTGCGGTGCCGGTTCCTGTGGTAGGATGCCTTCCAGGTTTCTCATGGGTTGCCCGATGGCAACCGCGAAATGCAGGGAGGTTCGCCCACATGAAACAGCAGACAGTAGAACAGATCGGCGTGTGCAGTTGGTCGCTCCAGGCAACGGGCCCGGAAGACCTGGCTGCAAAGGTAAATGCCCTGGGCGTCAAGCGCGTGCAGCTCGGCCTCACCCCGCACCGCGACGATCCGGGCGCGTGGGACGGCGTCGAGACCGTGCTCGGTGCATCGGGTATTCGCATCGTGACGGGCATGTATTCGACGATTGGCGAGGACTACACCACCCCCGAGACCATCCGGCGCACGGGCGGTATCGTGCCGGACGAGCACTGGGAGGAGAACCTCGAACTTGCCCGGGCCACGGCAGCAAAGGCGGAGGCGCTGGGCCTGCCGTACGTTATGGCCCACGCGGGATTCCTGCCCCATGATGCCAGCGACCCCGACTACGACAAACTGGCGGGGCGCGTGGCCACGTTGGCCAAACTCTTCGGCGAGGCCGGTGCGGGCCTGCTTATGGAAACCGGCCAGGAAAGCGCCGACACGCTGCTGGCATTTCTCGACGACATGAAGCGGCGCGGCGCAAACAATGTGGCGGTGAACTTCGACCCGGCCAACATGATCCTCTACGACATGGACGACCCGATCGAGGCGCTCGGCAAGCTGGCTCCCCATGTGCGGCAGGTACACGTGAAGGATGCCCGCCGCACCAGGGTCAAGGGGGAATGGGGTGAAGAGGTCGTTGTGGGCGAGGGCGAAGTCGATTGGGATGCCTTCGTGCGCACTCTTGCCGACGCCGGTTTCGACGGCAGCTACATCTTCGAGCGCGAAGCCGGCGACAACCGGGTTGATGACATCCGGCAGGGCATGGACGCTCTGGCTGCGGCCATGAAGAACGTGGCGCGATAGTGCCTTAAGGATCGTAACGGGCGATAAACAAACGACAAAATATCGTAATTCTTTAGCCGTATGGCGCAAGGGAGCGCACGTGTTTCGCCAATCTGCCCTGTGATAGCGAATACCAGCGTACGACGGGGATAACCATGCCGTTGGCGCCACTTTGGACTGCGGTGGCTTGCCACCGCTATTGCGCGCGTGGGCTGAAGTGCGTG
>CAZMVU010000150.1:0-12187 GCA_964569295.1 uncultured Nitrospirales bacterium
GTCAAGTGCGGCGTTGTGTTTACGCATCTGCCTACGGATTCAGGCAGGCACGGCCGTGGCAGTATGCCATGGCGAGCGCGTGGACTGCACCTCAGGCCCGTAAAAAATAGCACACGAGTACGGCTATAGATAGCGCTGCCGCCATCCCATCACAGACAGGGCTATTTCGCAAATGGCTCGGGCCCACAGCGGGGTGCGCGCCCACAGTGGACTGCCCGCATACAGCGAAGGCCCGCCGGCGGGTATAAAAACCGGCGGGCCCCTGCTTGGGTATGCCTCGGCAGTGGGAGGAACTACGAGGCCGAATGATCGTCTTTGCTGTCCTTTGCCGAGAAGAGGTAGTAGACCATAGGCAGTACCAGCAGGGTCAGCAGCGCCGACACGAGGATGCCGCCCACGGCCGCAATGCCGATGGGCGTGCGCATTTCACTGCCGATGCCGGCGCCCAGGGCCAGCGGCAGCATGCCCAGTACTGCGGCGAGGGTGATCATGACAATCGGGCGGAACCGTTCTGCGGCTGCCTGCGCCATGGCCTCGCGGCGCCCGGCGCCTTCATGGCGCAGTCCGTTCACACGGTCCATGATGAGGATGGCGTTGTTTACCACTATGCCGATGAGCATCACGGCGCCCAGCAGCACGAACATGTTGATCGCTTCTCCGGCCAGTCCAA
Source organism: uncultured Nitrospirales bacterium (assembly GCA_964569295.1). Classification (GTDB taxonomy): domain Bacteria; phylum Hydrogenedentota; class Hydrogenedentia; order Hydrogenedentales; family JAGMZX01; genus CAZMVU01. The sequence goes on from CAZMVU010000150.1 coordinate 671, forward strand.
GGGCCCACAACATCCCGATGAGGCCAAGGGGGATGGTGACCAGTATGATGAACGGCTGGAGAAAGGACTCGAGAATAGCTGCGAGAACCAGGTATACGAGTATAAGAGCAATGATTCCTGCCTCGGCCATGGCCTCGTTGCCCTCCTGCATGAGTTCATACTCGCCGACGAACTCGTAATCGTAGCCCGGGGGCAGGTCCGCTTCCTCGTCGATGCGGGCGGAAAGATTTTGCACCACCGTACCCATGGGACCGTCGAGGTCGGCAAAGAGTTTCGATATGCGCTGCTTGTTGCGCCGGGTAATTTGCACCGGTGCCTCGCCGCTTTCGACCTGCGCCAGCGTCGTGAGCACGAGGGGATGTCCCGGTGCGCCGGGAAACAGGAACTCCTCGATCTGGTCCGTGCCTTCCTGTTCCTCGAGCTTCACCACGATGTCATAGTTGCGGTCGCCGGATTTGAATACGCCGGACTCGAGGCCCTCGATGTTCGCGCGGAGGGCCAGGCCGACGTTGGCCGGCGCGATGTCCAGGTCCGCGAGTACGGCCCGTTGCGGGCGAATGCGCAGCTCGGGCTTGCCGAAGCGCACCGTGGTGTCTGGCTCGACGATACCATCGACGCCTTGCGAAAGGTCTTGCACACGCAAGGCGAGCGTGTCCAGCGTGTCGAGATCGGCTCCGGAAATGGTCAACTCGATTGGCGTACTTTGGCCGCCCACTTCCGAGGGCTGGCCGACGGTAACCATGCACTCGGGGTAGTGGGCGAGTTGTTCGCGCACCTGTGTCAAGATTGCTGCGATTGGCGTATCGCGTTCCGTCTTGTCCACGAACTTCATGACTACCTGTGCGAGGTAGACCCCCTCGCTCGAGCGGCCGACCGTGGCATCGACTTTGCCGACGGTCGTGAACATGTGCTCGAGTCCCGGCATGTCCTGCACCATGCGCTCGACTTCGCGCACGCGCTCGGTGGTGCGGTCCAGGGCGTAGCGCGTGGGGTACTCGAGTTTCACGAACACCTCGCCCTTGTCGATGACCGGGAAAAAGTCGAGGCCCACATGCGCCACAATGCCCAGCGAGAAGCAGAAGATCGCCACGGCGGCCGCGAGTCCGAGCATAGCGCCCAGGCGGCGGTGCTCGAAGAAGTGCATACTGTGGGCGAAGTTCCGGGTTATGGCATCGAACAGGCGGTTCCAGCTTTGTTCCATGCGCCGCAGGAGGGACGTATCGTTCTGGTCCTTGCGCAGCAGCACCGAACACAGGATCGGCGTGAGCGTGAACGAGATGAACAACGAGGCGAGCGTCATGATAACCATCGTAATGGCGAATGGCGCGAAGAAGAGCCCCACCATGGTGCCCATGGTCGCCACGGGAAACAGCACCACCACGTTCGTGCCCGCGCTCGCCAACACCGCCATGGCCACGGCGCGCGCGCCGAGCCGGCTGGCCTCCTTCGCATCCCCGTTTTCCGCGAACCGTCTGCCGATGCTTTCGAGCACGACGATCGAGTTCGTGACCAGGATACCCACCGAAAGTCCGATGGCCAGCAAGGTCGACACATTGAGCGTATAGTCGAGAAAGCTCATGAAGAACAGACCGATAAGAATGGTGAGCGGCATGGTCACGGCGACGATCATGGTGAGGCGCAGGTTGTAAAAGAAGAAGAACAGAATAAGCGCCGTGAGTGCGATACCTTGCAAGATATTGAGCAGCGTGGTGTTCACCGACGCCTCGACGAACTGGGCGTCGTCCGTTACCCAGACCAACTCCATGCCGCCCGGCAGGAGCGTGCGCATTTCAGCTATGGCTTCACGCACCCGATCGACCACGGCCACGGCGTTGGCGTCGGCCTTTTTGACCACCTTGATGCCGATGCACGGCTGGCCATCGACGTACGCGGCCTGGCGCTGCTCTTCGGTGGTCATGGCGACCCGGCCCACGTCGTGAATGTAGCAGCGCTGGCCATTGCTATTGGCGAGCTCGAGCGTGCCGAGCTCGGCGGTGGTCTCGTAGTCCGCGTCGAACTTGACGGCGTATTCGGCACCCTGTTCGCGCACCCGGCCCGAGGGGATCATTCGTACCCCTTCCTGGACCGCCTGCACCACATCCATGCTGGTGAGGCCGCGCGCCGCCAATGCCTTCCGGTCCAGCACCACATGCACCTCGCGCTCCGCACCGCCGATGAGGTCGACCTCCGCCACGCCCGAGAGCGTGGTGAGGCGGTCTTTCAACGTGTTGTCCGCGTAGTCGTAAAGATCGGCGAGGGGGGCATCGCCTGCCAGCGCCAGGGTGATGATGGGCTGTGCGTTGATGTCGAACTTCAACACATTGGGCTTTTCCGTGCCGCTCGGAAAGTCATTGGTAATGAGATCGATCTTCTCGCGCACGTCGTTCGCCGCCACATCCACATCCATGTCGAGATCGAACTCGATCAGAGTTTGGCACACATTCTCCATGCAGGACGACGTCACGTATTTCAGGCCGTCGAGCGAGACGACTGCCTCTTCGATGGGGCGGGCGATGTCCGACTCGATTTCTGACGGACTGCCGCCGGGGTAAACGGTGACCACGGTGATATACGGCACGTCCACCTTGGGCAGCCACTCGATCCCCATCGTCCGGTACGCGTTCACGCCGAGCAGCGCGAGCGCGATGATGAGACAGCACATGGCCACCGGCCGCCGGACTGAGGCGTTCGAGAGAAACATTACGCCTCCTCCTCCTCCCGAACGGCCACGGGGGTGCCGTCATTCAAGAGGAACTGCCCCATCGTCACGACCGGCAGGTCCGGCGTGAGGTTGTCGCCCTCCACCTCGATATAGCCGTCGCTCTCGAGGCCGGTTTCCACTTGCAACATGCGCGCTGTGTCATCCTGCACGGTGAAAAGGACATGGGTATCCGCGCGCAACTGCACCGCATCGCGCGGCACGCCGAGGCCCGCCGTATGCCTCAGGAGGAGGGTCACATCCGCCATGGCGCCCGCCGCCACGCCCGGTGGCGGGTCTTTCAGTTCGCACTTCACCTCGAAGGTTCGCAATTGCGGGTTAATGGCAGGACTCTTGTACACGACCGGCTGTGGCGGCACTTCGATGCCATAGGTCTGCACCCGCATCGGCGTTTCACCCATCTCGATGCTTGCGTAGTACTGGGCCGGCAGAAAGGCCGACACTTCAAGGACGGTCGTGTCCTCGATCCGCAACACCGGCGTGCCGGCGTTGGCCATTTCGCCCGGTTCCAGGAACCGCTGGGTAACCGTGCCGGTCAGGTTGCTGTAGACCCGGGTGTCATCGAGATCCTTTTCGGCTATATCGAGCGATAGCTCGGCCTGGCGCACCTGTTCCTGTGCCAGGTCGACGACGCTGTGCGCATGCTTGACGCCCGCCTTGGTCTGCAAGAAACGCGACCGCTGCTGTTCGAGTACGTCCACACTTATCGAGTTGTTCTCATAGAGCAACTGGTAGCGCTCGTAGTCTATCTTCGCCTTCTCGAAATCCGCCAGCTTCTGCTCGCGGTAGGCTTCCTTTTCCTTCAAACCGCACTGGGCGATAGCGAGATCCTGTTTGCTTACGTCCACTGCCTTGCGCAATTTCAACGCATCGACCTGGAAGAGCGCCGTCTCCCCCGCAATGACTTCGTCGCCCTCATCCACGAAGATGCTCTCGACCGTGCCGGGTATCCGTGCTGAGACCAGCGCAAAATGCTTTGCCTCGACATTTCCCTGCACGGTCAGCCGCTGTTCAAAAGGCCGTTCGGCGATGCGCCCAAGCACCACCGGTACCTTGCGCCCGATGCCGGTATCGGCCGGCGCGGCGGAATCCCGGTTCGTGCTGCGGGCAAAGATGGCCCCGGCGAATACACCGCCCAGCACCACTATGCCGGCCGCCCCGGCCATAATGCGTTTCCATCCGGCCTTCATGCCTCGTTGTCCTTCGCCATACTGCTTTGTACATACACGCCTTCTTCCACCGCTTCCGCGTCGCGTGCGTGCCGGGGCAAGCCCAGGGCCGCCAGGAACGTGTCCGTCACATGCGCCGCCGCCTCCGCCAGGAACGGCTGATCATAGGCCGGTTTATCGAGCAGCATGAGTATCGGAGATTCCGCGAACCCATAAAACGCGATTTCGCCCGTGAGCGAGAAGGCATAAAACCGCTGGCGCGTCTTGCTCAAAGCTGGGTTCGCCCGCCGCACGATGTCTTGTAATGTGACGAGGTCTGGCTCGAACACCTGGCGCACGAGCGCCTGCAAGGCCGGCGACGGCTCGAGGAAGCTCCGGATCAACAGTGTCGTATGCCATGACGGCAGGCTCACAGAGAAATACACCTTGAACCGGGCCTGGATGATGTGCCGGAAGAGTCCCGCCAATGCTGCGGGCGTCTTGAACCGTTCCGGGCTTGCCCGCCATGGCTCGAGCCCCACCCCCTTTATCACATCCACCGCCGCATGCAGCGCCTCTGCGTACAGCTTGTCTTTGCTGCCGAAGTGATAGCTCACGGCGGCAACATTGGCCCCTGCCTTCTCCGCGATCGTGCGCACACTCGTCGCGCCGAAGCCATGCACGGCAAACAACTCGCCGGCAGCCTCGAGGAGGACATGGTGCGTATCCACGTTATGGGCCATAGCGCTGCGGTTTCTCCAGATATGGATTACCAATGAATTCAGGCAAGGCGAGCATAGATCAAACGTTTGTTTAAGTCAAGCGCACCCCCCATACGCAGACGTGCACAACGGTCTCCGTGGCTCGACCCGGAACCCAGCGCACACCATCGTAACCGGGTATTGACGCATTACCTGCCGGATTGGCTTGGACACCACTGGCGCCATCCTTTGAAGGCGGAACATAGGGCACTTTCGCTGTGCGTGGTCTTCTCCTTGGCGCAAATTGACCGGCGGCGCGGTGCTTTCGTATGATGTGCCGCGCGTGGAAGCCGCCGGCCCGAGGGGAAGACCGGGCCACCATTATTCCCTGCACCCGTGGCGGCGTATCTTTGGAGAGACCCCGTGGAACAGCACCTCTGGCTCGATCTGCTCTATGTCGCCCTGGCCGTGGCCATTCTGTGGAAATGCGCCGACTGGTTTGTGGATGGTGCGGTCGCCATCGCCGAGCGGTTGCAGGTTCCGCAGATGCTTGTGGGGCTGGTGATCGTGAGTATCGCGACGACTTCGCCCGAGTTGATGGCCTCGCTTCTGGCGGCCTTGCGCGACATGCCCGAGGTGGCTCTCGGTAACGCGGTTGGCTCGGTGATCATTGATGCGTCGGTCGCGCTGGGCCTGGCTGCGGTGATCTCTGTGGTCCCACTGACGGCAGACCGCCGCATCTTTCGAACCAGCGCGCTCATGCTGATCATCGTGTTGCCGCTCAGCTTTTTCATGTGCCTCGACGGCGTTCTTGCCCGCTACGAGGGGATCGTTCTTCTCATCCTGTACGTCATCTATGCCGTCGTGTCCTATGTCCAGGTGCGGCGCCGCCAACGCGCGGGTGATCTCACTGCGCTGCCGGCGGAGGTGCCCGACCTCGAGCATCTGCCCGTACACAAGATAGCGTGGCTGTTTCTCGGCGGGCTTATCGGTGTCATCGGCGGCAGCCACCTGCTGCTCGAGGGCGCAGTGGGCATCGCGGTGTGGGCGCAACTGCCCACGGTTGTCATTGGCCTCACGGTTGTTGCCATCGGTACCTCGATGCCTGAAGTGGCCACCTGCGTGGCCAGCGCTGTCAAGAAGCAGAGCGGCATTGGAATCGGCAACATCCTGGGAGCCGACATTCTCAACATCTGCTGGGTGGCCGGCCTTTCGAGCATTGCCAATCCGCTGGTGGCTGAGCGGCGCGTGGTCTTCATCATGTTTCCCGCCGTGCTGGTTATTGTCACGGTCATGCTTGCCATGCTGCGCTGCGGTTACCGCCTCAGCCGCTTGAACGGTGCCATTTTGCTGGTCCTTTACGTCTTGTACGTGTGCACGCTGCTCTACTTCGCCCCGCGCGATGTCGTCATCCCCGCACACTGAACCACGCGCTCGAAACGCCGCCATGGAATCCACACACGAACACAAGCTGCCGCGCTTCGCGGATAGCAAGGAAGCGGCCCGTCTCTTGATACGGGAAGAAGACGCTTTCGCCGTCTTCCGGAATCCAGGCTGCCTCTACCCGCCTTACGAAGTCGCGCCCCTGGCAAGCAAGGTAGCCACGCTGCGTGGGCACTGCGCCGCCATCCTTATGGATATGGACGGTACCACCACCTCGACCGAGGAGTTCTGCTGCCGCGCCATGGAGGAGACCCTGCGCCGCATGAGCGGGGCCAGCGCCGATGTCTGGCCGGGGCTCGACACTGTACGCGACTACCCTGCCCTTATTGGCTATAGCGGTGCGGACAACATGCGCTATCTTTTCGACACCTACCGCGGCCTGCCGCAACCCGGTCCCACCATGCGCAGCTTTCTGTGTGCCGCCGCCTGGGGCCTGGGGTCCGAGGCCGATCCCGAAGCCGCGCCGGGTGTGCGCGCATTGCTCGCGCAGTTGGGCATGGCGGCGTTGCTGTCTGACCCGCGTTTCGCCGGCTTGTGCGACAGCCCTGGCGATGGTACCCGGGACGCCGCTGAAGCCCTGGCGCAGACGTTGCCACCGCCGCCCATGGACGACCAGGAAACGTTCGGGCGCATGGGCCTTGTCATCTATGCCCGGCAGTACCATCGCCTCTTGAACCGCCTCGATGATGAACCGCCGGGCGCGCTCGTAAAGCCTCTGTCCGGGGTTGGCGTGTTTCTGGCCCTGGTCAAGGGCGTGCTGGGAGACGAAGGGGGCGCGCTTGCGGAAGCTCTCTGCGCAGCGGCCCCCGCTTGTTCCCGGCTGCCGGCCGATGACGCCGCCGCTTGTCTCGCATCCCTCGCCCGGCGTTTTACCCGGGCCCCGGCCCGCCTGGCCCTTGTCACTTCCTCGACTGCCTTTGAGGCAAGCCGCGTGCTGCACGCGGTGTTTCGTGCGCTCCGTGCGCAGGTGGACGCCTGGCCCGTGAGCGGCGCCTGCCGGCGACGGGTCCGCGATGCGTTTGCTTCCCCCGAGACGTGCTACGACGCCATTGTCACCTCGAGTGAAACGGCTGAAATGCGCCTGAAACCTTGGCGCGACCCCTACAGCCAGGCATTGCATCGCATCGGCGTGGGGCCTGCGGACTTCAACCGCGTGGTTGGCTTTGAGGATACTGAGCCTGGCGTGCTCTCCTTACGCGCTGCGGGGGTGGGCTGCGCCGTGGCCCTGCCCTTCGAGGGCACCGAGGCGCACGATTTCAGCCCCGCTGCCTACGTTTGCCCCGGCGGGCTGCCGGAGGTGTTGCTGCATCACGGCCTGTTCCTGCCGCCCGAGGTGAATACATAGCCGCGCGGCCGGTGTTATCCAACCCGTGCAACGAGACGTTACTCAGGCCAAGCACGTTTGACCGGTTGCGACCCATATGGTAACGTGCTACCGGTAGAGTGCAGGAATGTACGGAAGGGCAGTCATGACAAAACGTTGTGTAAATGCCAGCGAAGGCCCCCCGGCCAGAGGTCCCTATTCCCACGCGGTGGCCGCTGGCAATTTGGTGTTCGTATCGGGTCAGGGCCCGTTCACCGAGGAGGGCGTCGCTTATGGCGCGCTCGAGGAAGAAACGCGCCTGGTTTTCTCGAATCTCGAGAAGGTTCTTGCCGCCGCCGGTTGTAAGCTCGCGGATGTAGTCAAGGTCACCGTATTTCTCGCGGATATGGACGACTTCGCCGCTTTCAACGCGCTATACCAGACGTATTTCCCGAGCGACCCGCCCGCGCGCACATGTATCCAGGCGGGCCGGCTTCCTTTCGATATCAAGGTTGAAATCGAGGCGGTCGCCCTGCTTCCTGCCCAATGAACACAGGACACGTGTATTTCATGGTGAAACGTCTTCCCATCGTTGGCCTTGCCCTATGCGTCGTGGCTGTGGCCGGGTATGCCTATTCCTCTGCTGCCGACTACAACGCGCTGGGAATCGAGGCGTATGAGGCGAAGGACTTCGATCGCGCCATCGACTACTTCGAGGCCGCCTTCGAGACCGCCCCCCAGAACAAGACCGTGCGGCGCAATTTGTGCAATGCCCGCCAAGGCGCCGCCGACAGCTACGCGAAAGAAGCGGACTTCGCCGAGGCCGTCGAACACCTCGATCGCGCCATTACGATCGACCCCGAGAATCCCGCCCCCCTGGTGCAGCTCGGTGCGTACTACTTGCGCCTCGACATGGTGCCCGAGGCCATTTACCGTCTCGAGGAAGCCATCGAGCTGAAGCCCGGCAACCTCGATGCGCACGAATTGCTGGGCGAAGCCTACTACCGGGACAACGACATTTCCTGGGCGCGCCGGCAGTGGGACTATGTGCTCGAGCAGGATTCGCAGCGTAAAGGCCTGCGTGAGCGCTATGAGAAGGCGTTTCGCGAAGAACAGGCCGAGCAAGGGTTTCAGAAGACCGGCTCGAGTCATTTCCGGCTGAGCGCTCCCCGGGAACTCTCACACACCGTGCGCAACAATGTGCTGCGCACCCTCGAAAACGCCTACCGGAAGATCGGGCGTGAGTTGGGCGGCATCTATCCGCCCGGCCCCATTCAGGTCATCCTGTACGAAGCCGATCAGTTCGAGAGCGCCACCTTGCTCGATGAACACGTGGGTGCGGTATACGACGGCAAAATCCGCACGCCGATCTCGACTGCGCATGGCGAGCGCCTGCCCGAAGACGAGTTTGAGCGGCGCCTCACCCACGAATACGTCCATGTCGTTGTGCGCTATATTGCCGGCGAGAACGTGCCCTGGTGGCTCAACGAAGGCCTGGCCGAGACGCTTTCGACCGATATGTCCGATGCCCAGTTCGCCACTCTCGCCAAAGCGTACCGCCAGAACCGCGATTTCCGCCTCGCCGCCATCGAGACCAGCCAACTCAAGCAGCTTGGCGTTGAGCGGCTGCGCCTTGCCTACCTGCAATCCCGTGCGACTGTCGAGTACCTTTGGCGGTGGAGCGGTACACGGCGCATGCACGACATGCTTACGCAACTCGCTAAAGGCGTCGAGCCCGAAGACGCCCTTTCCAACAGCTTCCGCCGTAACTACAACACCCTCCAGCGCGAAGTGGCCGAGCGTTTCCGCCAGTAGCAGGGGACAATCACCCTCGCGAGGGGGCGCTTGGATCTATTCGGCTCGCGGGTACCGCTCGCCCTCTCTCTAGACCAGGCCCCCCCTTATCTTCAGGGCCTTCGGCGCTCCGGAAACACGCGGCAGTCCCTTGCGCGAAGTGGATATCCCGTTCAAGAAAGACGCGCCCACCCGAGGTTTTCCGGGTAGGCGCGTTGTCTTGCGTATAGGAGCGGTGGTTTAACGTTTGGAGAACTGGAAGCGCTTGCGGGCTTTCGGCTGGCCGTACTTCTTGCGCTCGACCTCGCGGGCGTCGCGGGTGAGCATGCCAAAGCTGCGCAGGGTGCTCTTGAGGTTCGGGTTGTACTTGAGCAGGGCCCGGGCTAGCGCAAGGCGCAGGGCGCCTGCTTGTCCCGCGAGGCCGCCGCCAGTGCAACGGGCGCGCACATCAAACTTATCGAGCGTATCGGTGACTTCATAGACCTGGCGCACGATGCGCACGAGGGTATCCCGCGCGAGATATTCCTCCAACGGCTGCCCGTTCACAAGGAATAAGCCGGTCCCGGGCTTGAGGCGCAGGCGCGCGGTCGCTTCCTTGCGCCGCCCGACCGCCACGGTTTCGCCGGACTTGTCGTCGTGCTGCTTGATGGGCTCGAGTATTTCGACGGTTTCGACAGTATCAGCCACGTTTATGCGCCTCCTGGGTTACTTGATCTCGTGGGGGATGGGCTGCTGAGCTTCCTGGCGGTGCTCGGCCCCGGCGTATACACGGAACTGGGTGCGCAGCTTACGGCCTAACCGGTTGTGCGGCAGCATACCCTTGATGGCCTTTTCCATGATGCGCTCGGGGTGCTTGACAAGCATCTCGCGGTATCCGGTTTCCGTAATACCCCCCGGATATCCGGAGTGCCGGTAGTACTTCTTCTGCCACGCTTTCTTCCCGGTCACCACGGCCTTGGCCGCATTGATGATAATCACGTGATCACCACAATCCAGAAACGGCGTGAAGCTTGGCTTATGCTTGCCACGCAGGATCTTTGCGGCTTCCGCTGCGACCCGGCCAAGGACCTTGCCTTCCGCATCGATCACGAGCCATTTCTTTTCTATTTCCCCCTGCTTGGGGACATAGGTCTTCACCACTGGTATCCTCCGTAGAATGATTTGCCTTACGGTGGGCACACGCCGCAAGCATTGCACGCAGCGCGTGGACCGCAAAGGTATCAGAAAGACCAAAGCCATGTCAACATGCCGGCGCGGTGCAAATTTGCGGCCCTTGCCACCGGCATATCGCGGCCCGTGCAGGTGCCGCTGACGGCCTTCGCATAGCCCTTGGCTTTTGCCGGCAATTTCTTTACAATGAAGATTATTGGCAAGAGCGATAAACCCGGCAGCGGGAGACGGAATCACCATGCGAAACAATTACCGCCTGACTGTTCTTATTACCGTGTTGCTGGTGGGCGCCTGCGCCCTGGCTGTGGCCGTGCCGCCGGCATACACCGGCCCCATGGGCAACCCCGAGGAGCCGGCGATGCGCCCCTTCAAGTGGTTGTGGCACGGCGTGAAAGCCGTCGGCTACCGCAGCACCAACGGCTTACGCATGACCCGGCAGGACGAGCGTGTGCGTACGTTGGTCAAGGGTACGGGAGTGGGCGTCTTCCAGGGGGGCGTAGAATTGGTCGACAGTGTGGGCCGGGGGACGCTCCACGCCGTGCCGCCCGGTCATGGAGACTACAAGGAACTTGGAAAACTGAATGCACACATCCGCCAGTGGGAGCCGCTGCAGGGCACAGAGGCCGGGAACGCGGGAGAAAGTGCCGATGCCAATGCCGGTGAGTTCGAGAGTGTCCCCCCACCGCTCTCGGGTGAAGATGCCGAGACGCGGGATTCGGCGGGCGCGATGACGGGGGAAGAGCATGCTGCCCCGGCCGCCTCGCCCGAGCCGGCGCCGGAAGAGGGCACGGCACCGGAAGAGCCGGCCGCCGCCGGGGAAGCACATCGAGCCAGGTGGCCGGTTGCAACGTGGCAGTGGGACAACGACGACTCTGCGTCGGCACCCGCCGAAGAAACGCTGTCTTCGGTGGAACGTGCCCAACGGCGCTATGTTGGCGAGCGCGCGCAACTCAATGAGCACAACGATGGCCGCGGCAATCTGCTGCGTCTTGGCCGGTGATTCCAACGCATTAGTTTAGTGCCTCACGCTTGGAATCCTGCCAAAAAGAACAGGAAGTTTCAGAAATCCCCGATTCCCGGTGCCAGGGCGGGCGGTTGCCCCAATTGCTCACCTGGGGGTTTACGTCGCGTTTCGGCTCGCGGGGACGCTCGCCCTCCCTGGGGGCTTACGTCGCGTTTCGGCTCGCCCTCCCTTTTGTGCGGCACGGTTTATGTTTCGGCTCGCGGGGACGCTCGCCC
>CAZMVU010000151.1:0-3184 GCA_964569295.1 uncultured Nitrospirales bacterium
CGGCGGCCAGGATGTCATCGTCACCGGCAAATGGGGCGGCCCCGCCTGGTTCGAGAACACGTTGACATAGGCGCGCATCGTTTGACATACACACAGGGTTGCTGCTGAAATACGGGGTACCTGTCCGCAACCTGTCACGGGCGGCGGAGGAACGAGGAAAGCCGAAGGCCAGACCACGTATGATCCGCTTTGCGTGTACAAATTGTCACACCATGCTCGAACTGCCTGACGAGTACGCCGGCCGGTCCGGCCGTTGCAGCAACTGCGGCAGCGTCGTCCAGGCGCCGCAGCCGGTGGTTGCGGCCGCCGTGGCGGGCAATGGAGAAAGCGGGGCGCGGGGCGGCCGTGCGCGGGGCGGGCGCTTCGCCCGGTGGCGCGGCGCGGCCAAGAAGCGCAGTGTCGAACGGCAGCGCCGCAAGTACACGCCGCTCACTGCATTACTCGCCTGGCTCGACAACCTGCCGCGCACCCACCCCTCGTTCCGCGAGCTCGAGGAACGCCGCGCAAAGCCGTTGTTCCTCTCGGCGGACGACCTCGCCCGGAGCAAGGCCTACTTCGACGTGCCGCTGCTCACCGCGCTCAAGCAGGAAGCGTTGGTGATTGTGAAAACCACGGCGGAGAACGTGGCGCCGGGCACGGCCCAGGCCGTGTCGTCGGGCAAAGTGGATTTCGTGAGCCGGCACTTCGCCGCGCCCGAGTACCCGGTGGTGCAGTTGCTCTTCGTGGTGAATGACAACCCCGAGCGGCCGCTGAAGTTCGAGAGCCTGCCGCTCATTACCGACGGCAACGCCCTCGAGTTTTTCGCCACGGCATTGCGCCACCGCCGGATCAGCTTTGCACTCTACAGCGGCAGCCAGAATAATCATGTAGCCACCACCGACTTCACCCTCACCGAGGATGCCATGTGCGATCTCGGCAACACGCTGGTGCAGGCGTTCCGGCAATGGGCGCGCACGCGCCCCGCCCCCGAAGACCATGACCCCGCCGTGAAGCGGTTCACGCGCGAAATACCCCTGTAGGCGGGTAACACCCGCGGACTGGAAAGATGCTCCATGAGACAAGAAAGACGGTTTTGAGCGTATCTCTTCGAACGGGATCAACCGGCTTTCGCAGCAGTTTCGAGGTAGCCGCCCCGTGCTTGCCGCAGTAACCGCAACCACCCTGATGTTCCTGGGCGGAATCGCCGGGGATGCCGCGTTTCTCGCCGGCGCACTCGCTTTCGATGACGGCGACGTCGACACCGCGCGGCAGGCCTTTGCCCATTGCGCCCGCATCGAAGGGCCGCTCGCGCATTACGCCCATGTGCGGCTCGCCGATTGCCAAAGGGAAAACGGCGATACCACGGGGGCGGAAGCCGCCTATCGTGCTGTGCTGGCGGAAACGCCCCGGGGCCCCTGGCGCCGCCTGGCCGCCGCACGGCTCGCGGGACTCCTGCGCACGCAAGAACGCTACACCGAGGCGGCGCCCTTCTACGCCAAGGTGACGGACATCCAGCCGTTGTCGTGGCGGATCGAGCCCATCGCCTGGGCGGAAGCGGAAAACCTGGTCGATATCGACCCCGCAAACCCGGCGCACTACGCCCATTTCCGCCCCGTCGCCGCGGAAACGCTCTACCACAAATCCCGGCGCGATGCCGCCCGCCAGCTCAGGAAATCGCCCCGCAGCGAGGACCGCGCGCTGGCGGTGTTTGCCTTTGTCCGCAGTGGCGCCTATGACGACGCGCGCAACCTCTTGCTCGCAAGTGCCGGCGCGTTGCGCAATGGGGAGGGTGGCGCTGTACCTTCGCCGGAACAGCTTCGGGATTGGGTCACAAAGAAAGACCTCGCCAACGACGACGCACGCAAGCAGCAACTCGAGGCCCTGGCCAGGCCGAACACGGACAACCCATGGATGCGCGCGTGGCTCTACTACGGCGTGCGTTCGCTGCTCGGCGGCGGCAACCGCAACGACGCAGGCGTGCTGTGTGGACTGCTGGCCACGCATTTCCCGAAGTCACGCGAGATGGGCGAGAGCCTTTGGCTACATGCCAAAGCGCTCGAGGCCGGTCAGCCCATCGAGGCCGCCAGCACCTACTACGCCCTTGCCACCGCCAACCCCGATCACCGGCTCGCGCCCTGGGCGCTCTACCACGCCGGCCGCCTCTGGCTCTCGCGAGACATCGAACAAAAGGCGTTGGACGCCTGGGAGCGCCTGCGCAAGAACTACCCCAACCACACCCGCACCGGCCAGGCCCTCTACGACGCGGCACGGCACTTCGAGGAGGTGGGCGACAACGACCTCATGCGCCACTACCTCGCGCTCACCGCCGCCGTGGGTGTCGGCGACTACTATGCCCATCGCGCGCTGGCCCGGCTCGAGGGGCCTGAGGATGGCCAAGTTCCCCATCTCCCCATAGCGGGTGGGCAAACCATCCTCCAGCCCATGCCCCTCGACACCACGCCGCAGCCGCCCTATCCGCCCGGATTCAGTGTCATTCCCGTGGTCGAGCGGGTGCGGTTTTTCGGGCGCCATGGCATCGAGGAAGGCGAGTGGGAGGCTGCGGAAATCTGCCATACCTTCGACGGCCATCCCTATATCGGCACGCTCTACCGCATGCTGGCCGAGGCCGGCTTCGCCCATACTGTACAGACTTTCGCTGACGCCGCCGGCTGGGGCATGAACGACGGCCAGCCCACGCTCGAACGCCTGCGCATCCTGTATCCGCTGTCCCACTGGGACACGGTATACCCCACGGCGAAACAGGCCACCGTAGACCCCTACCTCTTATTGGCCGTGGCGCGCCAGGAGAGCACCTTCCGGCCGAACCTCGTGTCGCACGCGGGGGCCAGCGGCGTCATGCAGGTCATGCCCGGCACCGCGCGCTACGTCGCCAACGCCGACCCGAACGTCACCGCGGAAGACGCCCGCCGCCTCAAGCACCCGCCGGCCTCGTTTCGCCTTGGCGCCTACTACCTCCTGCGCATGATCGCGCGCTCGGAAAACAACCTGGTCGACACGCTCGCCTCGTACAACGCGGGCCCCGGCAACCTCTCGAAATGGCGCCGGCAGTCCCCCAACCACGGCCACGACGCCTTCCTCGAGGTGATTCCCTTCTGGGAAACCGAGCAGTATGTCAAGCGCGTTCTCGGCAACTACGCCGCCTACTACTCCCTCTATCCACCGCCGGCGCCATAAACCGGGAGGG
>CAZMVU010000151.1:3284-5801 GCA_964569295.1 uncultured Nitrospirales bacterium
AACGTCCGCCTGCCGCGCCATACCCCGGGAGGGCGAGCGTCCCCGCGAGCCGAACCCCGACGGCAAGCCCCAACACAGGGCGAGCGTCCCCGCGAGCCGAACCCCGCCGCCAAGCCCCAACACAGCGGCCGGGGAGGACCATGCTCCCAGGCGCTGCTGGTCCAGGCGTACAGGCTTCACGCCTTCTCCGGCAAGGCGCCCTCGATGACACGCAGCACGTTGCCGCCCATGATCCGCGCGATGCTCTCCTCGCTCAGTCCGCGCTCGAGCAGTTTCTGGGTGAGCACGGGCATGCCCGAGGCGTCGAATGGCGCGGGGATAACCCCGTCAAAATCAGACCCCAATCCCACATGCGCATCGCCCACCAGGCCACAGACATAGCAAATAGCGTCGGCAATCGGGTCCACGCCCGGCCCGCCCACCACATGCTTCCAGAACCCGATACCGGCCACCCCGCCGGTGGCTGCCACGGCGCGCAGGTGGTCGTCGCTTACGGTGCGGTTCGACTCATGCACGCCCTTCGGGCCGGTGTGGGAGATAACAAGGGGGCGCGTGGCCTGGGCGAGCACGTCGTCCATGAGCTGTGGTGCGGCGTGGGCAAGGTCGATAATCATGCCAAGCTCCTGCATACGTGCCACGGCCGCCCTGCCGAAATCCGTGAGGCCATACTTGCGCACCCCGTGGGCCGAGCCGCCAGCCGCGTTGTCGAAGAAGTGTGTGAGCCCGGCCATGCGGAAGCCCGCCTCGAACAGGGTTTTCACATGCTTCAGTTGATGCTCGAAGCAGTGCACCCCCTGAATTCCCGGCAGGCACGCCCCCACCCACTCGCCCGCGCCGCGGCGCGCCAGATAACGCGTCAGGTCTTCCAACGAACGGATGACCATGAACTGGCCGCCGCTGCGGGACGCGGCATCGTCCATGCGCGCGAGCATATACAAGGCCCGGTCCTTGAGACTGAACCAGGTGGTGCGTGGCCAGCCTTGCAGCGCGTGCAGGGCGGTGAGCATGTCGAGCGTACGCGGCGAACTGGCGAAGTTCATGCCCAGGGGTACCGAGGTGGTGGCGGTGAACACATACAGCCCGGCGTTTCCTTCGCGCATACGCGGCACGTCCACGTGGCCCCAGCGGCTGCGGCGCAGGATGTCGCGCTGCCACATGAAGGTGTCGGCATGCATGTCCGCCAGCATAAGGCGGCTGTGCAGATCCTGGGCTTCCTGCGGAACTGGCGGCGGCTTGCGCATGGCCACGGAATTCGCGAGCGCCATGAGGAGAAAGGGAGCGCTTAGCGTGAAGGCGCCCATACCCGCGCCGAAAGCGATGGCCAACAGCCCGAGCGCGAAGTCGCCCAACAGTACGGCGCCGGCCAGAAGTGCTGGCGGAATTGCATACAACACCAACAGCAGAACAAACCCTGCCCACTGGCCGAGCTGTCGAAGGCGCTCGATCACCCCGTTTCCTCCCGGTGTGCCGGCGGTTAGCGTGATCGCACCGGCACTGCGCTATTCATCCGCTTGTTCCCGCGTTTGCTGATGCGCTTTTTCCTGCACCTTGACCCGCTTCCAGATTTCCACCGCATCCTCCGCCGTGGCCGCCCGGTCGGCGCCGAACACATGACCATGCCGGCGCACCATCTTCTCGTGAATGCCCCGCAATGCATCCTCGAGCCGGAACAATCCCTCCTCCTCGGCCGCAGCGGCCGCCGCCAGCAGGGTGAAGAAACTATCGCCGAATTCCTCCGCCATATGCCCGTTATCGTGTTTTGCGCATGCCTCGATGAATTCCTGGGTTTCCTCGGCCGCGTACCGGGCGAAATCAGCCGCCCGCTGTTTCCGATCCCACGGACACCCTTCCGGGCTGCGCAGGTAACGTGCCAGGGCGATGAGCGCGGCGAACCAATCGTTTTCGTCGCGCGGTAGTTTGTGGAGATGTGGCAGATTTTCCATAAGGCCATGCGTGGTTTGCGGGCTAAAGTTTCCTAAATTCCGTGTCGATGAAGTATACGCGATGGAAGAGGAGTAGGACAAGGAGGTCCGCCAATGACAGTACAATGTTGCGTATGCAAACGGGAACGCATCGACGGCGCCTGGCGCCCGAAGGCCGAAGAAAGCCCCGTTAAAACCAGTCACACCTACTGCCCGGCATGTCTAGCCAAGGTGCGTGCCGAAATACTGAGCAATCTGAAGGACACATCGGGCCACCTCGCGTCATGCGCGCACGTTGATGTGGGTGATCCAAAGCTGTGCCCATAACCCACGATTCCTTCAGGCCCCGGCAATAATCAAGGCCGTTTCTGCATTCGCGAGCGCATTGTAAGCTCCTTGCCTGGCCCCTTCCTGGCCCCTTCCTCGCCAGAAGGGCACAGAAAGAGATGAACGTCGCCTGGAAAACAGGTACGCGCGTCCTTCCCGGTACGGGCGCTGGCGGATCACGAGGGCCCATGCGTGTTCATGTGGTTCCTTGGTTCTTCAGGAAGAGTTTGCGTAAGCTTTTAGCCGTTTGCCGTGCGCCGTTTTCCGT
>CAZMVU010000151.1:5901-12079 GCA_964569295.1 uncultured Nitrospirales bacterium
CCGTGCGCCGTTTTCCGTACTTCATAACCGCGGCGGTGTCGGCGCGGGGAGCGGTTCTGGCCCATCGGCTGTTTCTGTGAGTCACGATGTATGCGCCCTCTGGAGTGCGGTGGCTTGCCGCTGCTTTTCCTGCCAAGGCCGTGGATAGACGCTGGGGCGCAAGCTGGGAGAAGAGAGCCTCGTGGCCACCAGCCCAAGAGTCCTGGTCGCGAACCCGGGCAGCATACAAGGACAACGCTGGCGGCTGCGCACAATTTTTCTCGCGGGTTGGACGCACGCATGCACCTCAGCTCACGTGGGCAAAAGCGGTGGTAAGCCACCGTTCGCGTGAAAGGCGTAGCTGGATCAGCCCAGGCCGAGGGCCTGAGTAAACGGCCACAAGGAGTAATGTCTGTATGGCCATTCCAGGTAAGGTTTGTTAGTGCTGGCACGGCCTTACAGACAGTCCTGAAACCTCATTCGTTCCTGCAACCCAGGCTTTCAGCCTGGGCCGATCTAGTTGCACCCTTCGGGCGCAAAGAAAAGCAGTCAATACCACATTCGCACGTCTCTTGCCAGAGCGCCGCAGCAAGCGATTTCAGGATGAACCTACTTGCGTCAAGTGGATAATATCGCGCTCGGAATATTAGCGGGCACCCTGCACGCTGTCAACGAGACCGCCCCATAGTATAGTGCGGTTGGTCAAAGGCAACCCTGGGACCGCCGGGGCGGCAGCCGGCTTGCGTCGACCCAGGCCGGCGCCACGAACACACGTGCGCCATAAGAGCCGGAACCAGCGCGTATGCCCGGGTGCGCGCCGCCGCGGCGTTGGACTGCCTGTGGCGCGGGTGTTAGGATAGCGGCTGGCCGAGACGCAACGGCGCGGGAGGCACGGCATGCAGCGAATCATACAGGCAGGGTTGGGCGAGATGGGGCGGCAGTGGGCCGAGACGGTCGCGGCCTCACGCCGGTGGGAGGCCACAGCGTATGTCGACCCGGATCGGAAGAATCTGATGGATGCGGCCAGCCGCCATGGCATGCCGCCGGACCGCTGCTTTCAATCCGTGCCGGAGGCCCTCGCCGCCATCGAAGCGGACGCGCTCCTCGATGTCGCGCCGGCGGATACGCGCGCGCGCAATGCCCTCGCCGCTTTCGACTGGGAACTTGATGTGTTGTGCGAGAAACCGCTCGCAAGCCGGTTGGCCGACGCGAAGAATCTTGCCGAAGCCGCAGAAAGAATGCAGCGCATTCTGCTTGTCGCGCAGGACTACCGCTACCAGCCGGCGGTCGAGACGTTGCGCCGCCAGATAGCCCAGCAGCGTATCGGCGCGGTGGGTTATGTGGACATCCATTTTCACCGGGGGCCGCGTTGGGACAACTACCGCGAGCAGATGGCCTATCCGCTCATTCTGGACATGACCATTCACCATGTGGATATGCTGCGCTTTCTCCTCGACAGTGACGTGCGCAGTGTGCGCGTGTCGAGCCATGCGCCCGGCTGGAGCTGGTTCAAAGGCGATGCGATGGTGATGGCGCAATGGGAAATGGAAAACGGCGTCGTGGCGAACTACAGCGCGAGTTGGGTGAGCCGCGGCTGGGAAACCCCCTGGAATGGCCAGTGGCGCATTGAAGGGGAAAAGGGCGCGCTTCTGCTCGAGGACGACGTGCCCTACTTCTCGAACAAGCCGTCTTCGCGGCGCAAGCTGGCACCGGTAAAGATGCGCAACCACCGCCAGGCCGCGTTGCTCGCCGAATTCGGCCGGTGCGTGACGCAACGCGCGGAACCGCAAACCAGCGCACGCCGTAACCTCAACAGCCTCGCCGCGACCCATGCCATGGTGCGCGCTGCCAAGCGGGGGGGGCGCGTCAACCTGCGTGAGCTGCTCCGGTGAACGAATCCGCGCCGGACGCCCCACGCTTTCCCGTCACTTTCGCCGCCGTGGCGGCACTCGTTTTCCTCATGCTGGCGCCCGTCTTCTGGCGGTATGCGGAAGAACCCGCCACGCCCCACGGCCCGGCCGTGACCAACGCCCCGCTCTATAGCTACACCCTGCCTGTCTATGACTACGGCTATACCCGCCTGAACCAGGGCGCGCTGCCGGCTTGGTGCCCCGATCAATACGGCGGCGCGCCTTTCTACGCCGGGCCGGGCCGGGCACTGGCCCAGCCGCTGAATGTGGTGTTCCTCCTGTTGCCGGCATGCGTCGCCATGGCGTGGCACGGGGCGCTCGCGCTGGCCGTGGCGGGACTGGGCTTTGTCTTCTTCGCACGCACCCTCGAATTGCGCCGCACCGCCACACTCTATGGCGGCGTGGTATGGGCGTTCGGGGGCGTGGCGGCGGGCGCCATGTCGCGACCGGAACTGGCGGCGCTCGCCACATGGACCCCTTGGTTGTTGGGCTGTACCGGCTACTACCTGCGGGAACCAAGGGCGGCGCGGCTTCTTGGGATCGCCGGCATGGTGGCCGCGATACTGCTGTCCGGCGCGTATATTGCCGGCGGTATACTGCTGGCGTTGGCGGCGGCCTATGGTGTGGTGGGGCTGGTACTGACGCCCGGCTCGACACATAGGACCGCCGCATTCGCGGGGCTGTTTGCCACGGCCGCAGTGGCTGCGGGGCTCACGGCGGTTGTGTGGGCCCCGGCCTTTGCCACCGGCGCCGCGCCAAACCTGCCCACCCTCGCCGTTCTCCGCCCGGCCGGTTTCGTGGACGCGTTTCAGCAACTTAGCGGAGGCCCGCGCGCTGACCTCCCTTATGCGGGATACTACGGCCTCGCCGCATTCCTACTGTGGCCGGCCGCCTTCGCACGGCGCCGGCAACTGGCAGCATCGTTCTTCTTTGCCGTGGCAGCGCTGGTGCTCACCGGCGCAGCACTATGGATGGAATCCGGCGATGGCGCATTGCTTGGCGCGGGCTTCTGTGTCGCTGTGTTGGCTACCCTCGGCGCCGACGCCTTCCTGGCCCCGGCGCGCGACCTGCGTTCACCCTGGGTGTGGGCGCCGGCGCTGGCCATGGCCCTGCTCACGGGCTATGTGCTCAGCGTGGGCATGGCGCCGGCACTCGCCCGGCTCCCTTTCATCGTGGCGCCGATCGTGCTGGCTGTACTCGGACGCCGTGCGTGGCTGAGCGTGGCCATGACGCTCTTGCTTATGACCATGACGTTCATTGACCTGGCGCAGATGAACCGCAACCGTTTTCCGCACCCCTACTTCGACAGCCAGGCGCGCTATGCCGCCCCGCGCGACGCCCTCGCCGGGGCCGATGCCGGGCGCGTATCCCTCGATAACACGCCGCGCACGTGGGCCAACCTCGGCCTGCTGACCGGGACCGCCGTTGTGGGTGGTGATGGCTTTGCCCCGCGCCGGTACGCGGTCTACGCTGCCCGGGCCGATGCCGGACCCGGAAACCTGCCGCCGCTGTCCGGCCTGCTGGCAGCCGACACGGTGTTGACCGTGGACAAACACAGCGGGGCCGTGCGTGCCCGGCCGCATGAAGCGCCCAGACCGCGCGTGTACTGGTGTGGGCACTGGCGTGTGGCGCCGGACAACGCGGCGGCGTTGGCGCTGCTGGCGGCGGCCGGGGAAGAGGGCGAGGAGGGGGGCGGCTTGGCCACAACATGCATCGTGACCGGTGTGCCGCCCCCCGAAATGGCTGAACCGGCGCAGGCTGCACCGCCGGAGAGAGCGGCGGTACGCATCGTTGGCGAATCGGCGGCGCATGTGGCGATCGAAGTGAACGCCGCCGCGGAGGGCGTCGTTGTGCTGGCGGATACGTTCGCCGAGGGCTGGTCGGCCATGGTGGATGGGGAACCGGCGCCCGTGTTCCCGGTGAACGGGCTCGTGCGCGGGGTCTACATCGAGCCGGGCCTGCACGCAATAAGCTTCCGCTACCGAATTCCCGGCTGGAGAACCGGCGGTGTCATTACCGCTGTCACGTTGATCGGGTTGGCGGCGGGCAGCGTACTCATGCACCTGCGCCGGCAGCGGTAACAAGGCGCCGGCGCGCCGCTACGCGCCCCGCAGAAACCACCCGAGAGCGAACGCCCCCACCCCATAGAGAATAAGGAAGAGCGCCCAGCCCAGCGTGAAACCATACTTGCGCAAGAGTGTGCGGCTACGCAGGTAGATCAGCCGGAATAAGCCGGGACTTATATTGGCGAGAAGCACGGTGATATTGTCTTTACCGCCGTTCTCGTTCGCCAGGTGCACCAGCCGCTGCGCGAAATCGGCCGCGGTACCTTGCTTGTTGATGACTTCGAGTATTTCCTGGTCGGTGGCCATATTGACCAACCCGTCGGTACATAACAACAGAATGTCGCCGGGAACGATGTGCCAGCAATAGGTGTCCACGGAGATATCCGCGTGGGTGCCCACGCACCGGGTGACAACATTCTTGCGGCGGTCGAGAGCGGCCTCTGCCTTCGACATGAGCCCCTGCTTCACCTGCTCATCGACCCACGAATGGTCTACCGTGCGCGCGATCATCTCGCCGTCGCGTACATGATAACACCGCGAATCACCCACATTGGCGATGTACGTCTTGCCGGGGAGGATAAGCGCCGCCAGTACCGTCGTGCCCATGGGACGGCCCTCGGTCACGATGTCCTGATTGGTCTGGTAGATGGACTCGTTCGCCTTCTCGAGGGCGGCCCGCATGAGCGGCAAGGGGCCCTCGTCGCGCTCGTCCACTTCGGCGTCATCCTCTGGCGGCGGTGGAAGCGTCTCCTTCGCCACATCCCGCATCATGGATACCGCGAGTTTGCTCGCGATTTCACCGCCCACATGCCCGCCGAGCCCATCGGCCACGCACAACAACGCCCCTTCACGGAAAAGGCGTAACCCCGGCGCGCCTTCACGCACGACGCCGTAGCTGTCTTCGTTCTTATTCTTGCGCCGGCCGACATCGGTCTGGCCGGCAATGTCTAGCCGCATAGTTTACAGTCCCCGAATTGCCGCGCTAACGGTAGCAGAAACCGCCGGCATGGGCAACCTGGGCACTTCGTGCGTATTGTCAAGGCGCACGGCGCCTCGAAGTTCAACAGATACACCGCGATGACCGTCACGAGCCGAGGTAGTAGGGGTGGTCAGGCACTGCGCGCCCCGTGCCGTCTGTGGTCGTCACACCGCTGCCCAGGTCTCGCGAACGAAGCGGAGGCCTTCCCGCGCGACATGTTCCGGACCGGGCGCCATCTGCCGCCAGATGCACGTGGCGCCGGCCAACTCGGGAATCCAGCCTCCAAAGGCCTCGATGGTAAGCCAGTCGTCGTAGCCCACATCCTTCAGCGCCCGGAAGGTCTCCGCGTGTGGCACGTGGTCTTCGCCGGGTGTGGCGCGATCGTTGGCGGAGACGTGGACATGCTTGATGCAGGGGCCCGATTCCCTGACGGCAGCCATCGGGTTTTTCTCCTCGATGTTCGCATGGAAGGAGTCATAGAGTATGCCCACATTGCCGAGGTTCACGTCATCGACGAACCGCGCCGCATCCGCCTGGCCGTTGAGGAAGTACGTCTCGAAACGGTTGAGCGCCTCGACAGCGAGCTGCACCGCGCCCGTCCCCGCATATTCGCCTACCTGGGTCATGCCTGCCACCGCGCGGTCCCACTCTTCCTCGGTGCGGCCGCGCCCGACCAGGCGGCCCACCGGCGAATACAGCGGCCCGACGAGCGCGTCCATGCCCGCGGCATGGCACTGATCGACGCAGCCCTTCAGGAAGTCGACGGCGGCCAGGCGTTCGGCGGCATCCTCGCCGATGAGATTGGCCCCTTCCGGCAACACCGCCACCGCCGTACGCCCGAGCCCCAGGTCATCGCAAGCCTTGCCCAAGAGCGGCCAGGGGCTCTTGTCCAACGCGAACATGGGAAACTCGACCCCTTCGTAGCCCCACTTCGCAATCTGCTCGATGGTGGCGATGTCCGACTCATGCGCCTCGCCCGTCCACAAAAGTAAGTTGATTCCGATTTTCATGTTGTTGCTCCTGCCATGAATTAGGATTTCGAGCCACGAATGGACATGATTCCATGCGCCTCGTTACAAAGCTTATCTGCCTCCGGCGGGTTGCACGTAGCAACGCACTTGTCTTGGCCGCTTGGCAGATACTTCATTACTCAGGATAGCGGAGCACAACGCCGAAGGCAATGGCATTTAGGCAATTGCGAAATTTGAAAGTCTTGAATGGCAGGGGAGTTGCGGCGGCGGGTG
>CAZMVU010000152.1:0-12050 GCA_964569295.1 uncultured Nitrospirales bacterium
TCCCCTTTTTGCTTCACTTTTTCACCAACAGCGCGGTAGTACAAGAACTGCGCCCATAACAATGGAGGTTCCCCGAGCCCCCCTGCAAGAAAAACCTATTCATGCTTGGCGTCTATGTACACATACCCTATTGCCGGAGCTTGTGCCCGTACTGCGATTTCGTGAAGACGCGCACGGACGGGTCCGCGCCGCCGGGCTATGTGGATGCCCTCTTCCAGGAAATGCATGCCACACCGCTTGATCAACCCGTGGGCAGCATTTTCTTCGGCGGCGGCACGCCGTCACTGCTGACGCCGGATGATCTCGCCCGGCTGCTCGGTGCGTTCGCCCGGCTGTATGCATTGGAAGCGCCGGAAGTTACCCTCGAGGCCAACCCGGACGACATCACCCCGGCGCTGGTGCAGGCCTGGCGCGATGCCGGCGTGAACCGGGTGAGCCTCGGTGTGCAAAGTTTCGACAGCCACGTGCTGGGGTATCTGGGCAGGCGGCACGACGCGGCCGATGCTTTGCGCGCCTGTGAGACGGTAGCGGCCCACTGCGACAATTGGAATATGGATCTCATTTTTGGCGCACAGCCGGTGGACACTTGGGGCGAGACGCTGGCACAGTGCCGCGCCCTGGCGCCGCCGCATGTGGCGGCCTATGGCCTTACCTATGAAGCCGGCACGCCGTTCGGCCGGCGTGCGCACGAGGCCCTGCCGGACGACGCTGCACTCGCGTTGTACCAGCAGGCCGAGGCGGCCCTCGGCGAATACATGCACTACGAAATCTCGAACTTCGCGCGCCCGGGCATGGAAGCGCGGCACAACCTGATCTACTGGCACAACGCCCCCTACGCCGGTTTTGGCTGCGCGGCCTACAGCTACCTCGCCGGCGTGCGCGCGCGCAACCACGTGGATCTCGCCGCCTACCTCGCGGCGCCCGGTGAGAAGTGTGAGGCGGAGCATATCGGACCGGCCGAAGAACGCGTCGAAACCGTGATCCAGTACCTGCGGTTACAAATGGGCCTTTCCCGTGATGCCTACCGTCACCGCTTCGGTAGTGAGGTGACCGAAGACTTCGGTCCGGCCCTCACGCGCCTCGCCACACGCGGCCTGATCATGCTGGACGAAGAACACGTGCGCCCCACCGCACAAGGCTTCTACCTCAACAACGAGATCGGCCTCGAACTTTTGGATACTTTCGGGGACCGGCCACCAATGAACAGCGGCACAACATCCCCAGCTTACACGCGACTGCCCTTTCACTCGTAGTCCCCGAAATTGGAGATACACCGTGTACAACTGGCTGCAACTTCAATTGGCGGACTTGGATTCTGCCCACACGCATTATGTGCTGTTGGCGCTTGTGGGCGTGGGGCTGCTCTATACCTTTTTCGGTTACCGGCTGCTGCACTTTATCCTGGCGCTCACGGGGTTCCTGCTGGCCGCGCTGTCGGCCGTGGTGCTGGTGGGGTGGGTGAGCGGCGGGCATATGTTGGCCATGGGGATGGCGGTGCTGGTGGGGGGCATTTGCGGCGCACTGGCATTGGGCTGGCTCTACCGCACGGGCATATTCTTTCTCGGAGGCATCGGCGGATGGGCCATTGCCTCGATGTTCCTCACGGGCCAGGGCCTGTCGTGGGCGCCGTGGGCCATGGCCGGCGCTGCGGTGGCGGGGGCGTTGCTGGCGCTGGTGCTCGAGAAACCGGTCGTGGTCGTAGCCACGAGCGCGTTGGGCGCGTTGCTGGCGGTATACAGCGTGCTCTATTTCGTCATGTCCGCGGAACGAGAGGCCCAACTCGCCGAGGCCGGGCTGCTCGACAGTTTCCCGTGGATCGTGGCGGGGGTGTGGGGCGTGTTGGCCGTGACCGGCCTGTTTGTTCAATTCGCGCGCGGCCACCGCCGCCGAAAGGACAAGGAATAGGGCACGCGCCTTTCGCGTAACACCTCGGAGGGACACCAGCGGCGAGAAAACCGCGCGGTTCCAAAAATGCTCGAAATTGGACGGCCGCCGCGCATGCTCCGCGCAGATTCTCCCATTCCTGGGGTGCGAGCGCATGCGGCGCCCCCTGCGGCGGGAATCTAATTTGCACAGGGATACGGACTTGTGTATACTTCCCCGCGATTCTTCCCTGCGGGGATCAAAGCAGGGTTTCCTCTTTTTTCCGGGAGGCCGCCGGACTCGATGGCCCCGGAATCCCGTGCTAGACAACCGCGCTGTACGCAGCGCCATGGAGACGAACAACCATGCCCAAGAAATCTGTCTACAGCTTCGGCGGTGGTAAAGCCGAGGGTAAGGCCAACATGAAAAACCTCCTCGGGGGTAAGGGCGCGAACCTCGCCGAGATGGCCAGCCTTGGTATCCCCGTGCCGGCCGGCTTCACCATTACCACCGACGTATGCACCGAATACTACAAGAACGGCGGCAAGCTGCCGAAGTCCGTGCAGGAAGAAGTCCTGAAGGCGCTCAAGAAGACCGAGCGGATCATGAAAAAGAAGTTCGGCGACGCCAAGAACCCGATGCTGGTTTCCGTGCGCTCCGGCGCGCGCATGTCCATGCCGGGCATGATGGACACCGTGCTCAATATCGGCCTCGGGCCGAAGACGATCCCGGGCATGCTCGAGCTCACCGGGGGGGACGAGCGGTTCGTGTATGACTCGTACCGGCGGCTCATGACCATGTACGCCGACGTGGTGATGGAAAAGGCCATGGGCATCGAGCCGAAAGACGGCGAGTCCGTGCGCGAGAAACTCGACCATGCCCTTGATTCGCTCAAGGAAAAGAAGGGCTACACGCTCGACGTCGACCTGACCGCCGACGATCTGAAGCAGTTGTGCGAAGACTACAAAAAGATCATCAAGAAGACCCTGGGCGCCGAATTCCCCGAAGACCCGATGGACCAGCTCTGGGGCGGCATCCGCGCTGTGTTCCAGTCGTGGCGGGGCAAGCGCGCCATCAGCTACCGCCGCATCGAGGGTATCCCCGAACAGTGGGGGACCGCCGTCAACGTGCAGTCCATGGCCTTTGGCAACCTGAATAACGACTCGGCCACCGGCGTCGCCTTCACGCGCAACCCGGCCACGGGCGAGAACAAGTTTTACGGCGAGTGGCTGCGCAACGCCCAGGGTGAAGATGTGGTGGCGGGCACGCGCACGCCGCACCCGCTCAACAAGGACTCGACGAACCCGGAGAACGAACGCCTCGAGAGTCTCGAGAAGGCCATGCCCAAGCTCTACAAGCAGCTCGTGGGTATCCGCAATAAGCTCGAGAAGCACTACAAAGACATGCAGGACGTCGAGTTCACCATCGAGAATGGCGAGCTGTTCATGCTGCAGACCCGCACGGGCAAGCGCACCGGCGCCGCCGCCATTCGCATGGCGGTCGAAATGAACGAGGCGAAGCTCATCGATCAGGAAACGGCGATCATGCGCGTGGCACCTAAGCAGCTCGATGAACTGCTCCACCCCATGCTTGATCCCGAAGAGGAGCTGAAGCTCAGCGTGCTTGCCAAGGGCTTGCCGGCCGGTCCCGGCGGCGGCGTGGGCCGGGTGGTCTTCACCTCCGACGAGGCGGAAATCTGGCACAAGCAGGGCAAGCGGGTGATCCTTGTGCGCAACGAGACGTCCCCGGAAGACGTGCACGGCATGCACGCGGCCGAAGCTATCCTCACCGCCCGCGGCGGCATGACCTCGCACGCGGCCCTCGTGGCGCGCGGCTGGGGCAAGTGCTGCATCGTCGGGTGCGCCGCCCTCAAGATTGACGCCGCCAAGAAACGGCTGGTCGTTGACGGCAAGACCATCAAGGAAGGCGACTGGATCAGCCTCAATGGCACCTCCGGCTACGTCTACGAAGGCCAGGTGCCCGTGCTGCCCGCACAGCCGGAACGCAACAAGTGGTACAAGAAAATCATGGGGTGGGCCGACAAGGCGCGCCAGATCAACGTGCGCACCAACGCCGACAGCCCGGACGACGCCCAGCAGGCCATCGACTTCGGCGCGGAAGGCATCGGCCTGTGCCGCACCGAGCACATGTTCTTTGACCCCGAGCGCATTATCCATGTGCGCACCATGATCCTCGCGAAGACCGAGGAAGAGCGGCGTAAGGCCGTCATGAAGCTGCTCCCCTTCCAGAAGAAGGACTTCCTGGGCATCTTCAAGGCGATGAAGGGCAAGCCCGTCACGGTGCGCCTGCTCGACCCGCCGCTCCACGAGTTCGTCGGCAGCCTGCTCGAGGACAAGAAAGAGCTCGAGAAGCTCGCCAAGCACGTGGGGCAGAAGCCGGACGAGGTGAAGGCGCGCATCCATGAGCTCCACGAGTTCAACCCCATGCTCGGTCATCGCGGCTGCCGCCTGGGTATCGCCTACCCCGAGATCACCGAGATGCAGGCCCGCGCCATCCTCGAGGCGGCCGCCGAACTGCAAAAGAAAAAGGTGAAGGTGCTGCCGGAGATCATGGTGCCGCTCGTGGGCACCAAGGCCGAAATGGCGCACCAGAAGGCGTTGATTATGCAAGTGGCCGAGGATGTGCAGCAGAAGAAAGCTATGAAGATCGACTTCCTGGTCGGCACTATGATCGAGATTCCGCGGGCGGCGCTGACCGCCGACAAGATCGCGGAAGAGGCTGAGTTCTTCTCCTTCGGCACGAACGACCTCACCCAGATGGGCTTCGGCTACTCGCGCGACGACGCCGCTGGCTTCCTGCCGATCTACCTCGAGAACAAGATCCTGCCCGTCGACCCCTTCGAGGTGCTCGACCAAGAGGGCATCGGCCAACTCGTCGAGATGGCGGTGCAGAAAGGCCGCTCGACCACCCCAGACCTCAAGTGCGGCATCTGCGGCGAACACGGCGGCGAGCCGGCGTCCGTGAAGTTCTGCCACCGCGTCGGCCTCGACTACGTGAGTTGCAGCCCCTTCCGCGTGCCCATCGCGCGCTTCGCCGCGGCCCAGGCCGCCCTCGAAACGCCGCGCAAGGAAACGAAAAAGCGTGCATCCAAAAAGTAAGGCCACCACACGCCGAAAGAAATAACGCATCTCCCCCCCCAATCCCCTCATGACCGCCCCGGCCGGCCCCCCACCGCGCCGGGGCGGTTACTGTTTTCGAGTCCGTCCGGGCGGGCCATTGCACCAACGTCCTTTTCTCGTAATTCTTCAGCCGTATTGAAAAATCGTAGTAATTCTTTAGTGGTCTGCCGTGCGCCGTTTTACGTACTTCATGGCCGCGCCGGTATCGGCGCGGGGAGCGGTTCTGGCCCACCCGTTGTCTCTATGAGTCACGATGTATGCGCCCTTTGGAGTGCGGTGGCTTGCCACCGCTTTTCCCGCAAAGGCCGTGGGGTAGACGCTGGCGCGTAAGCCGGGAGAAAAGAGCCTCGTGGCCTCCAGCCCAAGTGTTTTGCTCACGCGCTCGAGAAGGATTCAAGGATACGCCTGGCGACTGCGTACGGTTTCTCTCCCGCCTTGGACAAACGCACGCACTTTGAGCCCACGCGCGCAATAGCGGTGGCAAGCCAGTGCAGTCCAAAGTAGCGCCCACAGCATGGCTATCCCCGCCGCACGCTGGTATTCGCTATCAGGCAACAGATTGGCAAGACGAGTGCGCCGCATTTCGCCATACGGCTGAAGAATTACGAATAGCCCTTATTACACCGCTATTCGTTACGGCGGGGTGCCGGCCAGAAAAAAAAGCGCATCCCCAGCGGCGCAAGGCCGCGGAGGATGCGTGGTGTGCTTTGGACGGGGTCAGGGAATAGGAACGATTTCCGCGCGCCGGTTGAACTGCCTGTTCTCGGGAGAGCGGTTTGGCACGGTTGGCCGTGTTAACCCGTAGCCGACGGTATCGATGCGGGAGGCATCAATTCCGCGGTTTACGAGGGCCTTCTTCACGGCGTTGGCGCGCTGCTCCGACAGGGTCATGTTGTAGCTCTCTGAGCCGCGGTCGTCGGTGTGGCCTTCGACCCGCACGCGCATGGTGGGATCGGTGCGCATCGCTTCCGCGATCGAATCGATGGTCAGCGAGGCCGCCTCACGCAGGTGTGCCTTGTCGGTATCGAAATAGATGCCGGGGCCATGGTCGGCGGCCTGGGAGGCGTTGGCCGGGCCGAAGAAGACATCACGCACGAAGGCGGTCATGCCTTCGGCTTGCGCCAACTGATTCGCATGGTATGCCGTGCCGCACCCGCTGATGGCCGCCAGGTTTGCAAGCAGTTGGCCGCCGGCCGCGTTGGCGCCAAAATGCACGGTGTGGATGCACACGGCGCCGCCGGCGGTATTGATGAGGCGCGCCGCCGCGTCCATGGTTTGCGTGGGCGCATTGGCCTCGCCATCGGAAAGGATGACAAGGGCCGTATTGCCCGTAGTGCCTGCGAGGCCCGGCTGCAATTTGTCGAGCACGCGCGCCAAGGGCGTCGAGGCACCGAGCCATTCGAGGCTGGCCACGAAGCCTTGCAAGTCATGGCGATCGAAGGCCGCGGGGACATGTTTGCGCCAGCGCTGCGTGGATTCGCCGCCGTAAAGGATCATGCCGACCTGGAAGTCGCCGGGCGGCACGCCGTTAACAAAGGATCGCAGGATCTCCTTCTCGAGCGCGAATTTGGCGGGCGGGTACATGGATCCCGAGCCATCGGCCACCACAATCAGGTTGTCGATGGTCACCTGTTCGTCTGGCGCGGGTGCCACTGGCGCAATGACCGCAGGCGGCGTCATGGTCTGGCAGCCCGCCCCCAGAATGCCGGCAATCGATACTGCAACGAAAAGTGAGATATGTTTTCTCACGGCCCTCTCCCTTCCATCTAATGCGCTGGGCAGCGCATGGCCTCTGTGGAATATCCTGTCTGATAGTAACTTGTGCAGGCCGATGGGCGCAAGTCCAGCAGCGGAAAAAATGAACGGTGTCCATCATCCAGGGGGGGCGCTGGACGCCGCCTGTCCCGGGGGCCGGGAGACTATTCTGCGGCCGTGCGCACTTGCTGGATTTCTGCGCGCACTTGTGGAAAGAGGATGTTGTTTTCCTTGTGGATGTGCTGGTGCGTGTCGTGCTCGAGTGCCTCGAGGCTATCGAACAGCGCCCGGAAGGTGTTGCAGGCCCAATCCGGCGGGGCATAGTCGCCGGTGAGCCGGCGCAACTCGGCGAGGGCCTCCCCGGCGGAGTCGTGCTCCATCTCCATGACGTTGAGCGGCCCGTCCATCAGGGCGCGTTGCTCAGCGGGCAGGGTGCCGCTGAACAACTGCTCGACAAGCGGAAAGAGCACCTGCTCCTCTTTGCCCAGGTGCGTAAGCAGTTCTTCCTTGAGGCCGGCGAATACGCGCAGCACCTCATGCAGCCGCGGCTCTTTGTCGCCATGCACTTTGGCTACCTTATGCACCATGCGTTCGATGCGCGGCAGCTCTTCCTTGAGGAAACCGTGATGTGTGGCCACAATGTGTTGCGCCAGTGCTGTGGGGCCCATGGCTGTGAGGTCCGCGGTTGGCGCCGCCGGTTTCCTATCGAGGGCCGCGAGTTCGCTCACCACCTGGTCGAGGGGGACGCTCTTCTTCTCGCAGGCTTCTTGCAGCGGGCGCTTCCCCCCGCAGCAGAAGTCGATCTTGTGGTTGTCGAATACCCGCGCACGGGCGGGCCGTTCGGTGACCAGTTCTGCGACGGTCTTGTTGGCATAATCGGTCATGACAGGGCTCCTTGTTGGCGCACGGCATGCGCCGTATTGTGTCGGATCTTACGGTTAAGCACATGTGCATATCCGAAAAAACACCAGAACGTAGCACCGTGTTCTGCACAGCTTATGTCGGGGGAACCGGCGCCGGTGGACTGGCAACCTCGGCCAAGGTCGAAGTGCGCAGCATCTTCACGTATTCATCGCGCACATAGGCGGCTTTATGGTGCAGGGCGCAGGGGGTGTCCGGTGAGCACGCCCCGTTTCCCATGAGGCAGCCGGTCCAGTCGCTGACGTGGTCGAAGGGCTCGACCACCTCATACAACGTTATCTTCTCGGGGGACTTCGCGAGTTGGAAGCCGCCCCCCATTCCCTTTTGGCTCACGAGCACGCCGCGTTCGGCGAGTGTCTTGAGCATTTTGCCGAGGTAATTCTGGGGCGCCCGGATTTCTTCGGCGATGCTGCCAGCGCCGCGGAACTGATCCCGGGGTGTCTGGGCAAGCACGAGCGTGGCGCGCAGGGCGTGTTTAGCGGTACGAGAGAGCATGGACAGTTCCTTAATCGCATGTCATTATACGATTCCGCAGGCCTGTTGTCAAGCGGCCCCTGCTACCCGCTTAACCGTTGCACAGAAACGCGATTATGCCCGGGTTACCGGTCTTCGATCGCCCCGGGCGCCAGGTCCACATGGGCAATGGTGCGGCCCGCCGGCGTGTGGTGGGAGTAGGTGATGTGAACGACGCCGTCCGCCGCCTGGATGATCGAGGGATAGGCGAAACTACCGGTGTCCGCCGGCTTATCCTCCAGATAGCGGGCTACTTCCCAGGTGTCGCCTTCGTTTTGTGACACGGAAAGCGCGAGGCGGTGGCGTCCTTCTTCGGTGTCGTTGTGTACAAGGAGCCAGCGGCCATCTTCCAGCGCACAAATCTGCACACTCGCACTCGATGCGGCGAGATCCGTGTCCGTGGCCGTGGACCATGTCTCCCCTTGGTCGGTCGAGGTGGCCACGAGTGCCCGGCGCGGATCGGGCCCGCTGTCGCGGCAATAGGCGACAAGGGTGCCGCCGTCTTTGCGGACGATAGCGGGCTGGATGGGGCCAAGGCCGACAATCGGGGCGCTTGCTTGCCATGTGGCGCCGTCATCATCGCTATAGGCAATGAGCCCGAGGTTGAAACCGTCGGAGTACACCGGCAGCACAATACGCCCGCTGGGCAGTGTATGCACGTGGCACCGGGTCATCCAGCCCATCCGGCGTTTCGTCTTGTCTTGCGCGGCTTCTACAAGCTGCCGGTCGTACGGCAGCGCGTACTCGGCCCACATGTCCTGATCATAGTCGATAGCCTCGAACCCCGCCGCGATCTTGTCGGCGAAGTCACCGCCGGGCTTCAGCACGATCGTGTCCTGCCAGTCCCAGGCCGGGGCGCCGCCGCCCTCCCAGGTATCCGCGCGGCGGTACTTGAGCAGGCTCGTTTCCCACTTGTTCGCCATGACGGCAGTCCAGAACAGCCATACCCGCTCCTGGGTATCGAGGAAGAGGACGGGATTGCAGTCGGGCAGCCCCGGCGTGTCCGCCATCTCAAACACGGGCCCCCAGGTATCCGCGCCCTTTGGCAAGCGCGCCCCCATAATCCGCACATCATCCGCCTGACGTTCACCGGAGCCCTGGAACCATGCGGCGAGCAGGCCGCCGTTGGGCAACGCGACGATCGTGCTGCTGTGGCAGTGATCCTCCTGTGCCGGGAAAATGAACTGCTTCGCGGCAGCGGCCGGATGCACAAGACCGAAGCCGATGAGAAGGGCCGTCACGAAGACACCAACGCGGAACATACACATAATCCATTCCTTTTTTTGGTGCAGATTTTCTGCTACCGATGTTCTTGATTCTTCGATGATAAGTAGGGGTAAGCACAACGGGACAGCCCCGTCTCGATCACTTGTGTCAGTCCCTTTTTGCGTCACTTTTCGTTATGCAGCGGCAGTGAAAAAACTGCGCCCTTGTGTTACAAGGCCAAAACATCTGGCCCAATACACACACTATTGAAAACGGGCGTGTCTACGACAAGCAGGCCACACCCTTTTCTTGGAAGACCATAACGCCTTACCCGATTCCCACGCAACTGACCTCGAGGGGCAGCTATGGCCACGTCTTGCGCCTTTTCGAGCGCGCGGGCCTGTCCGCCTTTGGCGCGCGGGCCCGCGCTTTTGCGTACAGCGGCTTCAGGCCGGTATTGATATTAGCACCGGGTGCGTGCTACGTTTCTTTGGCGTGCGATGGTGAAGTGCCGCTATGTCCCCACGCCCTTTTTCACGATATACACAAGGGAAGTACGGTGTATTCTTTCGAGCGAAAAGCCAGTATGCCATACCGGCTGCGCCGGCCTGTGAGGTGCACGGCCTTCGAGCGCCGTCCGCTGCTTTTCTATGCCGCCCTGGGTCTCATGCTGGCGTTCTTCGCGTTGGCCTTGGTGCATGAACTCATACCCGGGTTATGCACGGCCGGCGAGAGCGGCGAAGAAGACTGTCCCTTCTGCAAGCTGGTGGACACCCTGTGCCTCCTGGCGGTAGCGCTGGCCGTGGTTCCTGCAACCCGCACCGCAGGACCGCGAATCTTTGCCGGGACGCAGTGCCTTCGCTTGCCCAACCGTTACCCCGGTTTCCACCTGCGCGCACCACCCGTCCGCTAGCTTCTGCCCTATCCGCGCCTCGTGCTGCCGGCCTATGGCCAAGGTTCCCAAGCGGGTTCCATGATTCATCCGTTGCATGCCCGGGGCTTTGCACTCACCAGCCGCTTTATCTGTTGTGCCTGCATGTTCTCGATGATCTGCATGCCGGCGCATACACACACCACGTAGACCGGGCAGACGCGCTAAGTGCGTACAGCAAGCAATCCGCAGCGCATCTCCTGCCCAAGCAAAGGAGTACCCATACCATGCAATCAAAACAAACCGGCTTCACCCTCATCGAACTTCTCGTCGTCATCGCTATTATCGGCATACTGGCGGCCATACTGCTGCCTGCCCTGGCACGGGCCCGTGAAGCTGCCCGGCGGGCAAGCTGCCAGAACAACCTCAAGCAAATGGGCATGGTGTTCAAGATGTACAGCGGCGAATCCCGGGGCGACCTGTTCCCCGCCATGAAGTCGCGCAATTGTGACGGTGTACCGTTGCCCATGGAGCAATCGGCCGACGCCGACTTGATTTACCCCGAGTACCTGAGCGATTTCGCGGTGCTCATTTGCCCGAGCAGCATTGGCGGCCACACGCCGGAGAAGCGGTGGGATGAAGGAGAGACGACCAGTCCGTTCTGGCGCGAAACATCACGCAGCAACGACGGCGAACTCGATCCGTGCGAAGTGCTCGGCTATCCCTACAGCTACCTGGGGTATGCCATCAACAGCAGTATGGTGGATACCCCGGACAAAGCAACCGCGCTCTACAACAACGTGCAGGACCCCACCGACGGGTTCGGTGTGCGCCTTGCCGCCGACCCAACGCTTGTCCATGAAGACTGGCGTGTGGTGGAACCGGGAACCGGCACCGGTGACTCCGATGTTATCTACCGTTTGCGCGAAGGCATCGAGCGCTTCTTCGTCACGGACATCAACGACCCCGGCGCATCCGCCATGGCCCAGTCGGAACTGGCCGTGATGTGGGATGTTGTTTGTGAAGAGCCCCAGCACTTCAATCATGTGCCGGGAGGCTCCAACGTCTTGTACATGGACGGGCACGTCGACTTTGTCCGGTGGCCCGGCGCTTCCGGTACGGCCGGTTCGTGGACGCACCCCGAAATCAACGTGCAAGTGCCCGTGGACGGCAACTTCCCCATGAATGCGGGCGGGTTCATTTTGCACGAGGCCACGCATTTCTGGGGAGAGGGGCTGGAATAACCGCCCCATTCCGGCAGCCATGCAGTTGCCCTGCCGGCTCTGTTGCGGCCGAAGTGTCCGGGCCGTGCGCCCCAATGTGCACGGCCCGGGCGCCATTGCCTGAAAGCCGTCTCCGCACGCGTCCTGTATTCACCAGGCCGCCTCGCCCAAACGTGGGCGCTGCCCACAACCCGTGCGCTGGCTCCCGGATCAACAACAACGTATGGCGCAGGATACACCTTAATTCCGCCAGTCCGTGGTCAAATATTGGGGGTAGGCGCACAGATTGGCGAACCAAGTGCGCCCCCTTGCACCATACGGCTAAAGAATTACGAACATTGCAATTCTTTAGCCGATTGCCGTGAACCGTTTCCCATACGTCATACAACGCCCTGGTATCAGCGTGGGTAGCGGTTCTGGCCCACCCGCTGTTTCTATGAGTCACGCGGTATGCGCCCTTTGGAGTGCGGTGGCTTGCCACCGCTTTTCCCGCAAAGGCCGTGGGGTAGACGCTGGCGCGCAAGCCGGGAGAAAAGAGCCTCGTGGCCTCCAGCCCAA
>CAZMVU010000153.1:0-11975 GCA_964569295.1 uncultured Nitrospirales bacterium
AGAAAAACTCCGCAGTTTTCACACTCTATAAAGCATTCTGTTGTAACAGGTTGCCTATCACCTCCGAAATCTTCTTGTCTTTTGTTGCGCTTTACGATCTTTAGGGCACTAAAGGTGCGTGGTGTGCAGGGCCTCCGCGTAGGTAACGCACCATGGCGCGAAAGGGGGCGGCGCGCGCTTGTGCTCCGGGGCGTCTTCGCGAAGCGGGAATACCCACGAGCCCCTTCAACGGGGATGCCGTGGACGGCATCCCCCATCGCCGCATGAAACCAGTGCGCCTCACCGCGTGGGCGGACGTTGCCGGCCGGTGGTGGCTTGGTGCGGGTTGGCCGTGCGTGGTAGGGTAGCGCGGCTCTTTTCGGGAACCCGGACCCATGCGTATTC
Organism: uncultured Nitrospirales bacterium; assembly: GCA_964569295.1. GTDB lineage: Bacteria > Hydrogenedentota > Hydrogenedentia > Hydrogenedentales > JAGMZX01 > CAZMVU01. The sequence continues at coordinate 385 of CAZMVU010000153.1, forward strand.
TACATGTATACAAAGACTTCTACCCGCCAGTTTTCGGTGGTATGGAGCGCTACATTGGCCTGCTCTGCCGCTTCCAGCGGCAATGGGCGCAGGTCGAGGCATTGGTATGCAGCCGCACGCCACACACCCGCACCATCGAGCGCGATGGTACCCGCGTGACCGAGGTGGCCGAGTTCGGGCGGTTACAGAGCGCGCCCCTGTCCCCCGCCTTTCCGCGCTATATCCGGCGCCTGGCAGGCGATGTGACGGTGGTGCACATGCCCAATCCGACTGCCGAGATGAGCTGGCTGGTGGCGCGTGTACGGGCACCGCTGGTTGTTCGCTACCACAGCGATGTGGTGCGGCAGGCCGCCGCGATGCGGATTTACCGCCCGTTTCAGATGACATTCCTGCGCCAAGCTGCTATGATCCTGCCCACGTCACAGCCGTATCTCGACACGTCACCCACGCTCGCGCCGCTGCGTGATCGCTGCCGGGTGGTGCCGCTGGGCATATTGCCTGAGGAGTTCGACAGTTTTGACCCCGCCCGTGTGGCCGCGTTGCGCGCAGCATACGGTGGCGACTATGTGCTTTTTTCAGGCATGCACCGCTACTACAAGGGCTTGCCGAACCTGGTGGCGGCGGCGCACATGATCAACGCGCGGGTGGTTATCGCGGGGGACGGCCCTGAGCGGGCGGCCCTGATGCAGCGGGCGCAAACGCTGGGTGTGGATGTGGTGTTCCCTGGCGCGCTGAGCCATGCGGAACTGGTGGCGCACCTGCGTGGTTGCGCGGTGTTTGCTTTCCCGTCTGTGGCGCGCAGCGAAGCCTTCGGCCTGTCCATCCTCGAGGCGCATGCCTGCGGCAAGCCGGTGGTCGCCACACGCTTGGGCACGGGGGTCGAGTTCGCCAATCTGGACGGCGAAACGGGACTCAACGTGCCCGCCGGGGAACCGGCCGCTCTGGCCGAAGCGGTGAATGCCCTGTTGGCCGATCCGGAACGGCGCGAGGCCATGGGCGCGTTTGCGCAGGCCCGGGTGCGCCGCGAGTTTACGGCGGAAACCGCCGCCCATGCGGAATTCGAGTTGTACCGGGAAGCATTGAGATGTTCAGCAACCCCTACGTGATCTACGCGTACGCCCTCGTGGTGAGCTTTCTTCTGGCCGCTGCGCTCACCGAGGCGGTGCGCCGGTTCGCCTTGCATTTCAAGATCATGGACCAGCCGGGTGATCGCAAGATGCACCACACCCCCGTGCCGCTGCTGGGGGGCGTGGCCATTGTGCTGACCTTCATCCTGTTTCTCGGCACACACCTCGTGATGGTAAGCCGTGCGGCCGGGTTCGCCCTGGGCTCGCTCGAGGACAACCTGCGTGGGATGTTGGGCGAGGATCACCGGGTGAAGCTGGCGGGCATCGTCAGCGGCGGACTGATCATTTTCGCCCTTGGACTGTGGGATGATCTGCGGGCGTTGCGCCCCCGCACCAAGCTTATGGGGCAGGTGCTGGCAGCGTTGCTGCTGGTGTTCTGCGGCTTACGCATACGCATGTTCTTGTTCGATGACTCCCTGCGCCCGGAGCTCCTGGCGCTCGTGCTTTCGGGCGGAATTACGGTGTTCTGGGTCGTACTCGTGACGAACTCCCTGAATCTGCTCGACAACATGGACGGCCTGTGCGGCGGGGTGTCTATCATCGCCGCGCTCAGTTTCTTTCTGGCTGTTCAAAGCCATGAAGGCGAGCAGGAGTTTGTGCGGTTGCTGCTCATGGTGTTCGCCGGCAGCGTGGGCGGGTTCATTTATCACAACCTGAGCCCCGCGCGTATTTTCATGGGCGACGCGGGGGCCATGTTCAGCGGCTACTTCCTCGCCACCGTGGCCTTGCTCGGCACGTTCCACGTGCCCGAGACCGCCTCCCGCGTGGCCGTGGCCGCGCCGATCCTGGCCCTGGCGGTGCCGCTGTTCGACACGGCGAGCGTCGTGCTTATCCGTTGGCGCAGCGGCGAATCCATCTGGCTGGGAGACAAACGCCATTTCTCGCACCGCCTTGTCGAGCTGGGCATGACGCCGCGCCAGGCGGTCGAGTTCATATTTCTCGTGGCGGGTGTGGTGGGTCTGGGCGGCGCCCTGCTGTCCCTGGTGAACCGCCTGGGCACTTTCATTATCCTTGCGCAAACCGCGGGGGTATTCCTCCTGATTGTCCTGCTGATGAACGCCAGCCGGCGGCAGAAAGGCCAAGACGAGTGAGCAAGAAAAAGGGAAAGAAGACCGGCAGCCAGCGGGAGCGTGCGAACACCCCGGCGCCCGGACACCATAGCGCCGCTCGCGCGCCGGGCGCGGCGCCGGTGGCGTTGCGGCGCTGGGACGCGGATCTTCCTGCACCGCGCACCGTGTATCTCGCCTTGGGTGCAATCGTGGCGGCTATCGTGATCATTGCCGGCGTATGGTCAGCGAAAACTTCCGGGCTGGGCGGCAGCATGTTGGCGTCGGTTCACCCGGAAACGCTCGTGATCATGGGGGCGGGTGTCTTTGCTTTCGGGGCAACGGCGCTGCACCCGGGCTTTGGTATTGCGGCCCTATGCCTGTTGCGCCCTTGGTTCGACGGCCTGACCTACCGCGCCGACAACCTGTATTTTCTGGCGATCGCCCTGTTTCTCATCGTGTTGTGGGCGTTGCGGTTGTTGCGGCGGGGAGGCACGCCGGGGCAATTGACGCCCGTGCTGCTGCTGGGCGGTTATGTGCTCGCCGGGTTGGGCACGGCGCCGTTCAGCGTGGACTTGAGCGTCACCTATTTCCGCCTGCTGCTGTGGGGCGGGTTCCTGGGGCTTTTTCTGGTATGCAGCGGCGGGTTGCACAGCCGCGCCGCCACGATGCTGGCGCTGGGCGGCCTTGTGGCGGCGGCGTTCTATGAGGCGGCCTATGCGCTGCTGCACTTCGAGTTTGTGCTCGACTATGTACGCCGCGAGATGATAGGCAACCCCGAAATTCTACGCGCCTACTTCGGTGTCGACAAGGCCACGCCGGAAATCCTGCGCCGGCTCAACGTGAACCGCGCTTTCGGCACCATGCTGCATCCGAACACGCTCGCCGCACTCCTGATCCTCGCGCTACCCCTCGTGCTGGGCGGGTTCGTATATTGCGTGCAGCGCAATCAGGAGGCGTTGCGCGCGCGCGCTGCGCGTGTTTCCGGGCCGCAGCCGGCAGGAACGGCGCCGGCATGGCTCACGTTCCTTGGCGTATTGTGCACGGTGCTGCTGGCGACGGCGATCTACGCCACCCTCGCCGAGACACCCATGCCTTTCACGATGATCCTCGGGGTGGCGTTTGTCCTGGCCCTGGTGCTCGCGGTGATACTCGGCGGCACGGTCGCAGCGTACAGCCGTAAGAACGGCGGCTTCGCTGCCCGCTATGCCGCCGGAGGCTTCGCCTTCCTCGTGTGCCTGCCTGTGCTCGCCTATGCCCTCTGGCTCAGCTACTCGCGCGGCGCCATGCTCTCCCTTGCGATTGCTTTGTTTCTCGTTATCCTCCTGCTCGCTGCCCGGCGATTCACCCCCGCTGCAGGGCGGTATGCCGCGGGGCTGGTGATCCTCGTGGTTGCCGGCGCAGCTATGCTGGGCGCCGCCCAGAATCCTGCCGGCGATGCCGCCGGCGAAGGGAATACCGCCGCCCTGGGCACCGAGCGCATGCCGCTGTCGGCGCGCGAGCTTCTCGAGGAGGGAGAAGACCTCGACATCAAACAGCTCATGGATCCCAGCTCGTTCCGCCTGCGTCTCTCGTACTGGAAAGTGGGCTGGCGCATGGTGCAGGATCGGCCATTGACCGGCGTGGGGCTCGGCAACTTCGGCGCGGCCTACCAGCGTTACCAGACCATGGACGCCGGCGATGTCGAGGCAGCGCACAATGGCTACCTGAAAGCCCTGGCAGAGACCGGTCTATTCGGCTTTCTTTTGTTCACGGGTTTCTGGGCCTATGTCGTCTTGTGGGGGGCATGGCGCATACATCGTGAAAACGATCGGGCCGAGCGCTATCTGCTCGCCGGCATATACGGCGGTATACTGGCCTTTCTCGGCCACAGCTTCCTCGACTTCAACTTCTACAACCCCAGCCTGGTGACCTTTGTCATCGTGCTGACGGGCGTGTTCTTCGCCCGGGCACGCGTCACGGCGGACACGATGACCAATCAGGGCGCCCGCACACGCGTGGCCGTACAAGGGATGGCATTGGTGCTGCTGGTGGTGGCGGCGTTCCTGGCCGGGATGGGCTACCGTATCTACACCCAGCACTATGCTCTCAACGGCACGCGGCTCAATCTCGATGCCATGGAGCGGCTGCACCGGAATGCAGAGTTGGCCAATGTCCTTATACCGCAAGTGGGCAATTTCGGCGTGCAGCTTCGCGAGGCCAGAAACGAAGGTGACCGGATAACCATGTCCCCGCCCAAGCTCCCGCTCGAAGCGCTGCGGCCGTTCCTGCGCCCCGTGTTGGCGGAGGGCGGCGGCCTCGACGAGGAGCGGACCATCCTCGAGCAATATGGCAGCTTCTATCTACCCACGTCCGATGGCGGCTGGCGGCGCATCGCGGATGACGCACCCCTCGAACCGAATGTGTGGTTCGTGGTAAACCGCGAGCCGCTCACCTTCCTGATTCTCACCCGGCGCGCCCTGGCTATCTGGCTCGATGAGGTCGAGTCGATTGATCGGTTGTACCCCTACCGGGCGGACTTGGCGGTTTATCTCGCGAAACACTACGAAATGCTGCGCGCCCATACCGGCCCGCGCGCAACGGCGCAACGGCGGGCGTTGCTCGAGGCGTGCGTGCGCTGGGCGGAAGCGGCTGTCGAACGCAGCCCCCTCGATCCCAATGCGCACAGGCTGCTGGCCGACACGCTCTGGATGCGCGCCAAGCAAACCAATGAGGCGCAACGACGCCGCGACAGCGAGCGCGGCCTGCGCGAGTACCGCCTGGCGCAGCGTTGCGCCAGCGAGACCTCGCCCGAGTTGAACTTCGCGCTTGCCGGCGCACTCGAAAGCTACGGCAAGATGCTTATCGAGGCAGGCGCACCAGACCGCGGCCACAGGCTGATCAACGAAGCGGAGACCTACCGCGAGAAAGCACAACGCATTATCAAGGTGCGCGGCAGCCTGGGTTTATATAACCCTGCGCCGCAAGGTACTATGCAAAGGTCAGAACCACAAACACAGGCGGGAAACCCGTTATGAACGTCATGGTACTGCATGGACCCAATCTCAACCTCTTGGGCACACGCGAGCCCGAGGTGTATGGCGATACGACACTCGCCGACATCGACGCGGCCCTTGCCACCGAGGCCGAGACCCTCGGTGTGGTGGTGCGTACCCGCCAGTCGAACATCGAGGGCGAACTCGTTTCGGCTGTCCAGGAGGCCGCCGGCTGGGCCGACGCCATCATCATCAACCCTGCGGCTTACACACACACGAGCATCGCCCTGCGCGACGCTATTGCGGCGGCCGGCATTCCCACCGTCGAGGTACACCTGTCGAACGTCTACGCCCGGGAACCCTTCCGCCACCATTCGTACATCGCGCCGGTGGCCGTGGGGCAGATTTCCGGTTTCGGCGCCGCGGGCTATACCCTCGCCCTGCGCGCGCTCAAGGAACGGCTCGCATGAAAAAACGGTTGGACACACTGCGCAATCACCTGGAAGAAGCAGGGCTGGACGGGTTCTTCAGCCTGTCGCCGCCGGCCAATGAATACCTCACCGGGTTCACGGGCACCACTTCCGCCGTGGTCGTCACGGCGCAGGACGCCCTTTTCCTGTGTGATTTCCGCTATACCGAGCAGGCCGGCCAACAGGTCCACGACTACGAAAGGCGTGAGGTTGCCGGCGTGATCGAGAAGCGCGTGGGCGAGGCGCTCGCCACACTTGGCGTGAAACGCGCCGCCTTCGACGATACGGCCCACACCGTGGCGCAGGTACGCAACGTGTCCGATGGCTTCAAAGGCGGCGCCGTGCCGGAAAGCAGCATCGTTTCACGCATGCGCCGGGTAAAGTCGCCCGGCGAAATCGGCCGCATTCGTGGTGCGGCGGCCCTCGCCGATGGCGTCCTCGCCGATGTGATCGACGGCCTGAGGACGGGCGTGGCCGAGCGCGACGTGGCCGCCCGCATCGAATACGAGTTCAAGCGGCGCGGCGCGGCGGGCGCCTCTTTCGACACGATCACCCTCTTCGGCGCACGCAGCTCCCTGCCCCACGGGATGCCCGGCGAACACACCCTCGCCCCGGGCGATGTGGTCCTCATCGACTGCGGCTGCCGCAAGGACGGGTATTGCTCGGACTTGACTCGCACCTGCGCTTTCGCTACGATTCCGGGCGCGTGGTTCGAGGAAATCTATGAACTCACCCTCACCGCGCAGCAAATCGCCCTCGAGGCCATTCGGCCCGGGCTGTCCTGCCGGGAACTGGACGCCATAGCCCGTGACCTCATCGCTGAGGCGGGATACGGCGGGCGTTTCGGGCATGGCCTGGGACACGGTGTCGGCATCGAGATTCACGAGGCCCCCCGCCTCAACAAGGAGTCCGACGCGGTGCTCGAGGCAGGCATGGTGGTGACCATCGAACCCGGCATCTACCTACCTGGCCAGGGCGGGGTGCGTATCGAAGACCTCGTGGTGGTTACGGAATCGGGTTGTGAACTGCTCAGCAAATCCCCCAAGAACTTGAAGGTGTTACAAGAATGATTTCTACCGCAGATTTCCGCAACGGTATGGTCATCGAGATGGATGGCGACCTGCTCGAAATCGTGGAGTTCCAGCACGTGAAGCCCGGCAAGGGCGGCGCGTTCGTGCGCACAAAATTCAAGAACGTGCTCACCGGCCGCGTCATCGACAAGACATTCCGATCGGGCGAGAAGTTCGAGGAAGCGCGCGTCGAGGAGCAGGTGTGGCAGTACCTCTATACCGACGGCGACCTCTACTACTTCATGAACAAAGACTCCTACGAACAGGTGGAAGTCAACGCCGACGTCATCGGCGACAAGAAGCAGTGGCTCAAGGACAACGAAGATGCCACGCTCAGCTTCTACAAGGGCAAGGTCATCAACGTCGAGCCGCCCACCTTCGTCGAATTGACCATCAGCGAGACGGACCCCGGCGTGCAGGGCGATCGCGCTTCCGGCGGCAATAAACCCGCCACCCTGGAAACGGGCGCCACCGTCCAGGTGCCCCTCTACCTCGAAGAGGGCGAGATCATTAAAGTCGACACGCGCACCGGCGAGTATATCAGCCGGGCCGGATAAGCCATGACGGGACGCGGGAAAAAAGACACTTCGAAAAGCCGGGCCGTACCTGCCGCGCCACAAAAGCAGGTCCCGCCGCGGAAAACGCCCGCGCGCACCGCCTTCGATCTCGACGAACTCCAGCGTCTGATTGACCTGTTCGATGCATCGAACCTGGCCGAGCTCGAAATCGAGGAAGCGGGCCGCCGCGTGCGCCTGGTGAGTCCCCGCGCCGTTCCGCCGGCTCATGGCACACCCCCCGCCCACCCTGCCCCCGTGCCCCCTGAAACGGCGGACGCCCCCGCTGCGGCCACGGAGCCGGCCTCACGCTTCGAGGCGGAAGGGCTGGTCACTATCGATGCGCCCATGGTCGGCACTTTCTACACCGCCCCCGCCCCGGGCGAGGCCCCCTTCGTGCTGCCGGGCGACCAGGTCGAGGACGGCCAGACCGTGTGCATTGTCGAGGCCATGAAAATCTTGAACGAGGTTCCGGCCAAGGTGCCCGCCATAATCGAGCGCGTTCTGGTAGAGAATGGAGAAGCGGTGGAGTACGGACAGCCCCTGTTTGCCGTGCGCCCCATCGCTTGAGACGCACCATGCTTAACCGCGTGCTCATAGCAAACCGCGGCGAGATTGCGGTGCGTATCGTGCGGGCCTGCCGCGAGATGGGCGTCACCAGCATCGCCGTATACTCGACAGCCGACGCCGGCAGCCTGCACACGCGCCTTGCCGATGAGAGCGTTTGCATCGGTCCGCCGCCGCCCACCGACAGCTACCTCAACATTCCCAGCATCATCGCCGCCGCCGAAGTCACCGACGCCCAAGCCATCCACCCAGGCTACGGCTTCCTTTCCGAAAACGCCAAATTCGCCAAAATATGCCGCGATTGCCACATCCGCTTCATCGGTCCCACACCCGAGGCCATCGCCCTTTCCGGCGACAAATCCGCCTGCCGCCAGGCCGTTCACGATGCGGGGGTGCCCGTCGTACCCGGCAGCGAGGGGTGTGTAAAAACGCCGGACGAAGCGCTGGCGGTGGCGCAGGCGGTCGGCTTTCCGGTGCTCATTAAAGCGGCGGCCGGCGGGGGTGGCAAAGGCATGCGCATCGCGCACAATGACGCCAGCATGAAGCACGCCGTCGCCGTCGCCATGGGCGAAGCGAAAGCCGCTTTCGGCGATGAGGGCATCTATGTCGAGAAGGTAATCGAGGAGGCGCGCCATGTGGAGGTGCAGATACTCGGCGACGATCACGGCACACTGATCAGCCTCGGCGAGCGCGAGTGCACCATCCAACGGCGGCACCAGAAACTCATCGAGGAATCCCCCTCGACCGCGCTCGATGACGATCTGCGTGCGCGCATGGAAAAAGCCGCGCTCGACGCCGCGCGCGCCATCAACTACACCAACGCCGGCACCGTCGAGTTTGTGCTCGACAAACAGGGGCATTTCTACTTCATCGAGTTCAATGCGCGCATTCAGGTCGAGCACCCCGTTACCGAAGAGGTGACCGATCTCGACCTCGTGCGCGAGCAATTGCGCATCGCCGCCGGCGCGCCCCTCGGCTACACCGAAGCACCGCGCCGGGGCCATGCCATCGAGGCGCGGGTCTACGCCGAAAACCCCGAGATGAACTTTGCGCCCAGCCCCGGTACAATACACACATGCCATATTCCGGGCGGTCCAGGCATACGCGTGGACACGCACCTCTACACAAACTGTGTGGTTTCTCAGTACTACGACGCGCTGCTCGCCAAGGTCATCGCCCACGCCAACACGCGGGCCAAGGCGATCGAACGGTTGAGCGGCGCGCTCGAGGAACTGGTCACCGACGGCGTGCACACCACCGCACGGCTGTGCGCCCACATGGTGCGCAGCGACCGCTTCGGGCATGGCGATCTCGGTCCGGACCTGATAGACGAGCACTTGCCTTCACGGTAGTGTGCGGTTGCACGTACCCGAGCAGGAGGACCCATGGACGACAAGAATGCCGATAACACCACCGAGCCCGATACACCCTCAGGCTTTGCGCACCTCGTGAAACCCGCCATCGAGGACGTGCCCGGCGTGGTGCGCCTTGGCGGACCGCGCCGCTGGTGGCTGCTGGGCGGCCATGCCCCCGCCCTGTCCGCCTTCATAGATGACGAGGGCCGCCTCCACTTCGATGTGAACGCCCTTACCAAGCCGGGGGTCGATGTGCGCGCCGTCGGCCGCGAGATTCAGGACCGCATAGTCACGCGTGTCGGCCGCGCGTCGCAAACGCCCGTGGCCGCCGTCGATGTGTACATTACCCCGAAACCGCCGACCGCACGCACAAGGGACGCGCTCTAATGAAACGTACCCAGACCATCATCGTGAAAGTGCTTATGCTCCTGCTCATGATTCAGGGGCTTATCATCCTGCTGTACAGCCATGGCATCGAGCCGGTGCGCGGCACCATCGACGGCTTCCTGAATTCCATACCCGACGCCCCCCACGAAAAGCGCCTGCTAGGCATCATCGCGGCCTGGGGCATGGTCGCGCTCGGTTTCATCGGGTTCATCCCCATGCCGCGTTTCCGCCGCAACCGGGCGGTTACTTTTTTCAGCGGCCACGGCAATATCACCATCCAGCTCGATCCTATCTACCGCACCATGCACCGCATTATCAACAAAATGCCCGAAGTGCGCTCGTGCCGCATCGATATCAAACCCACGGCGGACGGCAAGAAGGTGTGCATCCAGGCCAATGCCCGCCTCTACAAACTCCCCCGGCAACGCGCTCGCGCAACCGCCCTGCGCGTGAGCGACTATATCGCCGATACGGCCATGAACTTCCTCGGCCTCGAGGACCTCGTGTCCGTCGACCTCAATATCCAGGACTTTACCGTTGATGTCGACGAGTCGGTCCGCGCGCTCGCCCAGGAAGGCGGCGACCGCGACTGGCACGAAGAATCCAACACGGACGATTTGCTGGGCAGCACGCTGCCCGAGGTCACGGGGGTCGATGAAGTGCATCTGGGCGGCGACATGGCCGAGCGCCTCGAAGCCTTTGAAGAGCTGGAAACGCCGCCGTACGTCGCGCCCGACACGGATGAAACGGCGGCCGAAGTGCCGGAAACCGAACCGCCCGAGGCCAAGCCACCCCGTGACGAAGCGCCCGAGGAAGCACCGGCCCAGGCGGCGCCCGCGCTCACGTCCCTGCCGGACGTGCCCCCACGCGAGGTAACCGGCGACGACATAACCCCACCCAGCGACTTGCAGGCGCGTGAAGAACCGCCGCGAAAAGTTGGTGATACCCGCGTTATTCCGCCCGTGACGGATATGCAAGACACGGATACGCAACCACCGGAAGCCATGGCCGCGGATAATGATGTGGACGACACCGAAGACAACACCGAAAACAAGGACAGCGATCCCGGGACGCGCTGAGCGCCATCCTGCGGGACGCCGTAAAAAACCATGCTCACCAAACGTATTATCCCATGCCTGGACGTGGCCGACGGCCGCGTCGTAAAGGGCGTTCAGTTTCTTGGCTTGCGCGATGCCGGCGACCCCGTCGAAATCGCCAAGCGCTATGACCAGGAACAGGCCGACGAACTGGTCTTCCTCGACATTCGCGCCTCCACCGACAACAGGGAAACCATGCGCGACGTCGTGCGCCGGACCGCCGAACAGTGCTACATGCCCCTGTGCGTGGGCGGGGGCATCCGCACACTCGAGGATATCCGCCACCTGCTCAATGCCGGCGCCGACAAAGTATCGATCAACACGCCGGCCATCGAGAACCCGAGCTTCATCACCGAGGCTTCGCGCCGATTCGGCGCCCAGTGCATCGTCGTCGCCATCGACGCCAAAAAGCAGCCCGGCGGCAGCTACATCGTGAAGAGCCACGGCGGCCGTGACGGCGGCCGCGCCACACCACTCGAACCCATCGCCTGGGCCAAGGAGGCCGAGGAACGCGGTGCGGGCGAGATTCTCCTTACCTGCATGGACGCCGACGGCACGAAAGACGGCTACGACATCCCGCTCACCCGCGCCGTCGCCGACAGCGTGGGCGTGCCCGTTATCGCCAGCGGCGGCGCCGGCAACCTCGAGCACCTGCGCGAGGCGTTGGACGAAGGCGGCGCCGCGGCCGCCTTGGCCGCCAGCATCTTCCACTTCGGCGAATACACGATCCAGGAAGCCAAGCAATACCTCGCGGATCACGGCGTGGCCGTGCGCCTGTGAGCCTGACCGGGGCCTGCCGCCCATACGCGTTAACTTAAGGATGCAGCCCTGACAGTACCGCCTGGCATCATCACCTGAGCAAACAAAGGGACTGTCCTCGCGAGTCCGCGAGCAGGGACTGTCCCTTTCTTTGCGGACATAGGTGGACGGACGCTTCACCTGA
>CAZMVU010000154.1:0-11930 GCA_964569295.1 uncultured Nitrospirales bacterium
AATCGATATCGCACTCGACCGGCGGTTCGCCTTCGCCTTCGCCTTCGCCTTCGCCCTCGCCTTCGCCTTCACCTTCACCTTCGCCTTCACCTTCGCCTTCACAAGGGGGACAACCGCCGCCATCGGCTGTGGTTTCGGCGTCGAGTGCGGCAGAGACGAACGCATCGTAGTCGGCCGCCGCATTGTACTCGCCGATATTGCAGACCTCGTCGTAGTCGGGGTCGCCGTAGGAAGCGAGGTACTGGGCAGCGCTGAAATCGAACCCGCTGAGATCGAGGGTGGGGAAGAAGGGAATGCTTTCGAGCAGGTCGACCACGCTGTCAATGGTGGCCTGCTCCCCGGTGGTGGCGGCGCCGGCCACGAGGGGCACGAAGAGGCCATCGGGCAACAGCGAGCCGATGACAGGAATGTCATCGAGCATACGCTGCGCCTCGGCGCGGTTGGTCATGAAGGCCTTTCGGGCGCAGCAGAAGGCGTTCATTTCCGTTCGCCGGAGCAGGGTATCGAGCAGGCGCGCGTGCGCCACATCGGCCATGCCGTTGTCGTCGTTGTCGGCCGTTTCAGGATCACCGGCGATGAGCCCGCCGATAACCGGCATGGTGTAGAGGTCAAGCAACGCGTTCTCATAGCCCGCGGTGATGGGCATGTCGGCGCAGACGCGGCGGCAGGGATCAGCGTAACACGAGCCTTCGGGGCCCGGCTCCGCACCATGCAGCTCGAGACAATCGATGACGCCGTCGCCGTTGCGGTCCACTGCGTCGAAATCCGCCTGGGAAATACCGGTGAGGTTCTGCACCTCGTCGAGAGTGAGCAGTTCGTCATCGTTCCTGTCGAGTTCGGGCATGAGCGATTGCAACAGGCTGTTGCTTACGAATTCCGACTCAGAGAGATAGCCGTCGGAGTTGCTATCGATAAGGAACCAGCCCAGCGACAAGAAGCCGGCAATTTCATCGAACTCGTCCTTGTCCAGCTTCATGTCTTCATTGGTATCACCGAACAACAACATGACCTTGTAATAATTGGCCGGTTCATCGGGGTCGCATTGATCAGGCAACTCGCCTTCGCCTTCGCCTTCGCCTTCGCCTTCTCCTTCGCCTTCGCCTTCGGCGCCTGTGCCGCAGTCGGGACAGCCGCCGTAGTAATCCGTGATCTCATCGTCGAGGGCAGCGTCGACGAAGGCGTCGTAGTCGTCGGGTGCGGTGACAACCCAGGCGTTGTACTCGCCGATATTGCATACCCCGTCCGTATCGGCGTCACCGTTCTTATGCAGGTAAGGCTCTGCCGACCCGTTGAAGATGTCGAAGTCGATTTCGGGCAGTCCGGGAATAAAGGTACCCAGGGTGTTGATGATCGTGTTGAGCAGTTCTTCCTGACCGGAAGTCGCCATGGCGGCGATGACGGCCACCATGAGGTCCTTATCCGGCGCCTCTGGCAGGTTGACGCCCCAAATCTCGTCGGGCCAACCGGTTACGATGGCCAGCGCGATCCCCTCGGCGGCCACGCGGTTTTGTACGTAGGGGTTGTAAATGCAACAATGATTCGGCGCGAAACGGTCGGAGAGAATGGCGTCGAACAGGCGTGCCTGGGCAATTTCAGGCATGCCGTTGAAATCGAGATCGGCCGTCTCCGTATCTACCAGGCCACCGACCAGCGGAATATCGGCCAATTTGTTGTAGAGCGTACGCAGGTCGTCTTCGTATCCCGGATCGTAGCCGAGGCCGATACATGTATTGGTGTCGCACGGCTCAACGTCACAGAATTCGTCTTGTGCGAGGGCCGGTGCGGCACACAGTGCCATCATCAGTGCAATGAGCCAGAATCGGGTTCCCACCATAATGCGCAACATGGACATACTCCTTTCGGAAGTTCCCCTTGGCCATGTGCCGGTGCGTTCCGCTTCCCCCGGAAGCGCCCGGGCCAAGGTACGGCTATAGTTCTGCCGGCGCAACAAGTGCGCCATAATCCTTTATAACATACAAGTCCCCTTTTTGCATAGGAACGGCGTTTCTTTTTGCGCCTATCTGGATTGGGTATACTGCATTCAGGGTGTGGACCGTACAAGCCCTACACATCGGAAGGGAGGAGCGTGGCGCGCAAACTGTCACCCCTGCACAGGGGCATTGTCGATTTTTTCCGCGAGGAGATGATCCGCCGTTACCAGTTGGGAAACGTGCGCCGCTTTGAAGTGTTCACGCCGCTCACCAACGCACAGATCACTGCGCTGCGCGACTATTTCTTTGACGAGGCCTATGTGCCAGGCGAGAAACGCCATCTCCAGGATGCGGCTATCGAGCATATGCTCGATGTGTTCCTTTCGCCGCGGCGCGCGGCCCCGCTGACACCGGTGGCGTGGAACTCGTTGCGTGCGCTCGGGCGTCAGGCGCCCACGGCGATCGCGGCAGCGAAGAAGATACTCGGGCTGTATGATCGGGCGCGGGATGTCGAGTATCGGCTCGTCGAGGCGGCCCGCCGCAAGCGCTACCGGGTGCGCGACACCCGTAACCGGGAAAAGATGCTGCGGCTCGTGCTGGTGATACCCGAGCGGGAGATCCGGCAGCTTATCGACAATGTATTGCGGCTGTTCCACATGACGGCGAACATGCCCATGATCGAGGCGGGCCTGCACATGCTCGGGAACGCGGCCGCCGCGATGGCGAACCGGCCCAGGCAATATACCGGGGAAGAGGTCGAGGCGGTACGGTATGCGTTTGGGTTGGCGCAGGGCATCCTCGATCATGTCAAGGGCTTCGGCCCCGAACAATTCGATGCGCTGGTCGAAGGGGTGCTGGCGGTCGAGCTGGACTGGTACGAGAACGAGATTCTCACCCGTGCGAAGAAGTAGCCGCGAGAAGGCGGGGAACCGCGCCATCCGAAACCGAAGTCTGGCGCCGCCGGTTCAGCGGATTCCGCCCGAAGTTCTCGTGGTTTCCGGTATGCGTTGGCCTGTATGCGTTGCTACATTGCCGCACGGTGGTTGCCGATAGCTTCGGTCACGGTGATGGCGCGGGGATAAAACCAGATGGCCGCATTCGCGGCGACATCGCACAGGCCGGCGCCGGTCACGTCGCCCATGGCACGCGGGAAACGGCCCCACCCGTATTGACGCGCCTCGCCGCCGTCGCATACCCGCGCGTCCACGACAAACACAATGACGTCTGGACCGCCATCGACAATGACCGCCACGTCCACGGCTTCGTCTTGCGGCAACGGATCGCTGGCCCAGGAGGCCTCGTGCGTGCCGTCGCTGAATGCCATCCGTAATGCCCCCCCTTCCGCATGGGTGAGCGTAACGCCCCTGCCAGAAGGCCCGGCCGTGCTGAAAAGTACCGTTCCTGCCTCTCGAGGCTGCACATCCGCCACCTCGATGGTAAAGCCGCCGTTCGCATCGAGGCGGGGAATCGCCGGGGCCGCGCTTCCGTCCGCCAGCACGATCCCGCCGGCGGCGCGCTCGGCGATGTCGAACTGCTTCCACAGCCCCTCGATGCGCATCGGTTCCGCCTCGTGTACGCGCGCCATTTTCTTTTGTGTCTCGGTGAAGAAGTAGCGGCTGTCTTCGACAATGAGATCCGGGTAACTCATGCGTATGTCGATGTCGGGGTCGTAGAGCAGAATCTCCGGCTCGGACCAGTGGATGCGGCCGTCGTGTTCGATGCCGCCGCTGATCCATACCGGGTTGCGTTCCTTATAGGTGGTACCGCCATGGTTATGGAACCAGAAGAGGTAATGGCCATGGCGGACCTTCCATATCCGCGGGCACGCCCGGGGATGCTTGAACTGCCGTCCGCCCGGACGATACACCGCGGGCTCCGGCAGCGACCAATTCTTACCGCGGTTGCGGCTGTAGCTCTGGGCGGGGAAACCCTGGGTGGTACGGTACATACAGAACAGGCCGCCATTGTCGAGCGCGACAATGTTGTGTTCCTCCTGCACGCTGCCGAAGTCCGGGTGGCGGATGCCGTGGTCGCCTTCGGGTAGAAGTTCCCAGTGCAGTTTCTCCGGATCGGTTTCCGTGAGCAGGTTGTTCGACCGGTATACCCAGCCCTCGCCCAGGTCGAGCATATATTTGCCAAGCTTCGTGAACGCCCAGAACACATCGTCCCCGGAGGCGATGGGCTTGCAAATGCCCCAGAAAATCTGGTGTTCGCCGTCCCAGTCATTGCCGCGGTCGGCGGCAGTCACGCGCATGGGGAGGCGGCCGCGTTCGGACCAGGTCTTCCCGCCGTCGTCCGAGTAGCGGTAGCAATACCAGCCGAGCATGTCGGCGCGCGGTTCAAGGCGATCGCCGTTGTACGAGTAGAAGCCATAGATGCGGCCGTCCGGCGTAATAAACGGCACGACCCATGAGGCCTCCGGCCCGTCCGCCGGTTCGATGTCGATTAGCGGCGACCAGGTCTTTCCTTTATCCTCGCTGATAGTTGCCACGACATGCTGCCCCGGTTTGCCCTCGTGGCCCGTACCCGTGGTAAGCGTACAGACCCAGGCGCCGTCGTCCCGCACGACGACATACGGCTGATCGGCGTAGTTCTCACTCGGGATATCGTAACCATTGCGGATGTTGCGCCGGTCGTCCTGCGCCGCGGCGGCCGTTATGAGCAGGGTGGCGAGGGCGAGGGCCGGAAATGTACGCAGCTTGAGCAAGCGGTGCATGGCGTGACTCCTTCGGTACGTGGCGACTCGTATGGCACGGCCGGTCGAGACCGGCCACAACCAATGGATTCTTTTCGCGTTGGCTCCACTATAGCAAAGGCCGGCGCGAAGAGGCAGGCAGGAGCGCGCCGGGGGGCGCGCGCCAGGATGCCGCGTCTACGTGTAGCGAGACGATATCATCCACGCTCAGGTCTTGAAGCATAGCCTTTCGCTCCCCGGCGCAGTTCCCATGGCCGGCAAAAAAAGGGCACCTCCGGATTTCGCCCGTTGTGATAGCTGCGCGTCGAAGGAAACGTGTGCTATGCAAAGCCTTATGCGAAGTTTTTCGCAGAAGAATCTCTGGCGCCGGCGCCCTTGCCCACTTGCCCTGTGCCATGCTTTTGGGCCACCATGCGCGGACCATGCACACCATCGACTACATGCTTTGCGGTGCTTACCTCGTCTTGATTGTGGGGGGCGGCGCATGGATAGGCCGCGGCCAGCGCACGGCGCGCGACTATTTTCTGGCTGGCGGTTCGGCAGGGCTCGTGCTCGTGGGTGCCTCGCTGATGGCTACCATGGCCTCGAGTATCGGGTTTCTTGGGGGGCCGGCGGCAGGGGTGCAGGCGGGCTACCGCATGCTGTACAGCCTCGTGGCGATACCGATTGCCTACCCGATCATCACGCGCGTAGTGATCCCCTTCTACCGGCGGTTGCAGGTCTACACAGTCTACGAATACATCGAGGAGCGGTTCGACCTTTCCGTGCGGTTGCTGGGCAGCGGCCTGTTTATTGCCTGGCGGATCACGTGGATGGCCGTGAGCCTGTATGTTCCCGCGAAGGTGCTCGCCGTGGCCACAGGCGGCGCGGTACCGGCGTGGGTGGGCGTGGTGGGCCTCGGTGTGCTCGCCGCCTCCTACACGACCGTCGGCGGTATGCGCGCCGTTCTCTGGACGGACTTCGCGCAGGCCCTGGTTATGTTCGGCGGCATCAGTGTGGCGTTGTATATATTGCGGACACACGTGCCCGGCGGACTCATGCATCTGGCCGCGGCCGACGCACCGCTGCGCTTGCCCGAATCGGCCGCCGCGAGCGAGAACGGCTGGCTGCACCGTCTCATCTACAACGACTTCACGGTCCCCGCCATCATCGTCGCGTTCACGCTCGATAAACTGGGCTACTATGGCGTCGACCAAATGATGGTCCAGCGCTACCTCGTGGCGCGCAGCGAGCGGGTGGCGCGCACGGGTTTTGCGCTGAATTGTCTGTTGTTTCCACTGTTCTTCGCGCTCATGATCAGCGTGGGCGTGGCGTTGCAGTCGTACCGCGCAAGCGCCGGCCTGCCGGCGGATATCCGGCCCGACGCCATCTTCCCCTACTTCATTACCCACCATATGCCGCCGGGGGCTGCGGGGCTGTTACTCGCCGGACTCATGGCCGCCGCGATGTCAAGCATCGATTCGGCGGTAAACGCCTGCAATTCGGCCGTCATGAACGACTTCTATCACCGGCTTCGGGGCGGTCATGCGAACCTCGGCGCCGGCACGGCGGATATGCACGGCGCCCACCCGCTCCGGCTGGTACGTTTGAGCGGCGTCGTGGTCATGCTGGTGGCGATTGCGCTGGGCTGTGTTGTGGGGCAGCTCGGCGATGTTTTCCGGTTGGCCCTCGCGCTGGTCAATGCCTTTCTCGGTCCGCTGCTGGCCATGTTCATCCTGGCCCGGTGGAGCGCGCGTGCCCATGCCCGCGGCGTGTTCTGGGGCGTCTGCCTGGGTGTCGGGTTGGTGGCGGTTGTCGTGCTTTCCGAGAAATTGGCGGCGCTCGCAGGCGATAATGTGTTACGCCGGGTATTTGCCGTGCTCGACGTGGGTTTTTTGTGGACAAGTGCCGTGGGCTTTCTGGCTGCGTTGGCGCCGGGTTGGCTGCTGAGTCTGGTGCTGCCGCGCCGGCGCGCGGCATGACGTGCGCCGGGCGGACGAGTGTGCTGGCCTGGTTGCCCATGGAGCCGGCGCGCGCGTTATATGGACCGGCATCGAGCCAGGATTCCGTGTTGATTCAAGAAAAACTTGAAGCAAATGCCGGGCGCTCGCTACACTTGTATGGTGGATCCAGCGCATCCACTTTACCCAAGGCACGGCGTTGACCGTGTGCCGTATGACAACATTGGAGGAACGCGACCATGGCAAACCTCGCCTGCCTCGGAGGCAAACCCGTCCGCACCGGCGGCAAGCTGGCCACTTGGCCGGTCAGTGATGCAAAAGACGCCCAGCTCGTAGCGGCCATCGCGAAGTCGAACCGCTGGTCGTTCGACGGCCCCTATGAGTGGGAGTTCGCCGAGAAGTTCACGGCGTACCAAGGCGCCAAGTATGGTATGTGTTGTATCAATGGTACGGTAGGTATTCAACTTGCCCTCGAGGCGCTTGATATCGGCGCGTACGATGAGGTGATTGTGCCCGGGATGACCTGGCAGGCCACGGCCTCCGGCTGCCTGGATGTCAACGCGGTCCCTATTCTGACCGACGTCGATCCGGAGACGTGGTGTCTCGACCTCGACGCGGTGGAAGCGAACATTACGGAGCGCACCAAGGCGGTCATCGTCGTGCACCTTTATGGTTCGACCTGCAACCTCGATCAGCTCGTCAGGCTTTGCAAGAAGCATAACCTCGCCTTGATTGAAGACTGTGCCCACCAGCACGGCACATTCTGGAAGGGTAAGGGCGTGGGCTCCTTCGGCGATGTGAGTTCCTGGAGCTTCCAGGAATCGAAAACATTGACCGGTGGGGAGGGCGGCTTCAATATGTGCAAGACCAAGAAGCTGTTCGAGCGTCTCTACGCACTGCGAAACTGCGGGCGGCACTACGAGGCCGACCCGCCTGTTTTCGGCATGAACACGCCGGCCGACCCGGCCAAGGCGCCGCACGGCGGCAACTACCGTATCGGCGAGTTTCAGGCGGCCATGCTGCTGGGCGGGCTTCGGCGGCTCGACAAACAGGTGAAGCTGCGCGACAAAAACGCCATCTACCTGAACAGCCTGCTCGAACAGATTCCCGGTATTCGTGTGATGAAGCGCCACAAGCAGATCACCCAACAGAACTACTTCAACTTCGCTTTCCGCATCGACCCCGAAGAACTGGGCGTCGAGAACCGCGTTTTCTGCCACGCGCTCAACGTTGAACTCGGGTTCGAAGAGGGCTTCGAGCCGCCCTATGATCCGCTCAACAACTGTGGCCTCTATAAGCCGCACACGAAGCCACGCTACAACATCTCGAAAGCGTACTGGAAGGCCATTGATCCGGCGCGCTTCAAGCTGCCCGTTTGCGAAGAGGCCAACTACAAGACCGGCGTCGTGGTCCATCAGGTCATGCTGATGAACAAGAAGGCCGACATGGAGATGGTCGCCGGCGCCGTGAAGAAGCTGGTCGAACACAAAGACGAGCTCAAGAAGGTGAAACTGCCTCAGCAGAAGAAGTACAAGGCGCTCGGCGCCACCTGATAGCAACACAACAAACCAAGTTCCCCGCTCCGCCCGCAGGCCCGTGTTTGCGGGCGGTTCCTTTTGGCTGGTGCAGTTCTGCCACTACCAATCCGTGCCCTAAAGATCGCAACGGGCAATAAACCAGGACAAAACTTCGGGCATCATCGGCAACCTGTTGCAGCACCACGCCTTATCGAGCCTGAAAAGTGCGGGGGCCGGGAGAGCCGTTGCCCCCAACCGCCGTCTTGGGCACATGCGTTAAGTTTCGGCTCGCGCAATTCTTTAGCCGATTGCCGTGAGCCGTTTCCCATACGTCATACAACTCCCTGGTATCAGCGCGGGTAGCGGTTCTGGCCCACCCGCTGTTTCTATCAGTCAAGACGTAGGCGCACTTTGGACTGCGGGGGCTTGCCACCGCTTTTCCCGCAAAGGCCGTGGGTAGACGCTGGCGCGCAAGCCGGGAGAAAAGAGCCCCGTGGCCTCCAGCCCAAGTGGCCTGCTCATGAGCCCGAGAAGGATTCAAGGACACCGCTGGCGACTGCGTACGGTTGCTCTCCCGCCTTGGACAAATGCATGCACTTCAGCCCACGCGCGCAATAGCGGTGGCAAGCCACCACAGTCCAAAGTGGCGCCTACAGCATGGCTATCCCCGCCGCACGCTGGTAGTTCCTATCACGGGACCGATTGCCGAACCAGGTGCGCCGCATCGCACCAAACGGCTAAAGAATTACTGGATGTGATGTTGGCTGCCTTTTCTTTCGCGTGAAAGGTGCGGCTGGATCAGTCCCGTAGCTTGCCTGTGTTGGAATTGTCGTCCGCCGGTACTTTTGATTGTCGCTCATCGGCACCGTTGGAATCGTGCATGCTGGCGGGGTGTGGCGGCTGTCGAAGAGTTGGCCGTTCTTGGCCAACGTGGCTATTGTGGCCCGGCGTAGTTTGCTTCTGTGGGCATGGGCTCGCTACACTTGTACTTGGGCAGAAGATGCCGGAAGAAAGCGAGAAAATTGGAGGAAAACGATTATGGCGAAGGTGCTTGTGCCGCTCGCGGCCGGGTGCGAAGAGCTGGAAGCGGTTACTATTATCGATCTGCTGCGCCGGGCGAATATCGATGTGACCACGGCGGGGCTCGACGACAAACCGGTAATAGCAAGCCGGGGTACGGTGCTTGTGCCCGATACCACGCTTGATGAGGCGTTGCGGGAATCCTACGACATGGTGGTTCTGCCGGGCGGCCTGCCAGGGGCGGACAACCTCGCCAACGATGCGCGGATCATGCAGTGTGTGCAGCAGATGGCCACGGACGGCAAATTGATTGGGGCCATCTGTGCCGCGCCGCGGGTGCTGGCCAAGAGCGGCTTGCTCGACGGCAAGCATGCCACGGCGTACCCGGGTATTCTCGATGGCGGCGATTTCCCGAACATCACCTACACGGGCACCGCGTTCGAGAAGGCGGGCAAGATCATTACCGGGCGGGGGCCGGGCGTGGCCCTCGACTTCGCCCTTGAAATTATCGAGTTGTTGACGGATGCCGACAATCGGCGTAATGTGGAGCAAGCGCTCGTACGCTCATAATGGGCCAGGGATGCGGATGAACCATGGCTGGCGGATTTCGTGACATAGAGCCGATCGGAAAGATTGGCGGAGCCGACGCGCCCACGTCGCGCAAGGGGTCACAGGGCGAAGGGGGCGAGGGCCCGCAACGTGTGGCCATTCGCGGGGAGATTGTCGCGATACACCGCCGCAATATTCACCATGACGGCGAGAGCCACGTGCTCGATGTATCGGTGGGGGGCGAGGAGCACACGGAGATTACCGTGCGCGTGCCGTCCCGGGCCTATGGGGCCATCGAGGGCCGCCGCGTGGTCATGTATCTTTTGGAACCGTGAGCGCGAGCCGGCCGCAACGCGTGCAGTGAACCAGCAAGGAAGGAGACCGCCCCATGTTTTTCTCGGGTATAAGCGACGAAGCAGGCCAGCCAATTGAAACCCAGATAAAGGCGCACCAGGAACTGGGCTGGAAGCACCTCGAGTTGCGCTGCGTCGATTCGGTAAACATCACCCAATTGCCGGACGACAAGTTCGAGGATGTCTGTGCAAAGCTCGCGGCGGCGGGCATGCAGGTGTCGTGTTTCGGCAGTGCGATTGCCAACTGGGCGCGGCCCATCACGAGCGATCCCCAGGTGGATGTGGACGACCTTACCCGCGCCATTCCACGCATGAAAAGGCTGAATGTGCCGTTCATTCGCGTCATGAGCTATCCCAACGATCCCGACAACCCGCTGCCGGACAACCAATGGCGTGAAGAATCCATCAAGCGGATGAAGAACTTGGCGAAGATTGCGGAAGATGGCGGCATCACCATGGTGCATGAGAACTGCTCGGGCTGGGGCGGCCAGTCCGCCGAGAACAGCAACATCCTGTTGGGCGAGGTAAACAGCCCGGCGCTCAAGGTGGTATTCGACACCGGGAACCCCGTTACCTACGGGCAGGACGCCTGGGACTACTACCAGAAGGTCTACGACGACATTGTTTATGTGCATATCAAAGATGCCAAGCGGGTCAATGGACAGGACGAATACGTCTATTGCGGGGAGGGCGAAGGCTATGTGAGCGAGATCGTGGGCGACCTGCTCGAACGCGGCTACGACGGCGGGTTCTCCATCGAGCCGCACCTCGCCGCCGTTATTCACACCGGCCAGTCGACAGACGATACGGAACGCCTGTATCAATCCTATACCGAGTATGGGCGGCGGCTTATGAAACTTGTGGATGCATTGAGGCCGTAAAGAAGGGATACCGCGCCAATTATGAAAATGACGAGGCTGCGCGAGTTTGTGGCGGCGGTGATGGCGCTCATTGCCGTTTGTCTTCTTTTTGTCGGCGTCGCGATTGTCGCGGGTTGGGATATCCCCGGCATTCGCGCCATCGCGAATATACTGGGTGTCGAGCGGTGAGACCGCGCCGGGAATAAATGGGGCCGCCCAATTGATTCCCCCCAATACCCGGTGCGTACCATCGGCCGTAAGCGCGGGTAGATGTAGCCCCGCGTGTATCTTCACATACCATGGAACAGGAGGCTTGTTAAGATGGCTTTTGTTGTTTGCGAGCCGTGCATCAAGTGCAAATATACCGACTGCGTAGACGTGTGTCCCGTGGCCTGTTTTCACGAGGGCGAAACCATGCTCGTTATTGATCCGGATGAGTGCATCGACTGCGGCGTGTGCGTGGACGAATGCCCGGTCGAGGCGATCTTCTCGGAAGACGACGTGCCGGAGAAGTGGAAGGAGTTCATTGCGCTCAATGCCAAGTACGGCGCCGAATGGCCCGTTATCGAAGAGGGCAAGGAACCGCTTGATACGGCGGACGAGTTCAAGGATGTCGAGAGCAAGATGGAGCACTTCAGCCCCGAGGCGGGCGAAGGCAGTTAACCGCACAACAACCACCGGCTCCCACCGGAGGATGCGCCTTGCTCGGCGCATCCTCCGGTTCTTTTGGTGGGGTGCAGGAGGGGCGTTGCCCCATACGCGTTAACTTAAGGATACAGCCCTGACAGTACCGCCTTGCATCATCACTTGAGCAAACAAAGGGACTGTCCTCGCGAGTCCGCGAGCAGGGACTGTTCCCCGGTTGTGGGTTCGTGGTTCAGGACGGCTTGGGATTTGGAGCTTGGGCGTGTTTCCGGAGCGCCGAAGGCGCGGCTCCATACCAGCCTGGGCCGCAGGCCCAGGTGGTGAATGGGTGTTTTTTCCAGCGCTGAAAGCGCGCGCTATAAAAACCGTAATTCTTTAGCCGTTTGCCGTGAGCCGTTTCCCATACGTCATACAACTCCC
>CAZMVU010000155.1:0-11828 GCA_964569295.1 uncultured Nitrospirales bacterium
GACGCCAACGCCGCCTTCTTCGACGCGGCGAACGGTTTCAGGGGATGCATTGCCGGACTGCACGAGGTGTTGCGCCGCCAAGGGCTTTTCAAGGGTATATGGTGTCTGGATCCGGCGGAGTCTTTGAGTCCGGGCCAGGCCGGGGAAATCGACCGGGTGTACGTAACCTACCCGCACCTCAACGACGACGCCTTCGTTGCGGCGCACCGCGAAACTTGGCTGGCAGACTGATGGAAGGGAGGCGCCCCGAATGACGCAATCGAAAGGCATCCTGCGGCACATCGGCCCCGGCCTAATCACCGCGGCGGTCGTGCTGGGGCCGGGCAGCATCGTGGCGAGCAGCCGCGCCGGGGCCGAGGCGGGCTACAGCCTCGTATGGGTGCTCCTACTCGCATGCATACTCATGGCCGTGTTCACCGCCATGGGCGCACGCCTCGGCTGCGCACTGCGCGTAACACCACTCACGTACGTCGCCGAGCGCGCCGGCCGGCCGGTAGCCGTGCTTATCGGGCTGTCCGCCTTTCTGGTTACCGCGGGATTTCAATTCGGCAACAACATCGGCGTGAGCGTCGGCCTCGGCGCGGTGACCGGCTGGCCCATGTGGATATGGCCGCCGTTTTTCACCGCGCTCAGCCTGGCCTTCTTCTTCCTCGCACGCGACCTCTACCGCTGGTTCGAGCGGCTCATCATCGCGCTCATAGCGCTCATGATCGTCTGTTTCATGACCAACCTGTTCTGGACAGGCGTCGCGCCCGGCAATTTCGCCCGCGGCCTCGTGCCCAACGTCTTCACGCCCCGCGAATTGCTTATCGCAGGCGCCATGTTTGCCACGACGTTCTCCGCCGTGGCCGCTTTCTACCAAGCGTACCTTGTACGGGAGAAGGGCTGGCGGCAGGAGAACATTCATACCGCCATCGGCGACGCCCGCGCCGGCATCGCCACACTCGGCATCATCGCGCTGGTGATCATGACCGGCGCGGCGCAGGTGCTGCATGGCAAAGAAGGCGATTTCGCCAGTGTGGGCGCCCTCGCCAACCAACTGCGAGGGCCGTTAGGCAATCTCGCGCTCATTGTGTACGGCATCGGCCTGGCCGCCGCCTCGTTCTCGTCGTTCATCGCCAATGCGCTCATCGGCGGCGCCATGCTGGCGGACGGGCTGGGCATGGCCTGCCGCGTCGGCGACAGGCCAACGCGCTGGTTCACCGCATGCGTCATGCTCATCGGCTGCGGCGTCGCACAAGCAATCTTCCTCGCCGGACAAGGCAGTACAACCTCGCTGCTCGTGGCGCAATCGGCCACGCTTATTGCGGCTCCCGTGTGCGCCATTCTGCTCTACGCACTGACGACAAGCCGCAATGTTATGGGCGCGCTACGCAACCGTTGGCCCACCCTTGCGGCCGGCGCTCTGGGCCTGCTGGTTATGGCATGGCTCTTCTATTTCACGGCCATGAGCATCGTCGAGCGGGTGACGGGATAACAGCAGAACGAAGTTTCAGTAACCCCCTATTCCCGGCACTTGGGAGGGCGGTTGCCCCCCAACCGCTGCCTTGGAGGCTTGCGTCGAATTTCGGCTCGCGGGGATCCTCGCCCGCCCACAGATAGACATCCGTATCGAAGTCAATGGATTCCCACGTGGCGCCGCCGGTCACTGGAATCGTGTTCGTCACAGGGAGGCGGACCGGTCCGCCATCGAGCGTGATGGGGCCACAGGGTGTCATGAACCAGATCCGGCGCCAAGCGGATAGACGAGGTTTCCCTCCACCAAGGTCTCGATGATGCGCCAGGCGCGATATTCCGCCGTATCTTTCGAACACGATCCCGTCAATCCGGAACGCGTGCCTTCGAGAAGCACAGGCGGCAACTTTGCCTTGAGGCGCCGCACGTTGGCACCATAAGAGGCGGAAGACTAAAAACCATTAGCGGAGTGAAATATGAAGCTCGCATTCAAACTCATCCTGACCGTTCTGCTCACGCTTATCGTCATACGCTCGATCGAAGGCGTTATGACGGTACGCCGCGAGACACACCGGCTCAATGAAGATATTCGCCGTGACACCGAGTTGTTCGGGCGAATACTCGGGGCGTCTGTGCGCACCGCCTGGATCGAGAGCGGCCGCGCGAAGGCCCTGGATCTGATTGACCAATTCAATGTCGAAGGGCACCCAGTGGAAATCTCTTGGGAAACGGCGGATGAGAACGGGGAACTGGCGGCAGAGCTCGGTGAAGGTGCGTTGGCGAAGCTGAAAGCCGGCAACAATGTATCATTGCGCCATGAGCATTCACGGCATGGTCCTGTGCGCTATTCTTATATACCGGTGATGCTTCCGGAAGTTAACGGGGTCATTCGCCTGCGCGAAATGCTGGAGGAACGAAGCCGCTATGTGCGCAATGCCCTGTTTCGCGAAGTGGCGGCCGGCAGTGCCGTGGTGGTGGCGGGAGGGGGTGTAATGATGCTGCTGGGACTCGTCCTTATCGGGCGCCCCCTCCGGCGCCTGCAACACCGGATCGAGCGTATCGGCGATGGCGACCTTGAAGGGCGAATCGCATTCCGGGGACACGATGAACTCTCGGCACTGGCCGCGGGCCTGAACGATATGTGCGCGAAGCTGTCCGCATCGCGGCAAAGGGAGCTTGCAGAAACCCAGAAACGGATAGAGGCGCTGGAACAAATGCGGCATATGGACCGGCTGACAACTATCGGCCGCCTGGCGTCCGGGGTCGCACACGAACTCGGCACACCGTTGAATGTCATTGTCGGACGTGCGGGCATGCTGGCGGACGGCACGATTGCGCCGGGTTCGGACAAGGCAGGCGAGGTGGCCCGCACCATCAAGATGCAGGGAGAACGGATGACCAGTATTATACAACGTCTGCTGGATTTCGCGCGCCAGCGGCAGCCGGAACGCGCGGCCGTGAATGCTGTAGACATCGTGCGGCAAACCGTGGAACTGGTGGATTGTCTGGGCTACCAGTCCACGGTCCGGGTCGATTGGGAAGGAGACGCGCCGGATCTGGTCGCCCAGATGGACCCCGTACAGATGCAGCAGGTGCTGACGAATCTGATCGAGAATGCGCTGCAAGCCATGCCGGAAGGGGGAGACGCGCTGATAACCGTGCGCTCGGCGCAGCTACACCCGCCGGCGGGTTCCCATCTGCCCGCCGGGTGGTACCTTCAGATCGCCGTGCAGGACGAAGGCATCGGCATTGCCCAGGAGAATGTGGCCAGCGTCTTCGATCCCTTCTTCACAACAAAGGATGTCGGCGATGGCACAGGCCTGGGCCTGTCGATCACATACAACATTGTGCGCGAACACGGCGGATGGATCGATGTCAGCAGCGAGGAGGGCGCGGGCAGTTGCTTCACCATTAACATTCCGCAAGAAATCAACGCGCGGGAGGCCGGCTAATGCAGGGCCACATCCTGATTGTAGACGACGACCAGGCGATGTGTGAGATGCTCGACGATGACCTGACGTCCCGCGGCCATACCGTGAAATGGCACACCCGTGCGGAGCAGGCCTTCGAGGACTTTATGGCCGAGCCGTTCGATGCCGTCATCACCGACCTGCGGATGCCCGGCCTCGACGGCTTTGCATTCTGCCACCGGCTGAGCCGGAACCGGCCGGACGTTCCCGTCATCGTCATCACGGGCTTCGGAAGCCTCGATAGCGCAATCAAGGCCATCCGCGCCGGTGCGTATGACTTTGTCACAAAGCCGATCGAGCGTGACCTGCTCGCCATTGTTATCGAACGGGCCCTGCAACACCGCGCGCTGCAAGAACAGATCAGGTTCTTGAAGGAAGAGCATGGAGTCCCTGCCGACTTAGGAGAATTCATCGGGCAAAGTCCCTGCATGGAGCGCCTGTTTAACCAAGTGGTCCGGGTCGCGGACCAAGAGGTGCCGGTCCTCATCACCGGCGAGTCAGGTACGGGCAAGGAACTGGTCGCCCGCGCCCTGCACCGGCATAGCGAGCGGCGCCACGGCCCTTTCGTGCCGGTTAACTGTGCGGCGCTTCCCGGCATGCTGTTGGAAAGCGAACTGTTCGGACATGCCCAGGGCGCCTTCACGGATGCCCGCTCGGACCGGCACGGACTGTTTCTGGCGGCTAATGGGGGCACGCTGTTCCTGGACGAGATTGCGGAGATGCCCGTCGAGGTGCAACCCAAACTCCTGCGCGCCCTGGAATCCGGAACCGTTCGCCCAATCGGACAAGACCACGAAGAACGCAGCGATGTCCGGGTCATTGCCGCAACCAACCGCGACCTGGAGAATGCTGTCAAGGAGGGCGATTTTCGCGATGACCTCTTCTTTCGTGTCAACGTCGTCCAGCTCAACGTGCCGCCGCTTCGGGCACGTGGTTCGGACGTGTTATTGCTCGCACAGCATTTTCTGGACCAGGCCGCACAGCGAAGCCGCAAGTCGATCAAAGGGTTTTCCCGCGGGTTCGCCGACCGGCTGCTTGCCTACCGCTGGCCCGGCAACGTGCGCGAACTCAAGAATGCCATCGAGCGGGCCATGGCGATGGCACGGCTGGAGGAACTGACGGAAGAAGACCTGCCAGCACAGGTCGCGGAAACCGCCGATTCGCGTGTGATTGTCTCGGGCGGCACCGCCGAAGACCTCTTGAGCCTGGAGGAAGTAACCCGGCAGTATGTACACCATGTACTCGAGATCGTAGGCGGAAACAAAAGCGAGGCCGCCCGCATTCTCGGGCTCGGGCGCCGCACCCTCTATCGAAAGCTCCAGCAGTGGGGGTTCTGACCGGCCACGGCTGCACCCTGTGCCAATATGACCCAAAGTGCCGATGTGGCACAGGCTTCTTCCCGGTCTACGCGCACCACAACCGCCCACACAGCACGCGATACGTGCGCCTGTCTCCCCGCCAATTCGCATAACATACTACGCCGCAGCGCCCTGTGAGAACTTCGCCAGAGCGTCATAGCCGATTGGCACGCCCATTGCTCCCTGCACGACGGAAGCGACAAACCGAGTCCGCAGCAACCGCGCAGGAAAGAGCAGCGATGAGTCACCACGAACCGCCCACGGACGAACAGCCTTCGGCGCCGAATTCGCATAGGCCGAGTCTGCTGCTGCTTGAAGACGACGACGACATGCGCGCGATGCTTGCCGAGGTGCTTCGCGAAGAGGGCTGGGATATTACCGAATGCGAAAACGTTTTCCCGTTGATTCAGGCATGTATCGAGCAGAAGATGGACGATCGGAAATGCAGTCAGCCGCCCTACGACGTAATCGTATCCGACAATCGGATGCCCGGCATGAGCGCCATCAAGACGATGCAGATGCTGCATACAATACGTTTCGGCGCGCAGATTCCTCCCACGATTCTCATTACCGCCTTTGGCGACGCCGAAACCCACCGCCTCGCCCTGGAACTGGGTGCGGCGGCCGTGCTGGACAAGCCCTTCGACACGAAGGAACTGATCAGCAAGGTTCGTGAATTCGCGCCCCGCCACGGACCGTAAGCGCCAGAAACCTACCGGCATGCCGGGTTACACAGGCACACGCCCGTAGCGATGCGATTGGTCAGACGATGAATCCGGGGCCACCCGGTTGATGCGATAACGTGAGTGTGAGCAAAACAGAAGAGACGAAAGGAGATGACAATGCGAAAACAAGCATCCATACTGACGGCGGTTCTGCTGGTTCTGTCAATGGCTGCGCTGCCCATCGGCTGCGAGGGTGGGTGTGAAGTGCCGGGGGATACCTCACCGGAGTCACCCGGGGAATTCACACCAGAGGAGCAGGATTTCCAGCAGCAGGACCAGCCGGCCCAGCCTGCTCCAGGGCAAGCTCCCGAGCAAGGTGCGCAGGAACAGCAGGCACCCCCGCCCCTTCCCCAGGAAGAGCAACAACAGGGTGAACAGGGTGAACAGGGTGAACAGGGCGAACAGGGCGAACAGGGCGCGGAACAGCCCATGTAATGACCTGGGGATGATGTGCTCCTGCCGCACGGGCCGCTGCCACGCCTAGTGAATGCGGCAGCGACCATGCGGTATGCCAGAAACGTAACCTGAAATCGAGAAAGGAACCAACGACCATGACAAAGCGCAGTTTTCAGATGGGGCTCTTGGCCGCCGCAATGGCCGTGGCCCTCGTGGTGGCCGCCACCGCCCTGACCAGCGGCACGGCAGTTCAAGCCCAGCAGGCAGAGGAAGGGGCCATTGTGGTGGGCACGTATAACGCCCAGGCCGCATTCGAACAGCACCCGGCGCAGGCCGAGTTCAAGCAGTCGATAGCCACGCTGCAAGACGGGATGCGCGAGGCGCAGCAGGAAGGTGACAACGAACGCGTGCAGCAGCTCCAGCAAGAATACGAGCAGGAGCGTACCCAGGCCGTCGAACAGTTCCACCAGGATGTGGAGACGGCAGTGCCCGATGCCGCCAGCAAAGCGGGCGTGCAAGTGGTTGCCGAGCAGGTCGTTTACACGGCTGACAATATCGAGACCAAAGACATCACCGCTGATGTGGTTGACGCCTTCCCCGCCGGCAGCGACGGACAGCCCGAACCCGCCCAGCCCGGCGTCCAGGAAATCCCGGCTCCCCAACAATAGAACCCCATAATCCAAACACAAGAGCTCCCCCCCCAAGCGCCGTTTCCGTTCACCCCGACGGGAGCGGCGCTCTCTCTTGCCCAGGCAACCCTTCAGCCGTTTGCTGTGAGCCGTTTGTCGTACTTCATGGGCTACCCGGTAGCACCGCTAGAAGCGGTTCTGGCCCACCGGCTGCCTCTATGACTCACGACGTAAGCGCCCTTTAGACTGCGGTGGCCTGCCAGCGCTGTTCCTGCCAAGGCCGTGGATAGACGCCGGCGCGCAAGCCGGAAGCAAAGAACCTCGTGGCCCCCAACCCAACCCCCGTATGCCCTGCTCACGAGCCCGAGAAGGAGACAAGGACAGCGCTTTTCCGCCCGGTCAATCCATCACAGCGCCGGTGATCTCGAGACGGTTTGTGTCGATCTTTTTCGCGGCCAGTTCATCCAGAATCTGGTCGAACAACACGCCCGGCATCTCCGGCTCCCGGTACAAGACGAACAAGGTAAACTGCCGGCTGTCCGTGACCACCGCGTATTCGTAGCTCTCCTCATCCAGCAGCACGATCCAGTATTCCCCCGCGAACAACCGCGAGAAGAGCCCCGTCCCGAACCGCACGGACAGCTTCGAATTCGTCTGCTCATCCACGACTTGGGCCACACCCGAGATGCGCTGCACCGGGCCTTCCGGCGACCCTTCCCGCCCCATGTTCAACACGCTGATCCGCCCGGGGCCAATGATCTCATACTCCGCGGTTACCGCCACGAGATCCTTATTGAAGAACACCGGGTTGCTCGCGATCTCGTGCCACAGCCCGGCGTATTGTTCTACGTCTACGAAATCCACGGTCTCCGGTTCTGGTCCGTAACTTGGACATCCCGCGAGTCCCGCGGCTGCCAAGGCCGCAACCCATACCATGCCACTCTGCTGCATGCTTTTCGCCATTGCTATACCCTTTGCAGGTTGTGTCCAGCTTTACCACCGGCATAGTATCGACATATGGGAGCGCTGGTTTATTCCAGATAAGGGGTGACTGGCTTGGACAAGCGTGGCGCCGGCCAGCCCTTAGCCTGCGGCTCCTTCCTCGGCCTGGCGCTCACGCCACCACGAACGGACCATGCCCGGCAGGTTGGTGACGGTACGGCCGACCGGCAGGCCCGGGGATACGAGGCGTTTAAGGAATGCATCCAGTTCGGGGCCGCCCTCGGCAAAGGTACTGTCTCCCAGCTCACGTAATGCGTTGATATTCTCGTCGCGTGCATCGTCGATCTCCGCGGTCGGCAAGGGCGCCTGGCCGATGATCGGGTTGATGCGCAGGTACTGGTCCGGAGAGCCGGCGGCATCGAAAAGCTTTCCCAAATGCGCCTGTACGGTGGCCGAGACGCTCGATATCATGATGTCCGGCAAAGGGCCCAGCCACCGGACAATGCCGAAGGACCGCGCCGCCTCATAGCGCATGCTTATGGGAACACGCCCCGTGCCGACGGACAGCAGCAGGATGCGGCTCGGGTCGACATAGCGGTAGATGCTGCGCACCTCGGTATAGGCGCACAGAGCCGGGTCATTGGCATAGACGCCGCCGTCGATCAGCGGGAACTCCTCGCCCCGCTCGTTCCGCGTCATGGCTACCTCGAAGAAGGTTGGCGCTGCCGAGGTGGCCCGGGCCACATCACGCACGTAGAAGTCATGGCCCGGCTGCATGCGCGCCATATGCTGGCAGAAATAATGCGGCTGTCCGCGTTGAATGTCATAAGCCGTGATGAGGCAGGGCTTCAATAATTCTTTCAGCCGCGTTTCATGGAAGTAATCACTGAAAGCCGCTTCGAGCTCGGTGGCGTCGAACTTCCGGTTGAGAAACCCACCGCCCGTACGCAGCCGTTTCCAGAGGTTGCTGCTGAAAACCAGGTTGCCCGCGCGCCGGTAGGTGCTTTGTACATCTGCCGCGTCGTATTTCGGACGAGACGGATCGTCCGGGTGCGGGGTCAAGTGCAACGCGGTTATAACCCCGCCCGTACTCGTACCCGCGAAGAAATCGAAGAAATCGGCAATACACGCATCGGGACGGCCGGAGATTTCCCGCAGGCGCCGCTCGACATTGGCAAGAAACTGGGCCGGGAGTATCCCACGGATGCCGCCACCGTCTATGCTGAGAATCCGTATAAACTGCGTCATGCTCATCCGCCTCACGTTGTGCGGGATGGTAGCATAGCGCAGAGCGTGGTGAAAAGTGCCAGCCGGTGCGCTGGTATCACAACTACCCATATCAATAAAGGCTATTTCCAAGTATGGCGGGATTGTCTTGGACAACCGTGCACTGTGTTCCAGGAAGGGCGCGGCCAGAATGGCCGTCTCTGGCCGGATTTCCAGGGAACTATGCGTCGGCGCGTCCTGGTCCCCGCGTGCGCTGCGCCGCTTCTGGGCCAAGGGGGGCGGGGAAAACGCCCCCTCCCCCGTACGTCCTGCGCGGCGTGTGCGTGGCTCAGTTCTGCTGGGCGCCCCAGTCGAAGCGGGCCATTTCCAGGTCAACAACATCGGCGGCCAGCACGCACGCCGCGTCATATTTGGGCTTCTTCTCCGCATGCCGGCACATATCGGCGGCTATTTGCCCGATATCCTCGGCCGTGCAATCGTATTCTTCCATCAACTTTTCCACAATGTTGCCTGCCAGTCGAATCTGTTCCATGCGCCTCACGACCTGTCCTCCTCTCCTCTTGGGCTGCTCTCGCGCCCGCTATATCCTTGTTACACCCACTGCATCGGACGGGTATCCAGTCCGGCAGGAGCACCCTCGTTCTATTGGACGACCATTCGCACAATTTATTGCAAGAACCGGCCCAATTGCCTAGACCGCAACCGCCGTTTTTGACCCGCAGCCGATCGCGCGCAATTGCTCGACTTCCCGCGTCTTGCCGTAGGTCGTCACCCAAACAAAGGCGCCCGGCGCCGCGCCCTCCTGAACAACCGCTATCAGTTCCTCACCAAACACCTGAAACCGGAAATACATGCTCCGCTGTCCGCGCTTGTAGCGCACCTCGTAAGCCGGGCGGTAGCCGAGCAGGCGCAACTCCGAGACGCGCAGATGACGCGCCCGCATGAAGAACTGCTCCGCCAACGCCCGGGTCGGGCGATACGCCATATACCGGGCCAGCCGATCCAGCGCATGCTCCGTGATGTCCAGCGCCGTTGCTCTTGTTACATATAAGAAGCGATTGCCCCGGATGCCCGTCATTGCCCTGTAGTCCTCACCGGAAGATGCCTCGTACGCCCCCGTAGTCGTTTCCCGGTCCACTTTTCTTTCGCTGGCCATAGGTTTGTCTCCTGGGGTTGCTTACCGTGCGTCTGCCTCGATTATGCAACACTCATGCCAACACGTGTAATCTTTGTAACTAACTGTCGCGCCAAGACTTCTGGATTGTGATACCTGACCCTGGCGAAGCGTGCCTGCGCAAAACTTGCGTGCTATACTCAAAGGCAACGCGGCAATGCACAAATTAGAGCGGCGCGTGCCCGGATTGGGCACGCTGCGGGCGGTACCGGAAACCCGCCTTGATTATGCGCGCAGAAGGAGATCCCCATGCCACGCAAACAGCATCTCGTACTGGCCTACAACGGCATCGACGGCGCCTGCGCCGCCGCCATGGTACTCCTGGCGCACCCCGATGCGGAGGTCCGCAGCACGAGCGCGCGGGGCATCGGCGGCGACTTCGAACGACTGGCCACCGAGCGCTGGGACACGGTGCACGTGTGCGGGCTTGGAGTCTGGTGCGACTGGGAGGAAGTGGCGGCGCCTGCCGCACGCATGCGCGGGACTGGGACCGACATCATCTGGCATTGTGGGCGTGGCTATCTCGATAAACGGCGTGAGGCCTTCGCTGAATTCTGCACCCCCGCTTTCAATAATGCAGGCACCAATACCGGCGCGGTGGCGCGCACGCTCAATCTCGGCGGCCTGATCGTTGCGCATGTGCTTATCGCGCTGGCGCAATGCGATCCGCATGTGCCGAAGCACGACGGCGAGCGAGAGATTGGCCGCGAGGAAGGGGACTGGCTCGACCTGATCGAGGCGGCCATGGCGCAGTACTTTAAGTTTCAGGACCGCGCGCCCTACCTGCGCGCCATCCGCAAACTGGCGCAGAACGATATGGACCAGAGCGATCGCGCCGTTATCGAGCATTACCGCCGCACGGGCATGCGCTACGTGCTCCACGGGCGCAGCCCGGTCATGAAGCGGCTGCGTACGCGCATTCAGCAATGCGCCGACGCTGACCGGCACGTCATCATTACCGGCGCATCGGGCGTCGGCAAGGAGCATGTGGCCCACCTGCTACGCGAGCGCAGCACGCGGCACATGGGCCCGTTCATCGCCGTGAACTGCGCGCTCTACGCCGGCAATGCGGGCCTCGCCAACTCGGACCTTTTCGGCCATGTGAAAGGCGCATTTACCGGCGCCGTGAGCGCGCGTAAGGGCAAGTTTGCCGAGGCGGACACCGGCATTCTATACCTCGACGAAATAGGCGATCTTGTGCCCGAGGTGCAGGCGAAGCTGCTGCGTGTCATCGAGGACGGCATGGTTACGCCCGAAGGCGCAGACCAACCGCAATGCAATGTGGATGTCTGCATCTTCGCCGCGACCAACATGGATCTTCCCGCCATGATACGCCGGGGTGAATTCCGGGCCGACCTCTACCATCGCCTTGCCACCCTGCGTATCCATGTGCCGCCACTGCGCGAACGTGCACACGACATTCGCACCATCGTCGATCAGCGCCTCGATGTCTTACGGGAAGAAGGACATGAGCGCACCTTCGCCGCAGACGACTATGCCGCCTTCCAGACGTACCCATGGCCCGGTAACGTGCGTCAGCTCATCAAACTCGTCGACCGTGCCGTGCTGCTGGACATGACCGCCGCGGAGGCCATTGCGGAAGAACAGGCCCTTGGCGAACTCGTTGCCTACGACACCGGAGCCGAAGACGCCCCACCCAGCGGCCGTAACGGGCTATGGCCCCGTACACCCGCGGACGTCGTGTCCCTCAAGACCGTCCAGCAACACTACGCACGCCGTGCCTGGGAACTCCACAATCAAAACACCACCCAGGCAGCCAGGGCCCTCGGCATCACTGCGAACACATTGCGCAACAATTGGCTCAAAGGGGCGGACGAGACATAAAGATTTCTGGCTCGGGATTTCTGGCCTCTTGCATGCTGGCCGCCAGATGACCTGGGCCAACGGCCACGCTGGTATCGTACGGCCCGTTAGCCCTGAAAAAAGGGCGG
>CAZMVU010000156.1:0-11815 GCA_964569295.1 uncultured Nitrospirales bacterium
ACAACTGGCACGAAGGAACCAAAACATCGGTAGTAGAAGAACTGCACCCATAAAAACCAACACCGGGGGGGCAAGAAACGACACCTCTCTGGCCCAACTTCTAGGCCGCACTCGACACGGCCCGCAGTTGCAGGGACACTTGGTCCGGCTGCAGGTGGAGCATGAATCCGTTGCGCGGAATTGTGGTGATGAGCTTGCTGTGCTGCGGTAATACCTTGGCGATACGTTTCAGCAGGTTGGCCTTCTGGAAGTGCATCTGGTTCTGCTCGACGACGGCATCACCCCAGACAGCGGGGTAGATGGTGTCATAGGGCACGCACTCCCCGGCATGCTGCGCAAGCACGCGGATCAGCCGGTACTGCTTCTCCTGCAAGCCGATGTGTTCGCCCTCGAGGTAGATACCGCCGGGTTGGGCGTCGTCGATGATGAGGACCGGCGGGGCGGCTACGGCCGGCGTTTCCGCCGGTGCATGCGTGGCGGCGGGCGCCTGGGTGCTGTGCGCGCGGGCCCACGCGTGCAGACGGCGCGCGGCCTCGGCGGAGACATGGGTGCGAAGGGCAGGCGCTGGCGCATGCATGATGCCCTCGGGGGTATGCAGGCCGTGCGCCATGAGATTGCTCACCTGGGTGCGGGTGAGCCCGGCGCCGGCACGCACGAGCGGCAAGGCCTCGGCATGCACTCCGGCGGCTACCTGGCCCGCCACGTCTTTCAACCGGTTGACGAAAGGCTCGGCGGCGCCGCATACCTCGGCGAGAGCGGCCGTGGTGTCGATGATCCAGCTTATTTGTTCGGCGGCGGCGACGATCTGCCCCGCCATGGTGTGGTGGGTTTCTTCGATTTCCTGCACGGGGATTTGGCCGATCCAGTTGTGAAGGATAAGCGCCACTTTGATGGCGCGCACATCTTCGAAAAAGGGTTGCAACGTGCTGTTGCGCAGGCGGTTGAGGGGCACATCGGCCTGGAGTTCTTCATCCCTGGTGAGGCGGCGCAGGCGGGCGGGGTAGTCCGCCTCGTCATATTCGGCGGCGGTGAGCCCTACCTGCAAGAGGCGCGCGTCGCTGGTGCTGGCGGCGGCATACAGGAGGTCGAGCATGCACCAGGCGCGTGTTTCCGACGCAGCGATCCAGTGTTCGAGTTCCCGGGCGGCCTCGAGGCTGATGCCCTTGGCAGCCACAGCATGCCCCAGCGGCGTGGCCTCGAGGCGCTCGTCGTCCGGGTGAATGGTGAGCATGCCGGCATCGGTGCAACGGTGCACAGCCCCGCGAATACGAAAGGCGATCTCGTCGATGGTGAGCGTCTGCGCCCAGACCCAGCGGCCGCTCAAAGTTTGCTCGAGAAAGGCGAGCAGGTCGTCGGCATGCCGGCAGGTGCGCGAGGCGACCAGGCGCAGCACATGGTTCTCGAGGCGGTCCTTGGCCAGGCGCGGCTCGATCCGTTCGCGTTCTCCCTCGATGTAGCGGCGCCACAGGGTATCGCGGTCGAAGGGTGTCGCCGCCACGAGCACGGCCCGGCCGAAGGCGTGCCCCGCCCCATAGCGGCCCGCGCGTCCGCCCATATTCTCATACTCGGCGTGGAGGATAGGGGTTTTCCAGGGCATGCCGAGGCGATCGTCGTAGCGCCATTTTTCCGGCGCGATGAATACGTTGCGGGCCGGCAGGTTGAGGCCGACCGCGAGGGTGCTGGTCGAGACCATGACACGCACTTCGCCGCACCGGAAGCCCTCTTCGATCGCGTGGCGCTCGGTGGGCGAGAGGTCGGTGTTGTGAAAGGCGACCCCGCAGGCGAGGCTCTCGATCAATGCGGCGCGCGAGCGGGTTGGCTCGAGTGCGCGCAACGCCGCAATGGTACGCGCCGCCGTCCCGAGCGACACGCGTCCGGACAGCAACTGGGCGCCCCGGCGCGACTCCCGCCGCGACTTCACGAAGATGAGGCAGGTTTCGCCCTGTTCGGTCAGGTGTTGTACATTCTGGGTGAGGGTTTCCCAGTTCGAGCCGGAACCGCCGTCGATGAAAGATTCCGTGCCTTCCGCCAACGCGTTGTAGGTGCGGTAGCGAAACACGCCCTCATACAATACGCCATAACGCAGCTCGACCGGCCGCCGTTCGTGATACACCAGATCGGCGCGCATCCAGCCGGCGAGTTCCCCGGCCCCACCGATGACCGCCGACAACCCGATGAGCCGGCACGACGCCTGCAACACGCGCGTCAGCAGGAGTTCCGCCGTGGCGCCGCGTTCGGGGTCCGACAGCAGCTCGAGCTCATCCGCCAGCACGAGTTCCACCTGTTCGAGACGCTCCGGGCGGCGCACCAGCAACTGCGCCAGCTTCTCGTAGACTACCACGGCGATCTCGTAGCGCCCTTCCTCGAAGTCGCGATCGAACTCGCGCCGGTCCCGGCTGGACACGATGACTTTGAGGCCGTATTCGCTGTATTTGTCCGTGAAGTCACGGAATTTCTCCTCCGCCAGCGCCTTGAGCGGTACCAGGTAGATCACCTTCTTCCCGGCAATGGCGGTATGCACGGCCGCCAGCTCAGCGATAAACGTCTTGCCCGAGCTCGTTGGCGCCTGAATGAGCAGGTTGCCGTTGCCGAACAGGTTGTGCCGTTTGACCGCCCGCTCCTGCAACGGCAGCAATTGATCGCCCATCCGCGCGCGCCACTGCGCGATGACGCCTTCGGGCAGGTTATATCGGTACAGTTCGTGCATGTCCATGGGCGCGTGCTCCTTCGGGGCGTTAGAATTCTCAACCGGCAGTATACTGAATATTTTAGCAGGTGTCAACCCCGGCGAAATATCACGGCAGGCAAAAGCGCCCGGCGCCCGCACGCCCGTTGCCCACCACCTGCCGCACTGGGTATACTCCGCCCCGGAAAGGGGGCCGCGGGACCGTGCGCCACGGTGCGGGCGGCTACGAAATGGCTCCGCTCCTGCTGGCAGATGGGATGAACATCCTGACCGGATGGGTTCGGTAATTGTGCGCAATCGTAAATTCATACTCATCAACCTCGCCCTCTTCGCTGTGAGCCTGACTGCCGCTCTCGGTGCGGCGGAAATGATTGTGCGGGTGGCCATGCCGCGCGACGATATCGCGGGGTGGTTCCAATCCCACGCAAAGTATCACCACACACTCAAGGCCGATTTTCACCAGGCTTTCCGCTACCGTGCGCACGGCGCGGTCATGGACGTGCAGACTAATGCCGCCGGTTTTCGTGATGCGGCACAAACCGCACCGCCCGAGGGCGCCACGACGGTGCTCTTTCTTGGCGATTCCTTCGTGTTCGGTTACGGCATCAATGTGAAAGATCGCCTCGATACGCGGCTCCGAATGCTGGCGGAAGAAGCGGGACACGCCGTCCATACGGTCAACTGGGGCGTCCCCGGATGGGGCACGGCTTTACAGGCGCGCTATGTGTGCGATCATATTGCGCAGGCACGCCCCGATGTGCTTGTACTGGTCTTTTGCCACAATGATCCTGCCAATGACCGCGGCGTGGGGTTGCCGGTTGTGCCGGACACGGACAGCGCGCTTTATCCGGTAAAAACCTTTCTCCGGCGGCATTCGCACCTCTACCGGCTATTGCTTGAAGTGCCTGCGAAGGCCCAGGCGCAGGATGGCGCCCGGGCAGAGGACGCCGCCCCTGTTGCGAATGGCTACGCCATTTCCGGAGACGACTGGGAACGCACTGAGAACGGCATCCGCACAATGTACAGCGCTCTCGTTGAAGCCAACCCGGACGCGCGCATGCTGATTCTGGCGGCCACTCCCGACAGAACAGATGCCGGCGGCCACTTGGCCGCAATCGCTGGCGGCGCCCGGCGCGTGCACTACGTAGACCTGAGCCCCTACATCGCCCACCTTCCGGCTGAGGCGCGCGTCATGCCCTGGGACGGCCATTGGAGTCCGGCCGTACATACCGCCGCCGCCAAGGCCATACTCGACGCCATAGCGCAGTTTTGAAATTGATGCAGTACAGTGTCCAAGACAAGCGGGGGGAACCCCGCAAAACGGGACTGACACGAGGACCGGTCCCCTTTTGGCTTCACCGTTCTTGATTCGTTACGAAATTGCCATTGGCAATTGTTCCTGCGGCGGCGACGGTGAACATGGCCGCGGGCGCATGTTATAATCCGCCCCCGCCAGCGCAGGCACGTAAATTCCGGCTAACATGGGAATTATTCTTTGTGTGATTGTCCGTCTGCGGCGTTCTGGCAACAGCCGTTTTTTGCCCGGGGTCACTGCGGGTATGCATCCCCGCAGTCAGCGGGTGCCAGCCAACCATGAAAGGGGAGAGCCAATGAGTTTCCCGATTGATACAAGCGCGTACAAACCGGTAGCTATCGATCCCTTTACGGGGTCGATTTCGGATGAACAGAAAGCGCAACTGCAAACGAATATCCAGCTCATGCGCGATACCATCATCTTCATGACCGCTGTGTCGGGCGCGAAGGGCCTCTCAGGGCATACGGGTGGCGCCTATAGCATCGTCCCGGAAGCGCTCATCGCCGATAGCTTCATGAATGCTACGGACAAGGTATACCCCATACACTTCGACGAGGCGGGCCACCGCGTGGCCTTGCAATACGCACTGAGCGCCTTCCGCGGCAACATGCCCATGGAGAACCTGCTCCACTACCGCGAGGCCTACCACGGCCTATACGGCCACCCGGAGATCGATCCAAAGCTCGATGTGCGCTTCGCCTCGGGCCGTCTCGGGCATATGTTTCCCTTCGTGAACGGTGTGGCCCTGGCGAATCCGGACAAGGTGGTTTTCATGTTCGGTTCGGACGGCTCGCAGATGGAGGGGAACGATGCCGAGGGCGCGCGGCTCGCCGTGGCGCAGAAGATCAATATCAAGCTGTGCCTCGACGACAACAACGTGACCATCTCCGGGCATCCGGCCAGCTACCTGCCCGGGTTCGACATCGCCCGCACGCTCGAGGGGCACGGGCTCACGGTCGACCCCGGCGAAGGCGAAGACTTCGACACGCTCTTCGCGCGCATGGTGAAGGCTGTGCAGACCGATGGCCCGGTGGCGCTGGTGAACAAGCGGCTCATGGCGCCGGGCGTGCCGGGCATCGAGGGCAGCAACGCGGGGCATGAGGTCATCGGCAAGGAGAACGCCATCGAGTATCTCGAGGCGCGTGGCCACGCGGAAGCCGCCAGGTATATCGAGGGCGTCGAAAAGATCGGGGAAAGCCGCACATACCGTGGCTCGACTAAGGAAGTCGCCAGCAACCGCGGCGAGTTCGGCTCGCTGGTGGCGCAAATCCTCGATGAAATGCCGGAGGCCGACCGCAAGGCCAATTTCCTCGCCATCGACTCGGACCTCGAGGGCTCGACCGGGCTGAAGAATATCCGCACCGCCCACCCCGAGGTGTGCATCAACGGCGGCGTGCAGGAGCGCGGCAACTTCTCCTGTGCCGCGGGCTTCGGCTTCGAAGAGGGCAAGCAGGCCGTCTTCTCGACCTTCTCCGCCTTCCTCGAGATGGTCGTCTCCGAGATCACCATGGCCCGGCTCAATGAGTGCAATGTGATCGCCCACTTCTCTCACGCCGGCGTCGACGATATCGCGGACAACACCTGCCACTACGGCATCAACCTCTTCTTTGCCAATGCGGGCGTTGAAGAGCAGGACGTCACACGCCTGTACTTCCCGGCGGATGCCGGCCAGTTGAAGGCGGTGCTGAAACGCATCTGGAACGACAAGGGCCTGCGCTTCATCTTCTCCACCCGGAGTAAGGTGCCGTTCATCCTCAAGGAAGACGGCAGCCGCTACTACGACGACACGTATGCCTTCGAGCCCGGAAAGGACGAGGTCATCCGGGAAGGTTCTGCGGGCTACGTGGTTGCCTACGGGGAAATGCTCTACCGCGCCCTCGATGCGGTCGAGCGTGCCCGGGAGCAGGGGATCGACGTGGGGCTTATCAACAAGCCGACGCTCAACCTCATCGACGAAGACATGCTGAAGGAGGTGGGCCAAACCGATTTCGTCATCACCGCCGAGACGCAGAACCTGCGGTCGGGCCTTGGCTGCCGCTTCGGCACCTGGCTCCTCGAGCGCGGCTATGCACCTAAGTTCACGCCCATGGCCGTGACCAAGCTGGGCAAGGGCGGCCTCGCTGAGCACATCCGCCTGCAAGACCTCGACCCGGACAGCATCCTCGCGAAGATTCAGGAGCTGGCCAAGTAGGGGCATCCGCACGCGGAGACGGTCACAGCAAATAAAAATCGGGAACAGAACCAAGCGGTCCGGTCGTCACTTGAAGCGCCTCATTGGCGCATCTACCTGTGATTTCAGGTAGCACATGGCCATGGCAGTATGACGGCGCGAGCGCTGGGTCTGTTCCCGCCTGTTCCCCTGCGCCGAAGCATGCAGAACAAACGGGCGTACGTTCGTGATCAGGTGTCAGTGGGCAAATGCGCGCGTTGCGGCCGTACGCGCGGCCTCGAGGAAGATGGCGTATTCCTCGGGCGTCGCCCGCTGCTGGAGCATGGCCAGGTAGTTCTGCCAGGAGAAAGCGAGTACCTCGGCCACGCCGTCGGCCGTGGCGGTAGCGCTCCATGTGAGATCCGGGTCAAAATCCGGCATAACCCCGAGCAACGCCGGCGCTTCCTCCATATGCATGGCGCCGCCGGAGACCAGCTTCACCCGCCCGCTCAGCAGCACATACCCTTTCGCGCCGCACATATCCCCCTGGCGAAACAACGTATCGCCGTCGTTACAACGCACGGGAGTACCTTCCCACATCAACAGAAGACTCGCGGACAGCTTCACATTGGCCGGCAGATTCTGAAACAACGGCAGCTCGATGACCTGTTCCGCATGAAACCGCTCACGCACGCAGTATTCGATCGCGCCGATGAGCTGGGCGACTTCCGAAACGTTCAGCGTTTGCTTCGCCCGGTCGTAAAAGGCCTGCCATGGGAAGCGCAACGCCTGCACAGGTCCTGTGGCGCGGACCGTGGCGGTGCGTTGGCCCAGTGGGTGGAACTGCTGCATCTCGCCCAGAAGCGCCGGGGCCGGCACGGTCACCGCCTCCATACCCGCGCGCGTCACCTCGACCCGGCCATCGAGCAGAACATACCCCGCCGACGCACTGAGCGCACCTTCCTCGATAAGTGCCTCCCCTTGCGCAAAAGCCACCTCCTGCGAAACCGCACTCAGCGCGGCCGCCGCACGGTTGCGCAGCGCCGGTGGCATAGCATCGAACAGGGGCAACGATGCCACGATTGGCGTAAGCATGTGTGTCTCCATAGCGACAGTCCTCCATCGGCGGGGCAGCCGGGTTCTTACTGCACTCTACCGCGAAAAACGCAGGGCGTCAATAAAAAAACGTACAATCCTCAGAATGTCGTGCCCGGGGGTGCGGCTTTGTGTATTCTTGGCCGCCAAGGCGGATTGCGACTCGGCAGCTTCTTGTGCAATCCTTGCGAGGCGTTGGAGCGGGGCGCCAGCCTTCAAAAAGCCGGTTTGCCTGGCACGCGGCAGAGAACGCCGGCAACGCGAACCGTCCAGACAAGAAGGAGAATCGCTGTGTATACCTTGATACGAATCGTTGTGCTTACGGCCTTGCTGGCCACACCCGCCGCTGCTGCCGATATCGATGCGGGGGAACTGGGTGCACGCCTTGCGGATGTCGATCCGGCGCACCCGCGGCTCTTTTTTGCCGAGGCGGAGACCGAAGCGTTGAAGGCGAAGATTGCCTCCGACCCGCTGCTTGAGGGGGCCTTCGA
The DNA here is from genome assembly GCA_964569295.1 of uncultured Nitrospirales bacterium. Classification (GTDB taxonomy): domain Bacteria; phylum Hydrogenedentota; class Hydrogenedentia; order Hydrogenedentales; family JAGMZX01; genus CAZMVU01. The sequence continues at coordinate 7,737 of CAZMVU010000156.1, forward strand.
TTACCTGGCCGCCAATGCGGAAATCGTGAAGACCCTGGCGCCGTCAACGCGCAAGCAGGTGGGCAAGCGGCTGCTGGGCGTGTCGCGCCGCGTCTTGCAACGCGTGTCCTACCTCGCCTTCGTCTACCGCATGACAGGCGATGAGGCCCTGTTGCGCCGCGCGGAGGCAGAGATGCTGGCCGCGGCGGATTTCGAGGACTGGAACCCCAGCCACTTTCTCGATGTTGCCGAGATGACCGCCGCGCTCGCCATCGGCTACGACTGGCTCTACAACGACCTCGCACCGGAGTCGCGCGCCACCATCCGCGATGCCATTGTCGAGAAAGGGCTCGAAACCTCGCTCGAAGGGGGCGGGTGGGTCACCACGACGAACAATTGGAACCAGGTCTGCCATGGCGGGCTTACCCTGGGCGCCCTCGCCGTCGTGGAGGACGAACCCGATCTGGCGGAAACGGTCATTGCGCGCGGCCTGAAAAATCTTCCCCGCGCCATGCACGAATACGAACCGGACGGCGTTTACCCCGAGGGCGCAAGCTACTGGCAGTATGGCACCACCTACAACGTGTTGTTCATCGCCGCCCTCGAATCCGTGCTCGGGACGGACTTCGGAATTACATCGGCTCAGGGACTGATGAAATCGCCGGAATTCATGCTCCATGTGACAGGGCCCACCGGCAAATACTTCAACTTTTCCGACTGCGGCAGCGGCAGCGGCAGCGCGCCCGCATTGCACTGGTTCGCCCGGCGCCTCGACCGGCCGGCCTTTCTCTGGCATGAGCAGGAGGCGTTGGCGGAACTGGCCACCAAAGAACCGAACAGCAAGGGTTCGGGCAACCGGTTGCTCCCCTTCCTCCTTATCTGGGGCATGCCCACAGCCGCCGTCCCAACGCCGGAAACCCGCCATTGGCAGGGCGACGGCCCCACGCCCGTGGCCATGCACCGCAGCGCCTGGCAGGAAGATGCCACCTACGTCGGCGTGAAAGGCGGTTCGCCCCACACCAACCATGCGCACATGGACATCGGCACCTTCGTCATCGACATGCAGGGCGTGCGCTGGGCAATTGACCTGGGCGCGCAAAGCTACCACAGCCTTGAATCGAAAGGTATTGCGCTGTGGGACCGCAGCAGCCGGGAAAGTGAGCGTTGGACGGTCTTCCGCCTCAACAACTTCAGCCACAACACGCTGGTAGTCAACGACGAATTGCAGCGTGTGCGGGCGGACGCACGCATCAGCGCTTTTTCCGGCGCACCCAGCCATCCACACACCATCATTGACATGTCGCCGGTTTATGAAGGCCAGCTCACCAAGGCCATTCGCGGGGTCCACCTCGACGGCGAAACCGTGCTCATCCAGGACGAGATCGCCGCGCCTGAAGATGCCGAAGCCGACGTGCGCTGGGGCATGGTCACCAAGGCCGCAGTCACGCTCGAAGAGGGCACCGCCACCCTCGAGCAAGCCGGCAAAACCGCGACGCTGCGTGTCCTCGCACCCGGCGGCGTCACGCTCGATGTCCTCGACCTCGAAGACCCGCCCCGGTCCTACGACGCGAAGAACCCAAACACACGCATGGTCGCCTTCAACGTTACCCTGCCCGCCGCGGGCAAGGAGACCTTGGCAGTGTGTGTGACGCCCGGCGAAACGCCGGATGAATGGCCCAGCGTGCACCCGCTCGCCGACTGGCTTCCCAATCCGTTGCCAAGCCAGCGTTGAACGCGTTTCCGCCGAGACCGTCCCGGCTTGCGCGCCAGCGTCTACCCACGGCCTTGGCGGGAAAAGCGGTGGCAAGCCACCGCACTCCAAAGGGCGCCTGCATCGTGACTCATAGAGGCAGCCGGCAGGCCAGAACCGGTCGTAGCCGTGACACCGGGGCACCCCATGACGTACGGCAAATGGCGAAGGAATTACGAAGATTCATAGCCCTGGCTTTCAGCCCTCTTGCGTGCGGGGTGCCGGCTGGCCTGGGCCTGCGGCCCGGGCTGGTATAGTACGGGCCGTTGACCCTGCAGAAAGGGCCGATTCTCGTCTACAGGGAGGGCGGGTCGACACTTAACGCAAGCCCCCAAGACGGCGGCCAAGGGCAACCGCCCTCCCGGGCGCCGCGAGGTCAACGGCAGGGCGGCGTTCAGGTGAGGGACTTGCCGGTCGAGCTCATCGACACGGAAACGTGGAAGACGCCCTTCTGCTGGCGCATGGCGTCGGCCATATGCTCGATCATGGAGGCTTCACCACGCACCATGATCATCTCCGCGCACAGGCGCCGGTCGAGGTGGATGTGGGTGGTGGCGAGCACATTGGCATGGTGGTGGTGCTGCACGGCGGTGAGCTTCTGGCCAAGTTCCCGTTTCTCGTGGTCGAAGACGAGGGTGATCGTGCCCAGGGCTTCCTCGCCCTCTTTCCATGCCTCCTCGACCAGGCGCCCGCGAATGAGATCGCGGATAAACTCGGACCGGTTGCCATAGTGGCCCTTGCGCATGAGCCGGTTCATGCGTTCGAGCAGGGTCTTCTCAATCGTGAAGCTGAGCCGCTCCAACGCCGCCATGCGGTTCTCCCCCGTGGATGCTGCCCGTTTCGGCGCGACCCGGGCGGGGTCGCGTCGGCATTATGGCGCAGCGTGCCTGGACAGCCTGGGCGTTCAGGCGTTGGTGGGCTTGTTGAGATTTTCCAAGAAGGCTACCAAGCTGCTCGCGAAGCCGAGGAGGCCGTTGAATACGCTGATGAACAGCATGATGATGCCGAGCACTTCCTCCAGATCACGGCTGGCATGGCGCGGGGCGTGGGCTAAGGTTCGTTCCGACATTTCGATTCGCATATCAAAAACTCTCCTGGCAGCCGGGCACGGTGTTGTGAACCCTTTGTGTATGCTTGCAAAGGCACTGTATGCAATAATATACAGAGAGACCGGCGCGATCAATACGCTGGGAATCGCCAAGCTCCGTTTTTTTTGGGGGCATGGTCCGGTTTCAAAGCGTGGCACGGTGCGTGAGTACGGTGTGATCCGCCCAGGTCTCAAAAAGAAGTTATGGTAAACGAGCACACAAGACGGCTGCGCAAACAAGCGGAGCGCCTGGTGACCATCGGCAACTACGCCGAGGCGCTCCCCATCTATCGCCGTGTACTGGCCAACGACGACGCGAACGGGAAGGCGTGGTACGGCATCGGCTATGTCTTCTATAAGCTGAGGCGCGGCGAGCAAGCAGTGGCCGCGTTGCGCCAGGCCCGTGCATATGGCTATGAGCCGGCGGGCCGGCTGCTCACCTATCTCAATAGGCGCGAAGATGCCCCAGCCCCAGAACAGCCCGCTGCCCAAGAGGCCGCGCCGGAACCCGAGTATCCGGAGCCGGTTTTCGAGCACGATTCCAAACGTGGCGGGTTGCCGGCGTCGCCGTCACGCCGGGAAGAACTGGAGCACATCTGCCGCCAGCGCCAAGAGGAGCTCGACGCCTTTCGCGAGCGCCTCGCCGCGCGTGCCATGGCGCTCCATGTCGCGCCGGACAGTTCTTCCGCAACGGCCGTACGCACGGCGCAGGCCGCCCACGAGGTGACCGAGCAGCGGCTTATCGAGCGGCGGCGCGCCTGGAAAGCCATCAAAAAACGCTGCCGCCAAGCGGAGAAGGACGACGGCGCCCAAGCCGCCGCGCAACACAATCAGGAGCGCGGCGAAGCCAAACGCGCCTACGAATATGCCGAGCAGGAACATGAAGCGGCCAGTGCCGGCCTGCGCGAAGCGATGCACGCGCTGGCTGATGCCGTGCTCGCGCTGCCGGAAACTCCCGGGGCACTGCGGCCCCTCGTGTACGAAATCGGCCACCTCCAACACGAGATTACCGCCATTGAGGCGCAACTCGGCGAGGCCATGGATGCGGAATCGCCCGGCCCGGTGCCGGAGCGTGCGCCAGCAGACAAGAAGCACCACCATGATTCGGGGGTGCATTCCGCCAGTTGAGAAGCCGGACAGGCTCCCGCGCGTACACCACGCGTCTGCGTCCGCAATAATGGGTGCAGTTCTTCTACTACCGATGTTTGGGTTCCTTCGTGCCCGTTGTGAGCAAGCAAAACGGGACTGACACAAGCGAGCGAG
>CAZMVU010000157.1:0-7576 GCA_964569295.1 uncultured Nitrospirales bacterium
ACAACCCAGAAATAATCCTTGCTTTCCGTGCCATAACGCAATTGGCGCACCCGCCGGGCAGCGCGGTCCTGGGCCTTATCGAGCGATAGTCCCCCCTCCAGGACCTGTGCGTGATATTCCGCGAGCATGCTCACCACCACCTCGGTGAGCGCACGCACTTCATTCCGCTGCTGGTCGAGAGCCTGCTCGCGCATCATGGGCAGAAGCAAGACATAGAAGGCCGTGACAAACAGGCCGAGGGTGAGCACGGCCGGCAGGAGCGTGCGCAGCACAACAAACCAAGCGTTCTGTTTCACGCGAATCCTCCGTTGAAACAGCGGAATTATCGGGCAGGCCGCTTCCCCGTCACGGCGGGCTGCGCACTGCGCGTCATATACGTACAGCCTTGCACAAACACATAATACACACCCTTGGAAGACAAGCCAAGCCGGCCGCACTTGCCACAACGCGCCCGGGGGGGCTAGAATGCGCCTGCCATGAATCTTCCGAACAAGCTGACGGTAACACGGTGCATGCTGGCACTCATTTTCGTGGGGCTCATGTCCTTCGAGTATGCGGTGTGCTTGATCATCGCGTATATCACCTTTGTGTTGGCCGCGATTACGGACTACTACGACGGGAAAATCGCGCGGCAGCGCAATATCGTGACCAACTTCGGCAAACTCCTGGATCCGGTAGCGGACAAGGTGCTGTTGGTGGCGGCCTTCGTCATGATGATGAGCCTGCCGGAGTTGCGCGTGCCGGAGTGGACGGTGGTGGTCATCGTGGCGCGGGAGTTGCTCGTGACGGGCGCGCGCAGCCTGGGCGCGGTCGAGGGCGCGGTCATTCCCGCCAACCTGTGGGGTAAGGTGAAGACCGTGGTGCAGATGGGCTACGTCTTGCTGTTCCTGCTCGCTGCGACCATTATCCGCGTGATGGTGGAGTACGCCGCTGTCGCGGAATCTCTGCCTGGAACTGCGATTTCGTATACGCGGTATGTGTATGGCGCGTCGTACGTGTGTATGGTTCTCGTGGCTTTATACACCATTGCCTCGGGTGTTCAGTTCGTGCGGCACAACTGGAAGGTCCTTGGCCTGCACCAGGAACTATGAAGAACAGCGCCCCATCCCGCGTCATAGTGAACCTGGCCAACTACGCCCACAACCTCGATGTGGTACGCCGCCTTGTTGGCACGCACCCGGGCATTTGCGCGGTCGTGAAGGCAAATGCATACGGCCACGGCATGCTGCCCGTGGCGCGCCGTGCTGCGGAATGGGGCGCGGATATGCTGGGCGTCGCCACCGTGGACGAAGGGGCCGCGCTGCGCGGCGCCGCCATCCCCGGCCCCATCCTCCTGATGTTTCAGCCGCCGCGGGAGGCCCTGGCTGCGGCCGTTTCCCATGATCTCGAGATCACCTTGTGCGACATCGAGTCGGCCAAACAACTTGCAGAAATCGCGCGCCGCCTCAATAAGATTGTCACCGTGCACTGCATGATCGACACGGGCATGGGCCGGCAGGGGTTCGCCCTCGCGCAGGCGGCGCAGGACTTGCAGTATGTGGCGCGTCTATCGCGGATCGATGTGGCGGGAATCGCCACCCATTTCCCGATAGCGGAGAAGGCGGAGGATACCTTCACCTACAACCAGATCAAGGCGTTGCGCCAAACACTCAAGTACGCCGCGAAAGCAGGTATCCCCTTCGAGACAGGCCACGCCGCGAATTCAGCCGCCATCGTGAACTATCCCGGTGCGGCCTTCGACCTGGTGCGCCCCGGCCTCATGACCTATGGCGTGTGGCCCGCGCTCGATGCGCCGGCACAGCGGCCCGTGCGGCCGGTCATGCGCTGGGAAACAAGGGTCATCCAGGTGCGCGAACTCGAACCGGGCACCTCGATCAGCTACGGCCGCACCTATACCACCGACGTGCGCATGCGCGCCGCCATGCTTCCCGTAGGCTACGCCGACGGCTATCCGCACCACCTGTCGAACCGCGCGGATGTCTTGCTTCATGGGCGGCGCTGCCCCGTACGCGGACGGGTATGCATGGACCAGATAGTGGTAGACGTGAGCCATGTGCCCGCTGTGCGCGCCGGCGACCGGGCCACCTTACTGGGCGCCGACGGCGATGAGTGTATCACCGTCGAAGAGCTCGCCCTGCGCGCAGACACCATCCCGTACGAGATTCTGGCCGGCATCGGCCAACGCGTGGCACGCGAGTATATGGAATGAGTGGAAGTGCCGGAACTGGCAAAGCCGGCTGGCATGCGGTAGACTGACGGTGACGATATTTGGTAATCCTTTAGCCGTATGGCGCAACGCGGCGCACTCGTTTCGCCAATCTGTTCCGGGATAGCGAATACCAGCGTGCGACGGGGATAGCCATGCCGTTGGCGCCACTTTGGATTGCGGTGGCTTGCCATTGCTTGTGCGCGCGTGGGCTGAAGTGCGTGCGGTCAAGGCGGGAGAGAAACCGTACGCAGTCGCCAGCCGTGTCATTGGAACTCCGGATGAAGCTCGATTTCAGGAGCACCTCCAGTGGTTCCTGAAGGACGCATTCGATCCTCGTCTTCGCACGCACAAACTGTCCGGTGTTCTGGAAGGCGGTTGGGCTTGCTAGATCACATATGAATGCCGTGGTGTCTTCCGTTTCCTTTCCGGGACCGAGGTGCTGCTAATCGATATTGGCTCGCATGATGAAGTTTATTGAGGCCCTCCAGAAATGCCCATGCACTACTACATAGACGGCTACAATGTGCTTTACACCTCCGACCTGCTGCGTTCGCTCGCCCGCACGGATTTCGAGGTCGCGCGCGAAGCGCTGATCGACAAAGTGGCGGTGTTTTCCGGGACCACAGACAATCGGGTTTCTGTCGTGTTCGACGGTCTCGGCAAGACCCGCGGCGAGGTGGCGGCCCACGGCCGTGGCGTGGACAGGCTCGAAGTGATCTACACCCACGGTGAACTCTCGGCCGATGCCTTCATTGAGCGCGAGGTGTACCAGGCCGGCAGCCGGCGCTCGGTCGTCGTTGTCAGCAGCGACCGCGGTATTCGCAACCTGTGCCAGGGCCTCGGCGCCATGGTGATGGATGGCAATAACTTCCTGCAATCGGTACGCGCGGCACGCGCCGAGATTGACCGCAACCTCGAGCAGCGGCGCAAACAACACACCACCCTCGGCCGGATGGAAGACTGTCTGGGCACCGACACGCGTGACAGACTGAAGGCGCTGCGCGATAAGCTTCGCTGACCCCGCTGCGGCATGTCCGGGCTTGCCGGAAAGGATAGAAGTCTCGGCCGGCTCTGGCCCGCCTTCGCGGGAATGGCGCTCATGGGTGGCGATTGATGCGCGCGGGCACGTGCGCCCGCACGCACGCCCACCCCCGGCGAGTGGCCGTTGGTTGTGCTCACGCTTCGCCGTCGCTGGGGGGGGCGGGTGTTTCCTCGCTCGTGTTGCGCTTGCGGTAGACAGGCGTAATGCCGAGCGTGCGCTGGAACACCGCCGTGATGTGTGCCCAATCCTTGTCAAGGTCGCCGGTCGGGTAATACGTGTCGGCCACACCGACCCAGCGCTCGTCGTAATTGATAACACCGAACAGAATCGGCGCTTCCGCCGCGACGGCGATCCGCCAGAAGCCGAGCTTCCAATGAGTGACGTCTTTGCGGGTGCCCTCCGGCGTGATGACCACGTTCATCCGGCCGCTCTCGCGCATAATGTGCGCCATCTGATCGACGATCCCCTCGGGAGCCAGCCGGTTTATGGGAATGGCGCCGAGCCAAAGGAGCAACGGGCGTAGCGGCCCCTTGAGCAGGCTTTCCTTCATCATAAAAACGCACGGTATATCGAGCGCCCACGAGGCAAGGAGCGTGTAGAAAAAATCCCAGTTCGACCTGTGCGGCGCACAGGCCACCACACAACTCGGCACATCGGGCTTCGTGCCCACCAGCTTCCAGCCGAGCAGCCGCAGCATGGCGCGTCCGAGCCAGCGGCTGAAAGCACTGTAATGGGTGCGCTTCTTCGTGTAATGGTGAAACGGTTTTGCCTTGTCGGCCATAGCTTCTCCCGCACTGCGTGGAATCCCCGCCGCCCCGCTCCCGCCATGAAAACGGCGGGAGCGGGCGGCAGCGAATTCCTCATGCCATCATTTCTCGATAACGAACGCGTCCAGCGTTTCCCCGTCGGCGTCGCGGGCGGTATAGACCAGCCGTTCCCGCGAGACATGCACGAGCTGGTGGACAGGCGGCCCTTCGGTATCCACCGCAGCCGCGTAATCCGGGGTTTCGATGTCCGATTCATACGGTACCGCGATAGAGGTAATGTAGGTCGTGCCCGTTTCCGCCGGCACACCGCCGTTTATGGGCTTCGTGCGCAGGTAATAGTGCACATGCCCGGTCATGACAAGATCGAGCCCGTACTCCTCGAAGAGGCCGCCGAAGCGCTGACGCAACACCGGATAGTCCTCGTCAGGGGCATAGGGGGGGAAATGGAACATGGCGAATTTCCACTTCGCGCCGGTGTTTGCGAGCACCTCCTCGAGCCACTGGGCCTGCGCTTCTTCCGAAGAACCAATGTCCAGGATGATGAACAGTGCGTTGCTGTAGCGCAGGGTGTAGGCGCCTTCCGGGCGGACTTCTTCAGGGCCGTTCTCGGGCAGTGCAAAGTGCTCGAGGTACATCCCCGCCCCCAGGCCGTCCTGATCGTCGTGGTTGCCGATGCACGGCACGACCGGGCGCCGGTCGAACACACCCGCCGCCTCGTGGAAGAACTCGTCCCAATCGTTGCGGTCCATGCCCGTGCCTACCAGATCGCCCGCGAGCGTGTAGAACTTCGCGTCGGGGTGTTCGGCAAATACCTCCTCGAGCGCCGCACCCCATGCGGGTGACCGGTGCGTATCCCCGAAGTAGATGAACGTAAACGGCGCGTCGTCCGCCGGCCCGGTCGTGAAGCCGGTTTCAGCGCTCCAGCCGCCGTCATCATCCCCAACCCGGTACGTGTAAGCGGTGTCCGGTTCGAGTCCCTCGAGCAACGCCGTGTGGTGGTGTACATAGCGGTCGTTCATGAGCATGCGGTCTTGGATTGCCACGGTCTGCGCCGCGGCGGTCTGCCAGGCGGCATCCTCGGCGGCCTTTTCCGGCCGGTACCGCACACTGCCGCCGGACACCGAGGTGTCCGTGCGCCATTGGATCGCCTGGGTGGTGGCGGGATCATCCGCCCAGGTAAGCGTCACTTGGTCGGGTTCGGGCGACGACGGATGCGGCGTGGTGCGGAATCCGCCGATCAGGTGCGCCTCCCGCGAACGGCCGCGTACCGTGGTAAACAACTGCGCCCCCCGCAGGTCTTCGGGCACGTCGGTGAGCACGAGCTCCGTCCAGTCGTGGTAGGTGAGCGCGCCGGGCTCGAGGGTGCGCACATCGTATTTGGCAGGGTAATGGTCGCTGATGTGCAACGTGTCCTGGGCATCCTGCGGCGACACGGCGGCGAAGTAGACCGGACGGTGCTTTCCGAACCCGTTGATCCCGAGTTCAACGCGGCCAGCGGGCACCTCCTTCTTCCAGACCTCATAGGTGTAGTGCTCATTGCGCACCTTGTGGCTGGTTTTCTCGAAGCCCGCCTCCGGCAGCCAGTAGGGTACAACCTTCTGCTTGACGTGCCGCATGAGATAGACCGTGGCGGGCACATCCACCGTAAACTGCTGGTACTGCGTGGCCAGGGCCGCGCGCTCCTCGCTGGTCAGCAGACTGAGGATGGTTTCCGTGTCGAGGCCGCGCAGGAAATCCGGGTCATGTTCCGCGTACAGCCGGGTGACGACGTCATCCATCGTTTCTTCGATGCCCTCGGCAACGGCCATGGCCGCATGGGCCATAACCGCCAGCAGGATCACCGGCAGTATGAGATGTTTTGTCCAATTCACTCGCATGGCTTTCCTTCCATTCGTGTTTGTTCCAACCAAATAGGCGGCAGCGGCATACCGCATCGCTCTGTGGACGCCGCATGCGCCCGGGCGCTTGCGTACTGCCGGCGCGGATTCGCGCGGGACGTCGTCCGTATGCACCGGCCCACCCCGCGTGCGCAGGTACTCCGATCACCGCAATAACGATAGCCGCTGGATTGGGGTTGGCGTAGCGCATTGCCGGTAGTGGCATTTGGAATCGCCGGCCAACTCCCGATGCACGTTACCCGGAGACGCGCTATGGCGCCGGCCTTCACCGCATGCGCCCGTTCACGCCCCAGCCGTGGTCGGGCCATGACCGCCTCGGAAATGCGCGCACGGCGTGCGCTCCCAATCCCAGCCTTCACGGGCCGCACCGGCCCCAAACGCGTGTGTCACATTCTAAGGCGTGGTTCGTGCAGAGGCAAACCGCCGTTGAAACGCACCCTCTTCAGGTGCCCATCCAGAAGAGCTTTTCATCGAGCTGCTTGGTTTCCTGCAAGTGCCTGATCTGCAAAAGGCGGGTATAGAGGCGGCTACTGAAGCTCTTGTCTTCCAGATCGAGCCGTTTGAACGCACCGAGCAATTCCGCGATCCCATCGTCCACGGGAATCTGTGCCTTCCCGAAGCCTGGCAGTCCCGTCTCGATCTTGTCGAAGTCCACACTGTACGTGCGCGTGTCGCCTTCGTCCGTCCCAAAAGCGATCTCACACTGCGGCATCTGCTTTTGCACTTTGTAGGCGATGTCGTGGATTTGCAGGTTGTTCTCGCACGATCCGACGTTGAAGGCTTCGTTATGCACCGCTTCCCGGGGCGCGTCGAGCGCGCAGACGAAGGCCCGGCTGATGTCGCGCACGTGGACCAGTGGCCGCCGTTGGGTGCCGTCGCTGGTCATGACGATATTGCCCACGCACCAGGCCCACCCGCACAGGTTGTTCACCACGATGTCGAACCGCAGCCGCGGCGACAAGCCAAACGCCGTGGCGTTGCGCAGGAAGGTGGGTGAAAACGTATCATCTGCCAAGGCGCTAAGCGCCTGTTCGAAGGCCGCCTTCGAGGCGGCATACGCAGTTTGCGGCCTGGGCGTGGCTGCCTCGGTAAGCCCCATCGCCGTGTCCTTCCCATAGAGACTGCACGAGGAAGAAAACAGAAAACGCGACACGCCCGCCTCTTTCGCCAATTCGGCCAGGCGGATGGATGCCTCGGTGTTGATCTCATGCGTGAGGCCCGGCTCGATACTGCCCAGTGGGTCGTTCGAGAGCGCCGCGAGATGAATGAGCGCATCGAAGCCCGCGAGGTCGTCGCCCGTCACGTGGCGTATGTCCTTTTGGATCAACGGAATAGGCGTGGGCGGCGCACCGAAGTCGCACTCCTGAAAATAGGCGGTATCCAGCCCGACGGGCTCGTGGCCGTTTTCACAAAGCACATCGCGCAGGACGGCGCCGATGTAGCCCTCACTTCCCGTCACAAGAACTTTCACACCAATGGCCTCCATCTTACTGCCCGATCAATCACGGGGCCCTGCCCGCCTGTCCCACGCGGCGCCTCCCACGCCCGAAGTTCCCGGTGCGCGCCACCAACTCCGGGCATTGACTGCCCGGCACGCCGGTGGACCGTATTCGAAAGCGTGTGCCCGGGTTTTCGTATAAATGGCACACGAGAGCACGAC
>CAZMVU010000157.1:7676-11614 GCA_964569295.1 uncultured Nitrospirales bacterium
AAAAGAACAGCTTGCACGCAGTCTCTGCCGCCGTGTTGCCGCGTCCTGCAAGGCAGCGTACCGCGCAGTATAGCAATTAAGCGATGCGAATACGATGATTAGCCCGGTCAATGACAGCCCGGCGTGGGCGCTCAGTGGAAATCCGGCTGCACGGTGTCCATGCCCAGCATGGTGTCGAGTGCACTGATTTTCTGGTAACGGAACCGCTCGCCGTATGCGTAGCCCGCCGGTTCGCCGGTTTCCGCACACCACTGGCGCACGCCAGCTTCGATGAGCTGCCGGTAGTTCTTCTCGGGATGCTCGAGAACGGGCACCGTGATTCCCAGGGTCTGCGCCTCGAGCTTGAGCATGTCCGCCGTGAACAGCAACTGGCAGTCGTGGGCGAGCAGTGCAGCTATCTTCGTGTCGATCGTGGTTGCTATATCCACCACGCACGCCGCGTCCACTGGCGACTTGGCGAACCAGTAGGCCTCGGTCGGGGGATAGGGGGCGTGCGCGTGCTCCGGGTGAAATTTCGGGTTGCCCGCGAAAGCGGCGGCATCCAGCGTGGCCATGGCGGCCATGCGGTGGTCCGGATGGTCTTCATAAGGTGCGAAGGGATCCCAGCTCATCACGATGTCGGCGCGTACCGCGCGTATCATGGCCATCACCTTGTCGCGCAAGACATTGGGCGCCTCCTCGTTCAGCATGCCGTCGGGATACCCCTCGAGGCGCACCTCCTCCAATCCAAGAATCCGGCCCGCAGCAACCGCTTCCCGGGCGCTCGTGGCGACCAGTTCATCCACATCCAACCGGTAGGAGCCGCGCCGGTTATCGGTGAGAATGTATTCATACACGGCGTAGCCGCATTCCTGCGCGAAACGCGCCACGATTCCCCCAGCCATGAACTCCATGTCGTCGGCATGGGCCACAACAATCAGCACGGTCTTCTTTCGCATCACACGTTACCCTCCTGTTCGGCGTACCAGGCAGCCGTATGCGCCAGGCCTTCGCGCAAGGACACCACCGGCTCATAGTCGAACGCCGCCTTTGCACGCCCGATATCTGCCCGGGAATCGCGGATATCACCCGGCCGCGGTGGTTCGTACACGGGCGGAATGGCCGTCCCCATGACTTCGTTGACCAGGGCGGCCAAGTCCCGCAACGACGTACTTTCCCCGCACGCCACATTATATTCCCCGCTGATCGGGGTCGTTGCCGTGGCCGCGCGCAGGTTCGCTAGGACCACATTGTCAACGTGCGTGAAGTCACGCGCCTGGGCGCCATCGCCGTAGATGACCGGCGGTTCCCCGGCGTACAACGCGCGCATGAACCGGGGAATCACCGCCGCATAGGGCGAGGCGGCATCCTGCCGGGGACCGAAGACGTTGAAGTAGCGCAGGCCCACGAGCTCGATCGCGTAGAGCGCGTGAAAAACCGCTGCATATTGTTCGACCGTGGCCTTGCTCACGGCGTAGGGAGAAATGGGCGCGCGCGGCAGGGTCTCAGCGAGGCGGCCGGGCGGCGCGTTGCCGTACACGCTTGACGAGGAAGCATAAACCACACGGCGAACCCCGGCCTCCCGCGCGGCCAGGAAGACCCGCAGCGAGCCCTCGACATTCACCCGGTTTGTGCGCACCGGCTCCTGCACGCTGCGCGGTACAGAAGGAATCGCCGCCTGATGGAGGCAATAATCCACCCCCCGCATACCCGCTGCAAGCGCTGTCTCGTCAGTGATACTGCCCTCAATAAGCTCGATGCGCTCGAGAATCGCCGCCAGGTTCTCCCGCCGACCCGTCGCGAAATCATCGAGCACACGCACGTCGTGGCCCACGGCCAGCAGCGCGTGCGCGAGATTCGAGCCGATGAAACCGGCGCCGCCGGTAATCAGAAATCGTGCCATACGCGGTGCTCCCTGGAGGCATTATACGCGCAGGCCGGTGGGGCCACAATGCCGGACCTGCGACGTGGTGCGATCCGTAACACCCCAAGATATAGGCCCCCGCTCCCGGCATAACGTTTCCACAAGTTATCCACAAGCGTTTGGGCCTGCGGCAGGGATTCGGGCCGCTACCCCACCACCTTGCCAGTCCTGTCGTTTCCGTCGGTGAACAACACCTAAATAACGGCACTATAATGATTTATGAAACATAAAGAACGTGTGAACTGATGTGCCGCACCCTAACGCAAAGCCGGAAACCCATGGGTGCCCACCGGTTTTCCAATGCGTTTTCCACACCGCCGGATCGGGTCCTGAACAGTGCCGCCACACAAGATATGGCGGGTAGACGTGCTATCCCGCGTCCTGGTCTTGCGTGAGTTTACGGATGATGTTCGTGGTGGAGGAACCATCGACGCCGGGAATAATGGCGATGCGCCCCCCGTAGCCTTCGACGAGCCGCCGCTCGGACTGCACAATGGTATCAAGGGTGTAGTCGCCGCCCTTGGCGTATACATCGGGGTGCAGCGCATCGAGGAGGGGTTCCGGCGTTTTCCCGTCGAAAATGACGAGGTAGTCCACGCATTCCATGGCCGACAGCACCGTGGCGCGATCATACTCGTTGATAACTGGCCGGTTCGGACCTTTGTTTTCCTGAACGGAGCGGTCGCTGTTGAGCCCGACTACGAGCAGATCGCCCTCCTCTTTCGCGCGCATGAGATATGAGATATGGCCCACATGCAGGATATCAAAGCAGCCGTTGGTCCACACGACCGCCTGTCCTTCCGCCTTCGCCTCCGTCACGATACGCTTGAGCTCGTCCAGGGTTTTCAGTTTTTCCGGACCTTCCGCGCCGCCGGCGAGCACATTCTCGACTTCCGAGCGCGCCACGGTCGCCGCGCCTTCGCGTCCCACGGCGATGCCCGCCGCCACATTCGCGATCTGCGCCGCCTCGAGGGGGGAGGCGCCGGCTACCATCGCCAGGCACACCGCCGCTGCCACGGTGTCGCCCGCGCCGGTCACGTCAATCACGTTGCACGGGCCGGCCGGCACATTCGCGACCTCGCCCGCCTGGGTAAACACCTCGATTCCCGCGGGCCCGAGCGTGATCATCACCGTGCCTACATCCGCCGCGAGTTGCCTGCCCGCCGCATGCAGGCTTTGCGTGTCCACAATTTCGATTCCGGCGGCGCGGGCGGCCTCGGCATCATTCGGCACGATGACATCGAACCCGCCATAGCGCCCCGCCCGGTTACGCGAATCGGCGAGCAGGAAAAGGCCATGGGCCTGGGCCATCTCATGAATCGTGGCGAGGACGCCATCGGACACCGTCGCCGAGACCTGATCACCCACCATGATCGCATCCACCTGCGGCGCCGCCGCCCGGATACGCTCGCACAGGCGCTGCTCGAGGTCTCCCGCGAGTGGTTCGGGCTTCGGTGTGTCCATGCGCAGCACTTCCTGCGTCGGGATGTTGTGGCCACCGGCACGCAGTTTGCCGTAGGTGCTGGTCAGACGTTGGCCATCGGTCACAATGTAGGATGTGTCGACGCCGCGCACCTCGAACTCATGCCGCACCGTCCCGGCATTGGCGTCTTCACCGATCACGCCCACCATGAACACCTGCGCCCCCAGGGAGGCGGCATTGCACGCGGCATTGCCGGCAGCACCCGGGTTGTGCTTGCGCCGCGCCACCTCGAACACGGGGATCGGCGCCTCGAGACTGATCTCCGTCACCCGGCCTTCGACAAGTTCATCGAGGTAGATATCGCCCACCTCCATCACACGCACCTCGCCAAATCTCGACACAATCGCCCGTAAACGCTCGGTATCCATGACACGCCGCTCCCGTGGTGTTCGTTAGATGAGTCCCCATTTTAGGGGCCTGAGCCGCCCAGGTGCAACGCGGCGGCACATCGAGCCGAAACTTCTTGTTCTTTCATGCACAAGCTGGCCTGTAAGGCACCAACGCGGGCGTTGCCCGCAACCCAAGGATCGAAAGGCGTGTTCCCCGGTTGTT
>CAZMVU010000158.1:0-11608 GCA_964569295.1 uncultured Nitrospirales bacterium
TCGCGGACTCGCGAGGACAGTCCCCTTTTTGCTTCACTTTTTCACCAACAGCGCGATAGTACAAAAACTGCACCCGTTTTTATCGTGCCCAAAAGAGCAGAGACGGCCTTTCTGCCCGCGCCCCAAGCCCGAAGGCACAGCGCGTTTGCTTACCAAGAAAGGGGTGCGTTACAATTTTTACCATTCTACACAGGATTGAAGTTCAACCCAGGAAGAGATCCTATGCAACGTACCCGCCCGATTTCCGTTGTCTGCCTGGCCGCCCTACTCATGGCTGCGCTTCTTACCGCTTCTCCGGTCTACGCTACAGGGCGGGTGGTCATTCTCGGGTTCGATGGCGTCGACCCAGGCATCGCCAGCGAGATGATGGGGGCGGGCGAACTCCCGAATCTCGCCAAGCTGCGCGACGACGGCACGTTCAAACCCCTGGCCTCGAGCAACCCGCCGCAGTCCCCCACGGCCTGGTCCAGTTTCGCCACATGCCGCACGCCCTTGAACCACGGCATCTTCGATTTCCTGCGCCGCAACCCCGACAACTACTTTCCCGCGCCCGGTTTCGGTATTCTCAAGCGGCCGGACCTCGCGCCCGACGGCAGCCTCGAGCACCCGGCGGAATACGAGAGCTACCGCAAGGGCGACACCTTCTGGAAGAAAGCGAGCGACCAGGGCTTCAAGGTGAAGGCGCTCGTGGTGCCCTTCGCCTACCCGGCGGAGAACCTCTCGGATGTCTGCCACCAGATTTGCGGCCTCGATGTGCCGGACATTCGCGGCACCCAGAGCACGTACTTTGCCTTTTCCGACGATCTCGACAAGCAGGAGCGCGTGGCCGGCGGGATGCGTGTGCCGCTCCAATTCGAGGGCGACACGGCCACGGTGCAAGTGCCGGGCATCGCGGTGCCGGGTCAGCGCGGGGTATACGCCGAAGTGCCCATGACCGTCACCGCCGACCGCGATGCGAAGGAGGTGACCCTCGCCATTCAGGATCAGCAAATCACGCTCGCGGAAGACGCATGGTCCGAGTGGCTCGAGTGGACCTTCCCGTTGTCGGACAGGTACAGCGTGCAGGCCATCAGCCGGTTCCACGTGCTCGAGGCCGGGGAGAAGGTGCGCCTCTACATGACCTGCCTGCAGATGCACCCGCGCAACCCGATGACGCCCATCTCGACCCCCGTTGCCTACAGCGCGGAACTCGCGGACCGCTACGGCCTCTACAAGACCATCGGCTGGGCCTATGACACGAAGGCCCTGCAACACGACGACTTGACCGAAGACCTCTTCCTCGAGGATGTTGCGCGTACCATGGCCTGGCGCGAACGCCTCACCCTCGATGAACTCGAGCGCGGCAATTTCGATATGCTGGTGGCGGCGTGGACCGCGCCAGACCGGGTGTCGCACCTGTTCTGGCGCTACCGCGATGAAGAACACCCGCTTTATACCGAAGAAGGCGCCGCAAAGTACGGGACGGCTGTCGAAGATACCTACAAAAAGATGGACGGCATCGTCGGCAATGTGATGCAGAAACTGGGGCCGGACGACCTGCTCATGATCTTGTCGGATCACGGTTTTCACAGCTTCCGCTATGGCTTCAGCGTAAACACATGGCTCATCGAGAACGGCTACCTCGCCGTCAAGGGCGGTGCAGAATACACGGACACGAAATACCTCCAGGGCTATGACTGGTCGAAGACCAAGGCCTACGGCCTCGGCCTCGGCATGATCTTTCTCAACCGCGAGGGGCGCGAGAAAGAGGGCACGGTGCCTGACGGGGAAGTGCCTGCGCTCCTCGATGAAATCCAGTCCAAGCTTTTGGCCGTCACCGACCCGAACACCGGCGACAAGGTGTTCAACAATGTGTATACCTTTCCAAACCCCGAGGGCGAGGCCATGGCCGATGCGCCCGATATCCAGCTCGGCTACGCCGAGGGCTACCAGACCACGAAAGGTTCGGCCGCCGGCGCCGCACCCGAGGAACTTTTCTCGGTAAACGACGACAAGTGGAGTGGGGAGCACGCCAGCTCGGATGTCGCCACGACGGCAGGCATCTTCTTCACCAACAAGCGTGTCGAAACGGACCCGCAATTGCGCGATCTCGGCGTGACCGCGCTCGAATATCTCGGCGCCACGGTGCCGGCCGAATTCGAGGGCAAGGATTTGCTATAGCGGGGCAGCCGTACAGTGAGCCGCCCCCCGGCCCCAAACGCCGTGAACAGTCACCCCGCGTAGACCGCGGCATCTTTGAGCTTGCTGGTAATCCGGTTGATACTGGTACAGTGCATGAAAAACCGCAAAGAGGGTGACTGACTGACGCATCCTGCATCGTGACCGGCAAATCGCGTAAGCTAATGCCATGAGTCAGCAAGGGCAAGAAGCGGGCCGTCTCGAATTCACCGTGCGTGGGGCAGTCCAGGGGGTCGGATTCCGGCCGTTCGTATACCGGCTGGCGCACAGCCTCGGCCTCGCGGGCGAGGTGTCGAACACGGCGCAAGGTGTGGCTATCACCGTCGAGGGACCGCGCCCGGCGCTGGAGGCCTTCCGCCGGCAATTGGAGGAAGAAGCGCCGCCCCTGAGCATGATCGCGTCTATCCACGCTTTGTGGGCGCGGCCGGCGGGTCTGCAAGGTTTCGTTATTGACCGCAGCGCCGCAACCGGCGGCAAGGTGGCCTACATCCTCCCTGACCTCGCGACATGCCCAGACTGTTTGCAGGATATCCGGGAGCCGGATAACCGCCGCTACGGCTACCCGTTCACCAACTGCACACACTGCGGGCCGCGGTTCACGATTATCCGCCGACTGCCCTATGACCGCCCGAATACCACCATGGCGGGATTCACCCTGTGCGACGCCTGCCGCGCAGAGTATGAGAATCCCGGGGATCGCCGGTTTCACGCGCAACCCACAGCCTGTCCGAAGTGCGGCCCGCATCTCGAACTGTGGACGCCGGACGGCGCCGTACAGGCCGCACATGCCGACGCCCTGGAACAAACCGCTGAGGTGCTGCGCGCGGGCGCCGTGGTCGCCGTGAAGGGGCTCGGTGGGTTCCACCTTCTGTGCGATTCGCGCGACCCAGAAGTGGTGGCCCGCCTGCGCGCGCGCAAGCATCGCGAGGAGAAACCGTTCGCGCTCATGTATCCCACCTTGGCCGATACCGCCCCCGATTGCTGTGTGGGAGCGGTGGAAGCACGGTTGCTCGCCTCGGCCGAGGCGCCTATCGTGTTGCTGGCGCGGCAGGATGGGGGACACATCGCGCCGAATGTGGCGCCGGAAGCGCCACGCCTCGGGGTTATGCTGCCCTACACGCCGCTGCACCACCTGCTCCTGGCAAAGCTCAGGTTTCCTGTGGTGGCGACCTCCGGCAATTTGCGCGAGGAACCCATCTGCACTGATGAACACGAAGCACTGACGCGCCTGGCCGGCATGGCCGATGCCTTCCTCGTGCATAACCGCCCCATCGTGCGGGCGGTGGATGATAGCGTTGTGCAGGTGGTCGGCGGACAGGCGCAGGTAATGCGCCGGGCGCGTGGGTATGCGCCGTTGCCGGTGCGCGTGGGCGAGGCCGGGCCGCCGTTGCTGGCCACGGGCGCGCACCACAAGAACACCGTCGCCCTTGGGAAAGACGGGGCCGTGTTCCTCAGCCAGCACGTGGGCGATCTCGAGACCCCGCTCGCCCTCGATGCCCACGCCGCGGCGGCGGATGCCCTCGCCACGCTCTACGACGCCACCCCGGAACACGTCGCCTGTGACCTGCACCCGGACTACGCCAGCACCGCGCGCGCGCAGATGACCGGCCTGCCTTGCCACGCCGTGCAGCACCACTTCGCCCATGTGCTGGCGTGCATGGCCGAGCATGGGCTCGATGAGCCGGTGCTCGGGGTGGCATGGGACGGCTCGGGCTATGGCACAGACGGCACGGTGTGGGGCGGGGAGTTCCTCGCAGCCACACGCGGCGGGTACCAGCGCATCGCCCGGCTGCGGCCTTTCCGTTTACCAGGTGGTGAACAGGCCGTGCGCGAGCCGCGCCGCGCTGCCTTAGGCCTGCTGTATGAACGCTGCGGTATCAAGGCGTTGTCGTTGAACCTGCCAAGCATCGCGGCGTTCTCTGCCACCGAGAAGCGGATTCTCGTGCAAATGCTCGAACGGGGGTTCAACGCGCCCCGGACATCGAGCGTGGGCCGGCTTTTCGATGCCGCCGCGTCGATCCTCGGCCTCCGCCAGCGCGCTTCCTACGAAGGCCAGGCCGCCATGGCGCTGGAACATGCGGCGCATGCCACCGCCATGGCGATGTCCCCCTGCCCGATGATGCGGCTCGATACCACGACCAACCCCGCAACACTTGACTGGGCGCCGCTGGTCGACGCGCTGCTTGACCACATCGGGGCCGGCGCGCCGCTGCACGCGATGGCGGCTGCCTTTCATGCATCCCTGGTCCATGGTATCCTGTCTGTTGCGCACTATGCGCAGGTGCCCGCCGTGGTGCTTACGGGCGGCTGTTTCCAGAATGTGCTGTTGTCGCAGTGGACAGCCGGCGCCTTGGAACGCGCGGGATTGCGCGTCTATCAGCACCGGCGGATTCCGCCGAACGACGGCGCGGTGGCCCTTGGCCAGGCGGTGCATGCCTGGCGCATGTTGCGTACGGAGACAACCGCGCAAAGGTGAAATCTATGTGTCTGGCCGTACCCGGCGAAATCGTCGGCATGGAAAAAGAAGATCCGTTGACCCGCACCGGCCGCGTGCGTTTTGGCGGGGTGACGCGCACAGTCTCGCTGGCCATGGTGCCCGAAGCCGCCATTGGCGATTATGTGCTCGTGCACGCAGGGCTCGCCATCAGCACGGTGGATGAAAACGAGGCCAACGAAATCCTCGATGCCCTGGGCGAAATAGACGCCGCGAATCAGGAACCGGCCGGGTGAAATACGTCGACGAGTATCGCGACCGCGCCGCCGCCCAACGCCTGGTCGAGGCCATAAGCCGCACGGTCACCCGGCCGCACACGCTCATGGAAATCTGCGGCGGCCAGACCCACGCCATCGTCAAGTTTGGCATCGACACGCTCCTCCCGCCGGAAATCACCTTGGTCCACGGCCCCGGCTGTCCCGTATGCGTAACGCCCGTGGCCATTGTCGATCGCGCTATCGCCCTCGCCCGGCTCCCGGAGGTGACGCTGTGCTCCTTCGGCGATATGCTGCGGGTGCCGGGAAGTACGTCAGACCTCATGCAGGCAAAGGCGCAGGGCGGCGATGTGCGCATGGTGTATGGCCCGCTCGACGCGGTGGCCATCGCGCGCGAGGAACCAGAGCGGCAGGTGGTCTTCTTCGCCATCGGCTTCGAGACCACCGCCCCCGCCAACGCCCTGGCGGTGCAGCAGGCAAAACAGCTCGGTCTCGATAATTTCAGCATCCTTTGCGCCCAGGTGCGTGTGCCCCCGGCGATGGAGGCCATCCTCTCGGGCGACGCATGCCGGGTCACGGGGTTTCTGGCTGCCGGGCATGTATGCACGGTCATGGGCTACACGCAGTACGAGCCCATTGCGCCGCGCTATGGCGTGCCCATCGTGGTGACCGGCTTCGAGCCGGTAGACATCCTGCGCGGCATCTACCAGTGCGTGCGGCTGCTTGAAGCGGGCGCACCCGAGGTGGTCAACGCCTATCCCCGCAGCGTGCACCGCGACGGCAACCCCCACGCCAAGGCCACCATCGATACGGTCTTCATGCCCATTGACCAGCGCTGGCGCGGCCTCGGCCATATCCCCGGCAGCGGCCTCGGGCTGCGTCCGGAATGGGGCGGGTTCGACGCGACACAACGCTTCGACCTGACAACAGTGGGCGGCCACGAGGATCCGCGCTGCATCAGCGGCCAGATACTCCAGGGGCTGAAACGTCCCTCGGACTGCCCCGCCTTCGGCACCCCCTGCACACCCGAGAATCCGCTCGGCGCACCCATGGTCTCGAACGAAGGCGCCTGCGCCGCATACTACCGCTACCGGCGCACGGTGTAAAAATGAGGACAGAACCAAGCGAGTCATTCATCAACCTGCAATAGTGGACATACGTGGACAGCGAGCGCGGGGGCTGTCCCCATTTTTTTCAAAGGAGCAAGACCATGCCGGACAATCAAGAACCCATCGCCTGCGGCACGCCTTTCGCACATGCCGGCGTGATCACCATGGCCCATGGCGGCGGCGGCACGGCCATGCACCGCCTGCTGAACGAAGTGTTTCTGCCGGTCCTCGAGAATCCCATGCTCGCCGAAGAGCACGATGCCGCCCGCCTCCAGATCGGCACGTCGCACCTGGCTTTTACGACGGACACGTACGTGGTGCAGCCGCTGACATTCCCCGGCGGCGACATCGGGACGCTGGCCGTGAACGGCACGGTGAACGACCTCGCCATGGCGGGCGCGAAACCGCTGTACCTTTCGGCGGGGTTTATTCTCGAGGAGGGATTTCCCATTGCGCAACTGCATGAACTCGTGCGGTCCATGCGCAATGCGGCCGACGCAGCAGGGGTGTCGGTGGTCACGGGCGACACCAAGGTCATCGAACGGCGTGGCGGCGGTGATGGCGTTTTTATCAACACCGCTGGGGTCGGCATCATCGAACATGAACTCGAGATTGGCCCCGGCTCCGTACGCCCGGAAGACGCCATCCTCGTGAGCGGCGACATCGGCCGGCACGGTATCGCGGTAATGGCCAAACGGGAGGGGCTCGAATTCGACACCACCCTCGAGAGCGATTGCGCCTGTGTCGCCGCAGAGGTGCTCGAGATGCTCGATGCGGGTATCGAGGTGCATTGCCTGCGCGACCTCACGCGGGGCGGCCTGGTGAGCGCGGCCAACGAAATCGCCCTGGGCGCCCGGCTCAATCTGCACCTGCGTGAGGCGGCCATTCCCGTGGGCGATGCGGTTCGCGGCGCGTGCGAGATGCTCGGGTTCGATCCGCTGTCGGTTGCCAATGAGGGGCGGTTCATCGCCATCGTGCGCCATTCCGATGCCGGTCGGGCACACACCATTCTCCGGAAGTACGGCGGCGAGGCGGCCATTATCGGTGAAATACGTGCAACCCCCGCTGCCCAGGTCACCATCGAGAGCGCGATTGGAGCCAGCCGCGTACTCGACATGCTGAGCGGTGAACAACTCCCGCGCATTTGTTGAACGCCGGCCCCGCTTTCCATTGGCTTTTCACCAGCCCGCCGCGCTACACTCGGGCTCCTTGAGCGAAGGCGGTAGCCGTGGCAGTCATGGACAAAGCCTCCTTTTTCGCGGATTGGGATGTGCGTACCTATGGCGTGGGTCCAAGAATACATGCCCTTTCTCGATGAGGGGGTTACCATCCTCGTTGTCCTGGCGGTGTTTATCGGGCTGATACGCAACTACCCGCCCGATGCCCTGCTTGTGGGCGCGCTGGTCATTTTCGGCGTGGCGGGTATTGTCACGCCGCGCGAGGCCTTTGCCGGCTTCTCGAACCAGGGCATGCTTACCGTGGCGGCGCTCTACATCATTGCCGCCGGCTTGCGTGAGACAGGCGCCTTGAACATCCTCGGGCGCTGGCTGCTGGGCGGCGCCCGGACAGAGCAGGGCGTCATGGGGCGCATGGCGCTCTCGGTGCCAGGCTGTTCTGCATTCCTGAACAACACGCCTATTGTCGCCATGTTCATACCCATACTCACCGAGTGGAGCAAGAACCACCAGAAGTCCGTGTCGCGGTTGCTGATTCCTCTCTCGTACCTTTCGATTCTCGGCGGCACATGCACGCTCATCGGCACGAGCACAAACCTCGTGGTGAATGGCCTGATGATAGAGAAATTCCGCGAAGACAGCGGGCGCTATGCCAACCTCGAGGGGATGGGCCTGTTCGAGATGAGCCTCGTGGGGATTCCCTATGCGCTGCTCGGCATCGTCTACATCTACCTCTTCTCCCGTTTCTTCCTGCCCGAGCGCAAAGCGTTTATGCAACGCATGCGCGAGCAGATGCGCGAATACCTCGTCAACCTGGAAGTGCGCAGCGGCTGCCCGCTTATCGGCAAGAGCGTGAGCGAGGCCGGCCTGCGCCACTTGCAGGGCCTCTTCCTCATCGAGATAACGCGCGGCGACGAAGTCATCGCGCCGGTCGAGCCCACCCAGATACTGCGCGAAGGCGATGTGCTCACCTTCACCGGTGCCGCGCAACAGATCGTCGAACTCGAGCGCGTCCCCGCGCTGGTACCCGTCGGCGATGACGGCTATATCCACCGGTCCGAGGAGCGCCGCGGGCGTATGCTGGTCGAGGCGGTGGTGTCCAACCGGTCGCCCGTACTGGGCATGACCATCCGCGAGGGCAACTTCCGGGCGCGTTACAATGCGGCGGTGGTAGCGGTCAACCGGGGTGGCGAACGGCTGAAGGGGCGCGTGGGCGATATCGTGCTGCGCGCGGGCGACACGCTCCTGTTGCAGGCAGGAACGCACTTCATCTCAGCCCACCGCGACGACCCGGCGTTCTACCTCGTGAGCGGCGTCGAGGACTCCCGGCCCGTGCGCCATGACAAGGCGGTCCTTTCCATTGCTCTGCTGGGACTGCTCATTGTACTCATGTCCGCTACCTTTGTGCCCATTGTTATCGCGGCGTTCTTCATTGCGGGGCTCATGATCCTCACGCGCTGCATCTCGATCAACGAAGCACGCAACAGCCTCGATCTCTCCACCTTGCTCACCATCGCAGCGGCTTTCGGCGTGGGCAAGGCACTGGAAAACAGCGGGATCGCCGGCCACTTCGCCGATCTTATCGTCCACGCCGGGGGCCCCTTCGGCACGCACGCCTTGCTCGCCGGGGTCTTTCTTATGACGGCCCTGTTTACCGCCATTGTCACGAACAACGCGGCGGCGGCGCTCTCGTTTCCACTCGCCATCGCCATCGCCGAGCAAATTCAAGTGAACCCGCGGACCTTTGCGTTGTGCGTCGCCTTTGCGGCGTCCGCCAGCTTCCTTACCCCGCTGGGCTACCAGACCAACCTCATGGTCTATGGCCCCGGCGGCTACCGTGTGACCGACTTCGCCCGCGTCGGCGCGCCGCTTGTATTGATGCTCATGGTGCTGGCGGTCGTGCTGATTCCCATTGCCTGGCCGCTCTGAGCGCCCGGCGCATCGTTGCTTGTCACCGGTGTTTCGATGCTATACAGGCCCCCGCCCATACGATGACGATCTTGTGAAGTTTGTCTCATTTTGCCTCAAATAGACTTGGCACACGCCTTGCTCCTAACTCCCAGCGCCGCGCATGCGGCCAAGACAACCCAACCAATAGGAAAGGAGACTCGGTGCTATGTTGTATTGGGCTTTGATCTTTCTGGTAATCGCTCTTATCGCAGCGGCACTCGGTTTCGGAGGTATTGCCGCGGCAAGCGCCACGATTGCCAAGATTCTGTTCTTGGTTTTCCTCGTGCTGTTCGTGCTGTTTCTGATCGCCCATTTTCTGGGCGGGCGCGGGGCACCGCCTCCGGTGTAGGCCGAGAGCGATTACAGGATAAGGCACAAGTAACCCACCAAAGGAAAGCAAAACGACATGAAGTGTATCTCATTGATGCAGACCTTGGGCTTGGCAGCCCTGACGCTGAGCTTGGTGTTGGGTATCAGCGCATGCACCCAGGAGGACGACACCGGTTCCGATTTCCAGGAGGAAGCGAGCGATGCCACCCGGGAGGCCGAAGACGCGGCCACGGCCGGGCAGGATTCTTGGCAGCACAAGATGAATGAGCGCATCGAGGCCATCGATGAGCAGATGGAAGCCATCGAGGATCGCATGGAAGAAGCGGGAGATGAAGCCGGCGACGAACTGGCCCAGCGCCACCAGCGTCTTCAGGATGATCGCAACGAGCTTGACCGGGCCTGGGAGAATTTGAAGCAGTCCAGCGAAGAAGGCTGGGAAACGGGAAAGGATAAGGTGAGCAGCCTCGTGGATACCATCGACGAGGAACTGGCCCAACTTCAACAGGACTTGGGTGCGTAGGGATATTCCGTTATGCGGAATGCGCACCCGTACCGTACCGCGACAAACCCGGCCGGCGGCTCCATTATGGCCGTCGGCATTTTATTGGTGCGCCCGATGCGGCCCGGTTATCATACAGTATACGCGGCGTCCACACCGCAATACGTGCAAATAACCGGAAGGGAGGCCGCCATGCGGCATTTCGCGCCTATCGTGCTGGCCTGTGTGTTCTTGGTCTTGTTCGCGGCGCCGGCTCTTGCGGCCGAGACCGGGCAGGCCGAACCGAACCCCATCGACCCCATCGCCCTGGTGTCGCGTTGGGCGCACATTCTCGCGGCCATCTTCATGCTTGGTGGGGCGGCGTTCATTCGCTTTATCATGACGCCTTCGGTCAATGAGGTCATCAGCGGCGAAGACCACGCCCGGCTGCGTCCCGTGCTCATGCGGCGCTGGCGCTGGGTCGTACACAGCAGCATCGCCCTGTTTCTGCTGAGCGGGTTCTACAACTACCTCGCGGTAACCGCACCCAATCACCCGGGCGACGGTCTGTACCACGCGCTGTTCGGCATCAAGTTCATCCTTGCCGTTGTCGTGTTCGGCCTGGCGAGCATGCTGGTCTCGACGCGGGAAAAGGAGAACCTCTTTCGCCGCAACCCGCGTGTTTGGATGGCGGTGACGGTGGCCCTCGCGGTGATCGCTGTACTCATCGCTGGCGTCATGAAGCTGCGGTAATGCCGGACGGCCCCCAAGGGAGAAGTACACCATGCCCCGACTCGACCACGTCGCATTGCAGGTAACCGACCTGGAAGCGTCCATCGCGTTTTACCGCGATATCATTGGTCTGCCCTTCATGTTCGAACAGGTGGACAAAGCGCACAACGAGGCCTTCGCCTTCCTCGAGGTCGAAGGCGGCAACCTCGAGTTGTTGCAATGCCTTGACCCGCAAAATTGCGAGGTGCCCAATGCCCATATCGTGCCGCAGGAACCCTACTGCCCACACATCGCGCTGGCCGTCGAAGACCTCGACGCCACGCTCCGCGGCCTCGGGGAGAAGGGCGTCCACCCGATCAAGGGCCCCATGGAAATCCCCGCGCAGGTCCGCTGGTGCTACCTCGCCGACCCGGACAACAACGTCCTCGAGTTCGTGCAGTGGCTCGACCCGTAAGACCGGCCCGCCTGCTAGCCCGGCTATATCACCGCCACCCCGTTGCGTCACCTGATGGCCATCCCGGGACCGACGCTACGCCCTACGCGACTCCTGGGGCAGGGTAGGCTGCGCGGGGCCACGCGAAGTCCAATGTTTCGTAAGTTTTTAGCCGTCTGCCGTGGGCTGCGCCTTCTTCTGTGCGGCTTGGCGGGCGAATTTCTTTTCACAGGCAGCGGCACAGGCGTTCATTCAGCTATTGCCATCCGGCCTGTGCCAGGCTGGTATCCGGAAACCGGGGAGATGCAAAATGCCGCACACGAATAGACACGAATTTTCACGAATGGGAATCCCCTCTTATTCGTGGCCGGTCGTGGTTCAATGCCTAACGCGGGCGTTGCCCGCAACCCAAGGATCGAAAGGCGTGTTCCCCGGTTGTTGGCTCGCGGTTCGGAGAGACTTGGGATTAGGCCCCGGGGCTTGTCTCCGGAGCGCCGAAGGCGCGGCTCCATAC
>CAZMVU010000159.1:0-11604 GCA_964569295.1 uncultured Nitrospirales bacterium
TTCTCACAAACGCCAAAAAAGCGGGGACAGTCTTCCAGGTTAACGCGTATGGGCCGCAGGCCCAGGTTATGGATACGCGCTATCCAAGCGCTGAAAGCGTGTATCATAAAGATTTGTAACTCTGCAATTCTTTAGCCGTTTGCCGTACTTCATGGGGCTTCCCGGTATCGGCGCAGGGAGCGGTTCTGGCCCACCCGCTGTTTCTATCAGTCAAGACGTAGGCGCACTTTGGACTGCGGGGGCTTGCCACCGCTTTTCCCGCAAAGGCCGTGGGTAGACGCTGGCGCGCAAGCCGGGAGAAAAGAGCCCCGTGGCCTCCAGCCCAAGTGGCCTGCTCATGAGCCCGAGAAGGATTCAAGGACACCGCTGGCGACTGTGTACGGTTGCTCTCCCGCCTTGGACAAATGCATGCACTTCAGCCCACGCGCGCAATAGCGGTGGCAAGCCAACGGCTGCGGACGTCCGCCCCGCCCCCCGTTCACACCAAAAGGTTTGCTGCGCCACCGCGGACGGATGCCGTCTCCGGCACCCGGTAACACAGTGGGCGAGTCGGCAGGCGCGCATGCCACCCGGGGCTGTTCACTTGTAGCGGTAGTTCTTGATAATGGGGGGACCGGCAGGGTTGATGCGGCTGGTGGGGGTGTTTGCGCGCTTTTCATCCAGGACAGCGATGAGGCTGCGGATGCTGCTGGGATCCACGCGCGTGGGCGCTTCTTCCGCATTTTCATAGGCCTCGTCAGCGGCGGTGCGCAGGTCGTACAACGCATCGAGCTGGCAATGCAGACAGACTTGTTGACCCTCGAGCGGAGGCCGGCGCTGGCAATACGCACATAGCGTACCACCATCAATGTGGCGGACCGGGCCGGAGGGCGTGGGTGGAACGCGTCCCCCCGTCTCCTCTTCCGAATCTCGTGCCTTCGGTTGGCGATCCGCCGCATTCGAGACGGCGGGGCCCGGTTTGTCCTCCACGGGGTTTACGTTGCGGCAGGCCGAGCAGAGCCCGCCGGGCATACCCGGCGACACAATACGTCCGCAGCCCCGGCAATGGGCCACATCATATGAATCACTTCCGGCCATTCATAGCCGCCACGATCTCGTCCACTTGCGCGTGGAGTGTTTCGACGGGGCCGGTGTTCTCGATAACCCAGTCGGCCAAGGGGGCTTTGTACTCTGGCGGGGTCTGGGCATCGATACGCCGGTTCGCCTCGCCCTGGGTCATACCGCGGCGCTCGATCAGCCGCTGCAGCCGCTCCTCGCGCGGACACAACACGAGGATCAGGCCTTCGAGCCACGGCTCACGCTGGCCATTTTCGGCAAGCAGGGCGGCATCAAGAATCGTTCGTTCTTCGCCCGCTTGCGATAATGCCCGCACTTGGTGCGCTATCTCCGCGAAAATGGCCGGATGCACAATTTCGTTCAGCTTCGCCAGCGCCGCGGGATCACCGAACACGCGTTCACTGACTTTTTTCCTGTCTATTATACCGTCTGTCAGGATGTCCGTGCCGAAGTGTTCGACGAGCGGCCCCGCCGCGGCGCCGCCCGGCCCGATAACCTCGTGGCCGGCCGCGTCCGCGTCGATGACCGGAACGCCTTGTTCCGCGAATCGGCGCGCCGCCTCGGATTTGCCGCTGCCCACGCCGCCCGTTAGCCCGTAGATTCTCATGGCGAAACCATTTGGCCCCTTCCTGGAGACAAGATACCACGGTTCGGTGGGCGGGCGTCAATGTAGAAGCGGCGTAATCAAGACCCGTCACCTGCCGGATAGGCCGTGGCTTCGGCACGGTTGCTGTACAGGGGGCCGCCCGATTCGCGATACTCCACGTGCCCGCTGAATTCCTGCGGCCCCGCACTGTCCAAAGCCGGAATGACGTAGTACTGCAATGAAAGGGGAAAAGCGGGAATCTGAATCCACATGAAGTTCATGGTTTCCGGTTCGCTGGGGCGCGACCCCGCAATGGCCGGCTGGACGGTGGTACCGGCGGCCAGGCCATCATAAGTCCAGCCGCGTGGAACAGTGTCCGTCATGGCCAACGCCGTCAACGTTCCCGCCCCCGTGTAGTCTGCCGTCAGTTCTACGAGAAATCGCTCGCCAGGCGTATACATATCCTCTTCGGGGAAGGCGCGGGTCATCTGCATGGGAATCGGGTCATCTCCCACATAATCGCTCACCAGGAACATGTCCATGAAACGTGTGGTGTGTATCGTGCCGTCCACGTCCAACAGGACCACCCCGGATACGCTCGACGCGTACGGGCGTGCGCCTTCGGGCATGGCCAGGGAATAGGAGAAGGTGAAGGGCATGGCCATCTCGCCGGGCCAGTAGAACTCGACCCGCCGGCATTCCGGCTGATCGCGGACGGTGGGGGGCAGGTTGGCCTCGTCCCCTGCGACGTCGAGGTAGGTGTATCCTCTTGGCACCTCGGCGATAACGGAAACACCATCGTACACGGCATCTTCGTCTCCCAAGGTAACCTCGACCGTCAGGTCTTCCGTGTGCACGGGTTCGCCCCCTTCGGGCGCCAACTCCACATGCAGATCGCCCGCCGGCGCTCCCACGACGTCGTTGCTGCCGCAGTCGTCATCTGCCGAGAAGACCAGCCGCTCTTCACGTTCACCAGAGGCGACACCAACCGTTGTCTTCTCGAGCGGCATCCCATACAGAACCTTTGGGCCTCCATCTTCTTCCGGCACGGCCAGGCGGTAACGCAGGGTCAGCGGCAAGGTGGGGGCGTCGAGCCAGAAGAACTCGACCCGGCCATCTTCGCTCAGGTCCATGGTTACCGTCGGCTCAGCGGTGGTCCCCGCTTCGATTCCGGCAAACACCCACCCTTCGGGCACGCCCTCGATTTGCCCCACCGCATCGGGCGGTGCATCTCCCGCGTAGTCCAGTTGCACCTCGACCAGCAGCGTGCCGCCCGGCGGATAGAAATTGCCGTCCGGGAAATCATGGGTGGAAAGCACATCCAGCGATTTCACGGCGGGCATGGCGGCCCGCGCCAGTGGTGTGGCCTTCGCGGCAGCCGGCATGGCTACCGCCACATGCCCCGTGGCCACATCCGACCCGGCATTGTTCACCACCGCCAGCGCCACGGGATACTCCCCAGGCAGGTAAAAGGTTTGTGTCGGATCACGTTCGAAGCTGTGCGCCGCGAAGCCAAAGCTCCATACCCGCGCACGAATGTCAGATGCGCCCGGGGCCGAAGCATCCTGGAAGGTTACCGCGAGCGGCGCATCGCCTTGCTCAGGCGCGGCGGTAAACGCGGCCCTCGGCAGCACAGGGCATCCGGCCAAACCGGCCACCACCAGGGCGCACAGCGGGAGCAGGAAAAGCCTGCGTACAGGAATGAAGCAGAAAGAGTGTTTGTTTCGCATTGTTTTCCCCTTCGCCACGATTTATTGATCACACCTATCACAGTACGCCCAAAGGGGCTGGTTGTCAAGAAGGATGGGGGGCTTGTCTGGTGATAGGACGGATGGCGACAAGGAGGACGTTGCGGGTAACGTCCCTCCCGGCGTTACGCCCGCCGCTACCGCACCGGCGCCGGTTCGGGCGGGGGCGGCTCGGTGCGCACGACCTCGAGGAGGATGTCGGAAGTAACAAGCATGGGCTTGCGGGCCTGAAGGTAGAGCTCCTGGCAGCCGCCGTCGGGGCGCAACAGGTGATTCACAGGCACGGGTTCTCCGCCGACTTCCCGCAGCGACACCCGCACGGCCGGCACGTCTTTGGGTACCCGCAGCGAGAAGGAGGACACCTGGATCGGGCTGTCAAGGCGCACGCGCAGGCGTTGCCGGTAACCTTCGTGATCGTCGACCTTGTAATTGAGCCAGCCGAGACACACGGGGGTCACCAAGGGCGCACTCAAGCTGGGAACGCCTTCCGGCAAGTTCGGCTTGATGCACAGGTGCTGGTCGGGGGCGTGGAAGAAGAACCCCTCGATGGCGTAGAGCAGGTACCAGCCACTGAGTACGGAAGCATGGCGGCCGGGGCCCCCGGGCGGCGGCGCACCCCGTGCGATGTCCCACTTCTCGGGAAAGTCAAACACTGTTCCCGTGGCCTTGCGTATTGCTTTCCAAGCGCGTTCGACCAGCCTCACCGCCTCGCTCACGCGCCCGCGGTAGGCGAGCAGGCTGGCGAGGTGCCCCATCATGTAACCCGGCCAGGCATAGTGTGCTTCGCAAGGCGGCGCATCGGAGAGACCCGCGTTGTCACAGGGGCTGCCGTCGGGAAGGCGTGCGGCAACGACATGGCCGCTTTCCCTATTCAACGTGAGGATACGGTCGAGCGCACGGTCGATATGCGCCCGCACGAAGAGTCCTTCGACGCCCATAAACGCGGCGTACCAGGGGCCGGTGAGCTGTGCGGTATGGCAGGCGGCGGCATTGGGGCCGGCATCGCCATGGAAAAGGTGGTAGTACCCCTCGGCATCGTGCCAGTAGCGGCGTTCGAAACTGGCCGCGGCGCGTTTGCACAGCAGGGTGAAGCGTTGAGCTTCCGCGGGATTGTGCAGCTTCTCCGCGAGAAAAGCCATGCCGCGCAGGGCGACCACCCACAGCCCGGCCGCGATGCACGTCAGGCCATACCCGGCCACACCGTCATAGGTGGCGCTCGGCTGGCCGGCACAGTCGGGCAGACCATCGCCATCACGGTCCAGCGCCGCCACCGCCGCACTGACAGCGCGCAGAACGGGATACAGATCCTGCACGCGCGCGACTTTGCCGGTAAGCAGGAAATCGCGGTAAGCCATCACCACAAAGGCGGCGGCCAATTCGGTGCGCAGAGGCGCCGGGTGGTTGAGCTCGAACTGATGCAGGCACCACGCACCCAGGTCGCGTGGGAGACGTCCGGTCGATTGGGGCTGTTCAGCACGTCCGATAAGCAGGAGCTCGAGTTCGGCAAAGCGGGGATAAAACAGAACTTCTCCCAGCGAACTGTACAATCGGTTATCGAGGCAGGCGGTGCGGGGCGCGTCCGGACTCTGCACCATGCCGAACGCCTCGTTGTAGGTAAGAAAGGTGTTCGTCGCGAATACATGCAGACTGTTGAGCAGGAACATATTGAGCCATGGCGGCAGCGAAGCTTTGCGCAGGCGTTTCTGCCAACTCCGGATCGACGCCGCGAAATAGTTGACGTACTTGACGGCGTGCGTCGCGATCTCTTCGATGCTGCGGCGCGTACCGGTGTATGCCGTGCCCATGTTCGTGCCGGCAACCTCGAAGTGCGGGCAATACCACGCGAAGATGAACTCGAACTGATGCGCGGCCCCGGGGGCGAGCGTCACCGTGCCGCAGGCGCTGCCGCAGCCATGGGGGCTGGGGCCCGGCTCCTGGGCGCCGCCCAAGTCGCCCGCCTCTTCAAACTGTGCCCATTGCGCCGCGGCCGCTTTGGGGTCCGCCGGGTCCCACGCAGCCAGCGTCACCGTCATGTCTTCGGTCGCCCGCAGTACGATCATGTGCCGGCCATCGGCATTGGTCTTCGGCGGCCTGTCATCGCCGAAGCACACCGCGTTGTTCGGCGGCAGATTCTCCGTTTGTGGCGGCGGCGCTTCGCCGGCACGCCCCGGCGCCGCCTGGACTTCCGAGGGGGCCGGTCCTTCCCGCTGCTTGTACACCTTCCGGTAACGGCGCTCTTCTTCGATGAGGTGAAAGGTGCAGGGCGCCGCGGTTTCCGGCGCACGCGCCCCCGTATGCCCCACGAGATTCTCGAGGCAGAACGCCAGCGAGACCGTCATGGGCGCATCCGTCGTATTTTCGATGCGGGCCATCGTAAACAACACCGGCAGCATCGACCCGTCGTAATCAAAGGGGGCCATAGGCCCGAAGTGGGACCACCGCACCGTGGCCGGGCAGGCCGGATCTTCCAGCCGGTAGTGCGCCGTGGGGTACACGCCGCGCCACACCAAGGCGGCCGCCTCGATTAACGGGGGCCCCGCACTTTCGCCGGACACACCGGCATCGGCCAATTGCAGGCGGCGGCAATAGACCGTGTCGCCCACACCGAGGCGCAGGGCCAGGAAGGTGTGTTCCGAACGCGCGATGCGTTCGTGGGCTCCGCGGTTGTTGTTTATGGAAAACTGGTAAAATCGCGCATCGCGCCCGAGCTCGACCGCGCCAGCGCCCACACCGCCCAAAGGTACCGGGCCGGCACGATGCGTTGCGTCGTGCTTTGGTGCAACGGACTCGAGTAGATCATCAGGCGCCACAGAATTCCCCCCTCTTTATTCGTGCTCCGATCCATCGGGTGGATCGAGTTCACGCACCATCACCACCGCCGATTCGCGTGCACGTGCATAATAGCCTTGCCGCAGACCGATGTGCTCAAACCCGAGGGATTCATAGAGCCGGCGCGCAGCGGCATTGCTTTCACGCACCTCGAGACGCACCGACTGCGCACCGAGCCGGCGGCCGAGCCGGAAGAGATGCGCCATTACTTCCCGGCCGAAGCCCTGCCGCCGAAACCGCGCGAGCACCGTCACTTTCGTAATGTGGATTTCATCGATAAGCAGCCAGAAACCACCATAGCCCACCACCTCCCCCTCAGCGAAGGCCACATAGAAATGCGAGGTGCGGTTGCGGATTTCCTGCAAAAACATGCCGGCTGTCCACGGATCGGGGTATGCTTCCTCTTCCGCCGTGAGCAACTGCGGTATGTGTTGTTCCGTGAGCGGCTCAAAATGCAGCGTGGACTCGGACACACTCATACAGGCCTCGTTTCGCGCCTTTTGGATGCGCGGTTCTGTTCTGCTTGAGAGGCCCGCAGGTATACCGGCGCCACTGCGGCGGCGTCCGTCGATGCGCCGGCTGCCAGCAGCGCTTCCGCTTCCAACGCCACCGACGACGCCCGGGCGCCCGTCCATATGCCCGGCGCATACACCGCGCTGCCCGGCCAGGCAGCCAGCGCGTCACGGTAGAGCACCGCCCCGTCGCCAAGAAAATACACCGGCTCGTCCCGAGGCAGCCCGGCCAAGGCATCCCCCACCGGTACGACGCGCGGCGGATACACCTCATGGCGCTCGCCGGCACGCCAGCGGTAAGCCGCTGCGTAGACCTCCTGCATCCGGGCATCAAGCAGCGTACACACAGCACCCTGCCACCCCAACGCCAACCGGCTCAAGGCGGCGAGCGTGGGCACACCCACCAGGGGTTTCTGTGCCGCAAGGGCCAGTCCCTTGAAAGTCGCCGTGCCGATCCGCAGCCCGGTGAACGAACCTGGCCCCGTGGCCACCGCAAGCACCTCGACCTGCGCCAATGGGATTCCCGCCTCCGCCAACACCCAGTCCACCGTGGCAATGAGACGCTCCGCATGACGGCGCCCGCTCTCAACCTGCACCTCTGCCAACAGCGACTCACCGCGGCATAACGCCACGCTATTCACCGAGGTACTGGTATCTGTCGCAAGGATTAGCGGCATCACGCTTCTGCTTCTGGTTCGGCGGGCAACATCTACCCCGGGCACAGCCCACGGGACACCTGCCCAGAACTACGGCGCCCCGCCCGGCGGCCCAAGCAATCACACACCCCCATGGCCGTTGCACAAAAAAAAAGAACAGCCGGGACGCTCGACATTACGGAGAAGAAAAGGCGTCCGGACCGGCACAGCGATGGCCACCACGCCGGCACCCAGCTTCACTATTACGGGGGCGGGACGTCGTTGTCGTCAGCAATGCTGGCATACGCCTGCGATTCCTTGGTCTGCCCGCCCGAGACAACTTCCTTCATCTTCTTGCCCGGTCGAAACGTGACCACGCGCCGCTCCGGAACGGGCACCTGTTCGCCCGTACGCGGGTTTCGGCCAATGCGCGCCGCACGCACCTTGATCTCGAATATACCGAAATCGCGCAATTCCCACCGCGCACCTTCCGACAAGGACTGAGAGATCGTATCGAAGGCGCCCTCGATAATCTGCGCAACATCACTTTGTGTCATACCAAGCTTGCTCGCCACGCGAATTACAAGCTCTCGCTTGGTCATGGTCACAGTCGAGCATCCTCCTTCCTTCACAGGGCCCCAGCGGGGGCGCGACGAAACCGGATTATTCCAACTACCCGCATTATACGAACCGGCCCACGCTTTTACAAGCCCTTCACAATACTCATCTTATCCCACCTCGCCAGCCGGAAATCAAGTCCGGTATGCACGGCTCTACCGCCCCCCGTTGAAACGCGGCGCACAACCGCCTACGATAAAGCCAACAACCGGAAGGAAGCAGCCATGCGTATTTACGACCACGAGTTTTCCGCACTGGACTTGCGCCGGCGCGTAGGCGCCATGGATCAGGTCGCGGGCATCCAATGCGTGCAGTTCGACGATGGCCGCGCGCGCAATGCACGGGCGGCACGCGTACACAC
Organism: uncultured Nitrospirales bacterium; assembly: GCA_964569295.1. Lineage (GTDB taxonomy): Bacteria > Hydrogenedentota > Hydrogenedentia > Hydrogenedentales > JAGMZX01 > CAZMVU01. The sequence goes on from CAZMVU010000159.1 coordinate 8,346, forward strand.
GGGTAGCGGACTCGATTTTACCATTGCGCTCGATCGCGGCATGGATATCGCCCACGCAAGCCACGCCGGCCGCGCGCTCGGCTGGCGCGCCACAGCAGGCGATGTGGCGCCCCAATACTTCGAGCCCGAGGGCGCCCGCTGGTTGCGCAGCTACTTCGGCGGTTTACTCACCACCTGCGGGCTAACCACCGTCGGCGCGCCGCCTCCGGGCCTCGTATCGGCCATGACGGGCGACGGGTTACACGGACGCATCGGCAATACGCCGGCGGAAAACCTCCAGATCACCCAGGAATGGCAAGGCGATCACTATGTGCTCGCGATCACCGGCACCCTGCGCGACGCTGCGCTCTTCGGACCCAACCTTACCCTTACGCGCACCATCGCCACCGAACTCGGCGCTCATACCATCCGCATCCATGATGTCGTCACGAACGAGGGCTTCCGCCCGGCGCCGCTCATGATACTCTACCACTGCAACATCGGCTGGCCCGTGCTCGATGAAGGCACGCGCTTTATCGCACCCACCCGCATGGTCACGCCGCGCGACGCCACCGCTCGCGACGGCATCGAGCACTGGCAACATATGCACGGACCCGCCCCGGACTACGCAGAAAAGGTGTACAGCCACGACATGACCGCCGCCGGGGACGGCACGGTCACAACCGCACTCGTGAACACGCAGAATCCGCCCTTCGGGGTCTATGTACGCTACCGCCAGGACACGTTGCCCCGCTTCATGCAGTGGAAACAATTGGGCGAACAGGACTACGTATGCGGCCTCGAACCCGCGAACTGCGGCGTCGAAGGGCGGCACATACAAGCCGCACGCGGGCAGTTGCAACACATCGCGCCCGGCGAGTCACAGACCTTCGATCTCGAGTTCGGCGTCATCTCGACACCCGAGATGCTCACAACCATCGAGGCGAACTGCGCCGGCATCCACACCCAGCTCGCGGAATAAGGGCAAGGTCCGGCCAGTCCGCCCTATACGCCCGGCCGGCTTTCCAACCCCAAAACCGCCGGTAAACTGTCAGAAAAAGTTTCAGAGACACACCCCGTTTGGTACTTCGTACCTTGTTCACCCTTCAGTGTGCAGGGTTTCATACATCCCCAAAGTCTAACCCGCTGACCACGCACACGAAAGCGTGAACAACATACGGGGAAGCCTGACAGGATTTATATGATTCACAAGATTTTCTTCTATTCCTTTCTCCATCTTCTCCATCTTCTCCATCTTCTCCATCTTCTCCATCCTGTCCATCCTGTCCATCCTGTCTATCCTGTCTATCCTGTCTATTTCCTTCACCGCGCCAAACGTCTTTGCCCGCAACGAGATGAAAGGCTCAGGCACAGATCCCATTACGTTAACTACTCATTGTACTTCCCCATTGCAGCCAATCTCTTCATCTGCGTCTTCTGCGTCATCTGCGGTTGATTTCCCCCATCGACACAAACGATGTTAAAAAGACGCAGGGGGCGGCGTCTCCCTCCCTTCCCTCGACGTTTCACCGACAGAACCCGATACTTTGGCAAGTCAAATGTTTTGTGGGCTGTCCCTGATACTGTCCTGATACTTTGTGATACTTTCGCGCCGAACGCCACACACCACCGGCCACAAACACCAAGTGCCACCGGAAAAACTACTTCCGGTGGCACTTGCGATAATTCCTAAGATGGTGGGCGGTGCCAGGATCGAACTGGCGACCTCCACGATGTCAACGTGGCACTCTAACCATCTGAGCTAACCGCCCTCGGCATGGGCAAACTTTAGCAAACGGGGGATAGCCGGGTCAACTGCGAGCTGGGGCGCCTGGGGGCAGCAGGGACTTGAAAAGACGCCCCGCACGCGCGTGGCGTGCGGGGCGTCTGAACCGGTAGCGCTTGTCAGGTGCGGCTTACAGACCATCCACGTTGAGGGTGGTGATCTTCCAGCCGCCGTCTTCTTTTTGCAGCACGGCCTCGACGGTCGCGGCGCCGGCGGGAGCGCTCAGCTCGATGGGGTAGACGGTAGCCTCATCGCCGTTGATCTCGACTTCCATATTGTCAATGTAGACTTCGCCATCGTCAGCGTAGCCCATGTCAATCCCCATCTCCATCATGTAGCGGCCTTCTTCTTTGCCGCCCACTTCGGGGTGGTAGAAGTCGTCGGAGAAGGTGTCGACGATGGTGTCGATGTCGAGCGCTTCAAGGCCTTCTTTCAGCTCTTTGATGGTCGCGACGATATGTGCCTCGTCACCGGCGGCTTCGGCCGTTTCTTCAGCGGGGGCGGCCGCTTCATCTGGCACGGCCATGGCCATGGCGGGTCGGCCGCCGGGGCTGCCCTGTCTGGTGAGGCCCATCAGGAAAACATAGAGGCGCGCTTCCTGGTATGAGTTCAGGCCGGACGCCATATCTTCGAAGGCGTCGAGTTGAATGGTGAGGATTTCGTCGTCCATGTCCATCAGACCGTTAAGCACCGTGCTCACATCGTCACCGGGGTCGGCAGCGGCCAGCTGCTTGCGCAATTCGGCGCGCTTGGCCATCAGGTCGCACAGATCCGACTGATAGCCGGTAAAGGTTAAGGCCATGCGCATGGTCGCCGCGTCGTCGAGTCCGATATCGCCGGCGAGTTGCAGCAGGCGCACTTTCTGCATGATGCCTTGGGTTTCTGCATCGGGCCCTTGGGCCACAGCCGCCGATGCCACGGCCATCACAGCCACTGCCATGAGACACACAAATACGCGTTTCATTGGATACTCTCCTTATTGTTGTTGGTACACATATTCCAACCGTCTTCTCGTTAGGAAGAACGCCACGTTCGTTTCGCGATTCCGGGCTCCCAAGCGCCACTCGCCCGCCAGCAGGACAGCAGGTTGTCCCTGGCTCCCGATGGTCTTGGATTAACACCGGACCCGCATATTGAGACCGGCGTAGGTGGAGTGAAGTTTCAGGCGGCACCGTACGGCCAATGGAATAGGAAGTGGAATCGGGTTGTTTTCACAATTATGGAATACGACAGAATGGGCAGATTGATGTCCATGGCGGAGTCATAAAGTGTTTTTCGAATCATTGCTCTGCGCATAATGCGGTTTGCACTTGCGTTTCGAGTATTATTCGTAGTACACTTTTATCGCTTTACACTTTTTGTGTTGACAGGCGTGAGCGACGCGCTCTATACTAACGCGGGCGTTGCCCGCAACCCAAGGATCGAAAGGCGTGTTCCCCGGTTGTTGGTTCGTGGTTCAGGGCGGCTTGGGATTTGGAGCTTGGGCGTGTTTCC
>CAZMVU010000160.1:0-11456 GCA_964569295.1 uncultured Nitrospirales bacterium
GGTCTGTTTTTATTCTGTGCAGCGGTTACCACCACATTGTCTTGGACAGTAGGGTTATACGGACTAAAGTCCGCACTACGAACCTGTACAAACCTGTACAAACTCTTTGTTCTTCGCAAGGCCTTCGTGCCGAGACAAGGTCGGCTGTGAGAACAAGAGCATGGGAAGGAATCCAAGGTGAGCCGTGCCCCACATGGCGGTTCGAGGTTCTTCTTCACGCGCCGTGTGCGGTAGAATGCGCGGGCAGACGAAGACGAACCCGAAAGGAATCCTGAACATGAGCAGGTGGGCGGAATGGGCGCGCAAGTTGCAAGCTATTAGCCAATCGGGGCTGCACTTCACGCAGGACAATCCGTTCGAGCAGGAGCGGTATGCGGCGGTGCGTGACATCGCGGCGGATATCATCGCGGAGTACAGCAACCTCACGCACGAAGAAATCCACAATTACAATGCGACGGACTTCGGCTACGCCACGCCCAAGGTGGATGTGCGCGGGATCATCTTTCAGGACGACACGGTGTTGCTCGTGCGCGAAATTCGCGACCAGGGCCGGTGGACGCCGCCGGGTGGCTGGGCCGATGTGAACGACGCGCCGAGCGAGGCCGTGCTCCGGGAGGTTCGTGAGGAGTCGGGCTACGACGCACAGGTGGTGAAGTTGCTGGCGGTCTATGACCGGGAGAAGCAGGGCCACCAGCCGAGTTTCCCCATCCACGTCTACAAGCTGTTCTTTCTCTGCGAGATCACCGGCGGCGAGGCCACGCCCAACAGCGAGGCCGATGAAATCCGCTTCTTCCCGCTCGATGCCCTGCCCGAACTCAGCGTGTCCCGCATCACCACGCGGCAACTGCAACACTTCTACCAACACCTGCGCCACCCCGATGCACCCACCGAGTTCGACTGAGCGTGGGCAAGAATGCCGCTGGCCACATGGTGCAGCCGGGGGTACATGTTTGCTTGGGGGCCGGCTATTTGATTTCCAGTGTAATTTCCACGGCTCCGCTCTGGGCCCTGGCATTCTGCGCAATGGCTGCGGGCAGGAGCTGGCCTGCGCCGGGAAACTGTACGAGGTCGAGCGCCGCCACAACAAGGCGTGCGGAGATGCGCGCGCGCCGGCTTACAACATATCGATGCGCCAGGCGCCTTCGCCCATGAGCCAGAAGCCGCGGTTGCGCCATAGCGTGACGAGTGCGTAGCCGATGGCGGTGAGGAAAAGCAGGATAAGCAGGACGTACGCCGTTTCGTTGCCGTCGATGCGTGTGGGATTCTGCAGGGCAAAGAGGGTGTAGTTCATCGTACCGAAGAGAATGCCGCCGCAGGTGCTCGTGGCGAAGGGGAGGCCCCAACGCCTGCCGCGCATACTTCCCGCCAACGCGAGGCTGAGGGTCACGAGGGTGGTGGCGTCGGCGAGGTAGAAGGCCTGGTGAAAGGCGGCCAGGCATGGCTGCGCGTTATCCGGGGCGGATTGGGCGAAGTGGTAAATCCAATAGGCGGCGGTGATTGCGGCATAGATGGCTGCCAGCATCGTGAGGCCGGCCATAGCGCCGGGGGCCGGCAGGGGCGCGTCCTCATCGGTGACGGCATCGCGGGCGAGCAGGAGCGCCGTGAACAGCGTGCCGGCCAGCACCAGCAGATACAGCACAAGTGGCAGCATGACCATGCCCGGGGGCTCCGCGTCGAAAGCGAACTGTGTGTGTTGCAGGTTGTAGAGCCCGTCGAGCGCGGCGAGATACAGCAGCATGCCGCCGGCCAGCCCGCCAAAATAGAGCACCGCCATCTTCCGCTGCCACAACAACCCTGCTGTCGCCAGCAGCAGTGCGGCGAGCAAGGCATCGGGCAGGGGAAAGGTGTTTTCGAAAATGCGGTAGCACTCTGGCGTGGCCGAAAGATGACTGCCGGTCAGGAACCACTGTGTCCAGAACGCGCCGATACCCACTACGGTGAGCACCAGTATGATCGCCAGACCACGCAGCAAGCGCTCGCGTGTGTTCATAAGGGGCCTTTCCGCTAAAAAAGGGCGATCGGGTTTTGCTCTGAGGCCAATCGCCCGGCCGTGTTTCTCGTCTCTTGGCGCACCCGTCCAAGCTGTGTACGGCGGCTGTCCCGTACGGAACCGGACTGTCCGCGCGGACACGGTATCACATGGGGTGCGCCCTCCTCACGCCAGTTGCTAGAATGGGCGAGCCCTTTCCTGAGGATAGATGATCGGCACAAGGAGGGTTTCCAGTGCATGATGCACCGTGGGGGGTGATATTCGATGTGGACGGCACCATGGTGGACAACCACGCCTACCATGAGCGCGCGTGGATCACGTGGGGCGAGCGCAATGGCTATCCCATCGACCACACGTATTATCGCGAGCACATCCACTCGCGCAGCAATGAGGTGATTACGAAGGAACTCCTTAACGACGCCTGGCGCCCGGAAGCCGCCGCCGCCATCGAGCATGAGAAGGAACGCATTTACCGCGAACTGTACCGGCCTGTGGTCACGCCCCTGCCCGGGCTTATCGAGCTGGTGCATGCGTTGAGCGAGGCCGGTGTACCCATGGCCGCCGCTTCGAATGCGCCCAAGCCCAATGCGGACATGGTGCTTGAAGAACTTGGTATGGACGCGGTGTTCGTTGCGGTATACACGCCGGAACAAGGCATCGCCGGCAAGCCCGCGCCCGATCTGCTCTGGAAAGCAGCGGAGGCTATGTGGGTGCCGGTGAGCCGGTGTCTTGTGTTCGAGGACAGTGTGTCGGGGTTCAAGGCGGCCGAGGCTGCCGGCGCCCCGTTCGTAGCTATTACCCAGGGGGTGAACCCGGGCTGTCTCGATCACGCCGAAGGCGCCGTGGCCCGGCACGCCGATTTCACCGGCCTCACGGTGGAGAAACTGGCCGGCTATGTGAACACGGGCGGCACAGCGCCGCCTGCCGGGTGAACGGCATGAGTCTGCCGCCCGGTTCACCCGCTATTCCCCGTGTGTTGCGCCTTACCGCCGGCGCCGCATGAACACCACCGTGGCAACGACCAACCCCGCGAGGGTCATGTTGCCCGCCTGCGGATAGGCCGCAAGCCCCTGCTTCTGAAGCATCTTCTCGTTGCAGTTGCAGCCGCCCGGTGGCGGTGCTTCGCCTTCCTGCAATGCAAACACGAGAGATGCCGTGCCGCCTGCATCCACCGCCGCGTTCTTGGTCTGCGGAACAAAGCCCGGCGCGTTTACCGTCACATTGTAGGCGCCGCCCGGTACGGCTGCGAACGTGTACACGCCGTTTACATTGTCCGTGACCTCATTCACACCGCCCGGGGCAATGCTCACCGACGCGGTCTCGACAGGCTCCTGGTCGGCCTCATCCCACACGCTGCATGCAATGGCCGCCGGCAGGAGTCCGGCGCCCTTGGGCAGGAACGGATCGAAGTCTGCTTCGCCCGCGATGGCCTGCGCAATCTCGTCGGGATCATCGGTATCCCAGTCGTTGTTTTGAATGGAAACCTGGAAATCGCGCTCATTCACAATGGCCGTATCATCGATGGATCCAATCTCGAAGCGGTTCCAGCCCGATCCGGCGTCGCCAGTCTGACCGAGCGTATTGCCTTCGCCAGTGGAGCCTTGCTTCACCGCGTGCAGGATGATGGCGTTGCCGCCGATATTCTTGAAGATACAACGGCGCACGAGCGGTACGGCCCCCTCGACTTCAATACCCTTGCCGAGGCCGGCAAATTCACAATCGGTTACAAGCACGGTGCCTGTGTTGCCACCGGTGAAGTGCATGCCGGCGGCATTGCTCGTGGTGCGGCCGCGGCCGCGCAACGCCACGCCGTTCGCCAGGAAACGGCCGTTGTCCACGCGCACCAGCGCGTTGGCGCCCGACGATGGTTCTTTCACCTGCAGATCGACGAGCGCACTGGACGGGGCTGCCGTCACCCTGCCGCTAATGATTGTTTCCGCGCCGCCTTCACCCTGTACGCGAATACCCGGCTCGAGGACCACGTGTTCACGGTACGTGCCGGCCCGCACACGCACGGTCGCCAGGGTGTCATCAAGCACGCTCAACAGGCCGGTGGCCGTCCCGCGATCGGTGACCAACCCCTCGAGCAGACCAGCGGCCGTATCCAGTGCATGGCCGATGGTTCGCCAAGGGGCGTCTGCAGTGCCGGGGTTCTGGTCGTTTCCGTTCACCGCCACATAGAACGTGCTGCGCGGGCTCGATGGATCGCGGGGATCGGACCCAAGAAAGAACTCCATCCGATTCGGGAAACCATCGCCATCCAGGTCTTCCATCGCGTCATCACGCAGCGGGTCCAATCCGTACTCGACCTCGAAACCATCCGGCATACCGTCACCATCCGTGTCCGGGGCGTTCGGGTCCGTTTCATACAACGCCTCTTCATCGTGATCGGTCAGGCCGTCGCCATCGGAATCGCGGCTGGTGTCTTGCCGCTCGAGCACAAGGACCACCGATCGCCAGATAGGGGTCTCCTCAAACTCGAATGGCCCGCGGGTGTTGCTTTCGAACCCCACCGCTGCCGCCTGCACGCTATACGTGCCGGGGCGGGGCACGAAGAACATATGGCGGCCGTTCTCATCGGTCCGCGCCACCTCGCCTGTCTCCACGATCCGCACGAGAGCCCTGGCTACCGGTTCTTCAGTGCCGTCTTCAACGTACTCCTGAACGCTCACTTCAAAAGGCGTCAGGTTGTCTTGCCAATTGAGTGTGTACGAATCGAACAACGCAATGCCCGCCGTTTCCATCTCCCTCGAAACGCCCGTGGTGAAGACTTCCCGGGTATTGACATACATCGTGAAGAAGCCGGCCGCCGTGCAGCACGACTCGTTCTGCACCAGGAAGCGAAACGTGTTTTCTCCCTGTTCGAGCAGGTTGGTGACATTGACCGATACCGTGCCCGACTCTCCCACCGCAGGGCCCGTTTCACGCACGAGCGTGCCATTGAGCACAACCGATGCCCGGTCGTTCGCCTGGCTAATCTCGATGGTTACGCTTGTTTCCGGCGGCGGTTCGCCTTCCCCTTCGCCTTCGCCTTCCCCTTCCGCGGGCGTACCAGAAACCGGGAAGGCGGCGCTCAGTTGCGAGGTATTGCCGGCCTGGTCCGTCACGGCGGCTGTGATGTTCCAGTCCGCGAATTCGTTCAGGCCGCCGTTTGTTTCCAAAACTTCGAAGGCGCCCGAATCGTTCGCCGTGACTGTTGTCAGAAAGGTGAAGGCCTCATCGCCTGGATCCAGGTAGATATCAACGGTGCCATTGGGAAGGGCCGTGCCGCGGATAGGCGCCGAACCGGTTATCTGCGGGGCGGGGGTATTCATGTTGGCACCGTTAACGAGACTGATGGCCTTGCCCCCGTTGTCAAACATCTCGTTACCGCGCACCTGATTGCCGAATGCGCCCTCGCCGTTGATTCCCACCGCATCACGCCCGTTATGGGCGATGACGTTCGGCATGATCATGGTGGCGCCCAGCCCGATCATATTCGAGTTGGCGCTGCCGCTGATGTACACCCCGTGGAACCCGTTGCCGATCCCCCGCTCACGATTGGCCGATATCCCGATGTAATTGCCGGCGATAATATGGCCGCTGTTGCTCGACAGCTCTGGATCATGGATAAAAATGCCGCTTCGGCCGTTACCGCCGATGACGTTCCCCAGATCCTGAATGCCCCCGATTATCGTGTCCGCGGCCCCGTCACCAATACTGATCCCATTGTGCGCGTTGGGCCGGACCCTTGTACCGTCGGCGTCGGTGCCGATGTAATTGCCGACAACCACGTTGGACGCGGTGGAAACGCCGTGAATGAATAGACCGCTCTCCCCATTGCCGGAGATGACGTTCCCGGTATCGCCCAGCTCCCCCCCAATAAAGTTGTGGTTAGCACCGTTCGCCAGTTCGATGCCGTATTGACCGTTCGGGGTGTTCAAGCCCAACCGGCAACTGTGCACCGAGTTTTCCGAGGCCGCTTCTCCGCGAATCAGGACGCCTGCCTTTGCAAATCCGCCTATGTCCAGCTTACGCAAGCTATTCTCGGCCGACTCGATGACAAACCCATAGTCCGCACCGGCATCTAAACCGTGGATGCGTACGAAATCGTCATTTCCGCCGTTGATCAGGGTTGATCCCCCTGAGAGCGTAAGCGGTTCAGGATTCGTAAGGGCGATCGCAGTACCTACGTCGAAATGGATTTCGTTGGTTGCGCCGTCCGCGTTAACTGCCGCCACGGCTTCACGAAGACTGATGCGATCATCCGGACCGGGGCCGGCGTTCAGCGCTGCCGGTGACGAAAGGTCGGGCGCATCCACAACATCGTTTGTCGTGTCGACTGTTATGGTGGCCGCGTGGACAGGCACACCGGGCAGCACGGCGCAAACGATGGTTACTATGGCACATCCAAGCCTCATAGAGGGTTCTCCTGTTGAGAAATTCGGTTGGGTTCCGCCTGTAGGGCGGCGGCGCTCCGAACCGGCTTTCTGATCTTAGGAAGCGCCCCTGCCGCCAGCGGGTTTGCCCGCCTCAATACAACGTCATTCGGGTTGATGCGAAGGGGAAAACACGGAGCCTCCAATAAACAATACCCTTCACATGGACCACTGTTGCAACTGCACGGCATTATTCAGTCCCGAACCAAAGGAACCAAACGCACCCGCCCTTCTAATCCCGCAGGGCGCAAAGGCCAGCCGGTGGCATCGAAGGGCTTGTAATCGATATTGACGACGTTCGCGTTCTTGAAGATTTTCCAGCGAATCCCCGCACGGTCCATGTAACGGATGCGGTTTGCACCGGTGTTGGTCACATAGACCGCCAGTGTGTTCGCTTCCTTCAATAAGTCATCGCGTATGTCAAAAATCCAGGGGGCGCCCATGCATGGCCCGAGAATTTCGCCATTCACCTCCACCGATGCCGCATCGCCCACGTTGTCAAGCACAAGGCGCCAGGCATCGGCCGCGTGCGTAGTAGGCCGTGGGAAGGTCGTCTCATAGACGGCTGTGCCGGCGAAACGCTTGGCAGCCTCTCCCCCAGTCGCGGTCCAGAACTGCGGTACTTCAAGCGTTCGCTGTGGAGGGAGTTGCGGGCCGCCTTCACGGAACGTCAGGGTCCACGGTCCTTCGATGGTGACAGGCTTACCGGTGGTCTGATAATAGGCCCACGCGACCTCACTTTCCGGCATGGACCGGCGCAAGCGAACAATAACCGATTTATACCGATCCAGTTGAAGCCGCACATTGCCCGCGCGGGTGTCCGCCATTCCTGTCTCGCCTGTCATCGGATCCAGCAGGGCGGCCGCGGTAAATTCCGGGGCCACGGGCATGTACCCATCGAATGGGGCATCGCCCTCGTTCACGAGAAAATAGTCGTAACCATGCGGCGTCCGGCGGCGGACATATTGCAGGCCGGTATCCACCATGGGTTCCCGCTGTACGCCGGCCTCACGAAGCATGGCCGGCACATCGAGGCCCACAATCCACTGACCGGCGCCCACTTCATAAACCGTGTACTTTTCCTTTTGCGCGAATGGATGGGCCAGGGCTTCATCAACGGTTTCGGCGAGTTCGAGGCGGCGGACCTCCTGTTCATGCAGGCCCGGGATCGCCTCGGGCACACGCCGCTCGAAGATGACGGTGCCGCCTTGTTGGGCGACACGCCTCAACACTTTCAAGGCATTTACCGCCATATACCGACAAGCGGGAACAAGAACAGGGGTATTTTGCGTGCTGTCCAATTGCGCATTGGAAATGAAATCAAAGTCATAGCCTTGTTCCAGAAGGCCCTCGGCAACCCGGCCGGCCGGCCGGCCGTGCAGCCAGTCCTCGGTGCCATGGGCGCTGAGGGGCTGCAGCAGGTTTTTCGCCGCGACATCCGTCATCCAGTGATCGTGCATGGGGAAGTAGACCAGGATGCCGGGCGCCGCCTCACCACGTTGAAGAATGGCCTGGCACCGGGCGAAGTATGTGTTGAGCGCAGGCCATTCCCGCCAGAGCGGATTCTTGGGCGCGACCCAGGTTGAGGCGTAGAACTGCCAGCCTGGCCAGGGGGCGTCGGCCGGCGAATAGGGGGTGCCATGGTAGACAACGTGGTTGATTCCGGCGAGGAAAAGCTGGTCGATGCTGCGTCTTACCTCGTTCAGGGTTACCTGGAAATGCTCTCCGAGCCATGTGCAACTCTCTGCCGAGGCAAGGCCCGGCGCGTCCCGGTGTGCGGCCGAGGAGGCGAACTTCCAGAACAGGCGGTCGATGCCTTCGGGCCCGAAGTGCTCGGTCTCGGGAATATCCACGGCGTGGTACAAGTCGAGGAGATTGGCGGGCGAGCCGTGGGCCTGGTTGCGGGTGCGCATGCCGCGCTCATGGGCCCACGCGGTCCAGGGTCGTGTAAAGTCTTCCATGAGCAGTTCGGCCACGGTCCAGCGGTAGTCATGGCGCACCCGGCGCACCATGTCCTCCTCGCCCTTGTGCAAGAGGGCCGGTAGATGGTCGCGCAGGTCGTAGCCACGCTTCTCGATGAAGGTGTCGAACAGGCCGGGCGTCCAATTTGCGCCATAGACCTCGAAGCTGTCATTGAACACGCAGCGGGGCATGGGCGCCTCGTAGTCCGCGAAGGCCGCCTCGAACCGCGCCAGATACTGGTCCAGCGCCTCCGCCGAGAAATGGTCCATCACATTACCGTCGCCGCCTGGGGCGGCACGCTTCACCTGCTGCCCCGTCGGTGCGAGTACGCCGGCAACCACATGCCACCGGCCCCTCTCGGGGGTAGTCCAGGCGACGGCGCCGTCTTCCTCGATGTGCGGTTTTAGATCCACGATCTCACCATCGTCGCTGAAGGCGCGCAGTACGTGGAGAGCTTCCTCGGGCGTGCGCTTTTGGGGCGGTTTACCGGGCCGCAACCGTTTCATATCGAACCCCATACGTTTGGCGGCATGTTCCTTGCCGATGTGGGGGCCGCCATAGGGCCACCCTGTGCCAAGGTTGAGATCGACACCGATGCCGAGGCGTTTGGCCTCGCGGGTGGTATGGGCAAGCATGCGCATCCATTCCGGACTCAGGAAGTCGATCTCGCGATCCTCGAATCCTTCGACGCCATAAATGGGCGTAATCTCGACGCCGCCGATACCCGTTTTCTTATAACCGGTGAGCAGTTCGGTGATCGCATCTTCGGTCACGGCATTGCCGAGCCACCACCAGCGGGTCCACGGGCGTTCTTGCTCGGTGATTGCTGGCCACGAAAGCCATTCAGCCGCGGGTTCGTTGACAAGCAGCGCGGCGTGTAGCAGAAGGGCTGCGAAGGTCATGGGGAATCTCCCTGTTTCTCTTGGTAACTGGGGCCTTTTGCCCACGTTCTTGCGGGGGTACATGGGCGTGCCTGGCGTGGGAGCGCACGCTACGGATCACGCTGATCGGAACGGCAGTTCCTTTCCACCGGTGACTGGTATAGCGAGGCCGGTAAGGAACGACGCCTTGTCCATGCACAGAAAGGCCACGAGCGCGGCCACGTCTTCCGGGGTTCCAAGCCGGCGCACGGGCGCACTGTTGGCCGATATTGCGGCAGCCTCTTCCGGGGTGGAGCCGTGTAGCGCGGCGATACCCTTGAGTTCCATATCGAGCATATCGGTCTGGATATCGCCGGGAAGGACCGCATTGGCCCGGACACCCTGCGGCCCATACTCCACCGCCACGTCCCGGGTGAATTGCACCACCCCGGCCTTCGCGGCGCCGTATGCGGAGACCATGTCGTGCGCGCGCATGGCCGCCACGGATGCCACATTGACGATGCAGCCGCCGTGGTGCTCCATGTCTTGCAGGCAGTATTTGGCCGTGAGGAAGGCGCCATAGAGATTGACGTGCAAAGTTTTGAGCCATTGGGCGGGATCATAATCCGCGACCCGGTTGCTTCCCCATGAGCCGCCGGCGACATTGACGAGAATGGCCACCCGGCCGAAAGCGGCGCGCGCTTCTTTCACCAGCGCCTCGACCTCCTCCGGTTTCGTCACATCCGCGTGCACGGCCACGGCCTGGCGGCCCAGCGCGCGCACCGCCTCGACCGCATTGTCCAACCCGAGGCTGGCGCCGTAGTTATAGCCGAGTGCCTGCATGATGGGGTCCGGCTCGCTCTGAGCCACGTCCGTGGCGACGATGTCGGCGCCCTCGGCGGCGAGTGCCTCGACGACAGCCCGGCCGATGCCACGCGGATTGCCTGCCCCCGTGACGATGGCGGCACGTCCTTCCAGTTCCTGCATAAGTTTCACTCTCCTTTGTGTTCGCGCGCACGGCGGCACTTGTCTATTGTCCGGCGGCAGTACCATTCCCAGCCCATGGGCGCCAGACGCGCGGCCCAGCACCCGGCAACGGATTCGTAGCCTGCGGCGATGGTGGTGCGCCCCCGGCGAATGCCGGCCACCAGCTTGCGCGCCACCACATCGGGCGGATACAGCCTGCCGCCGGCGAGGATGGCGCGGGTCTCGGCGGGGTACTGTTGCTGCTCCTGGGCATAACCCGGCGTGTCCGTGTCGGGCGGGAGCAGCAGATGCAAGGTAACGGGCCGATCCGCATACTCCTGGCGCAGGGCGTGGAACAGGTTGTTCAAGGCCGCCTTGCTCGCGCCATAAGGCCCGAAGCCGTATATCCCGAGGCTGCCGCCGGGCGACGAGGTAACCGCCGCAAACCCACCGCCGCCCGCCTCGATTCGCGGCAGACCTTCGCGCAAGGTGTAACACACGCCGAGCACATTGGTACCTATCTGCCGTTCAAGGTCAGCGGGGGACATGGCGTCGAAACGTCCAGGCTGGCAGTAGCCGCTGTTCGCGATGATGCCTTGCGGCGAACCGAAGTGTTCGCAGGCGGCATCGAAGGCGCGCTGCACGGCTGTGGCGTCTGTAACGTCGCAGGAGAAACCGCGGGCAGCGCCACCGGCCTCGGCGATCTGCGCACAGGCCGCATCGAGCTTGGCGGTATCCCGGGCCAGCAGACTGAGGCGTGCACCTTCCGCAGCGAAACAGCGTGCCATTTCGAGTCCGATGCCGGCGGAGCCGCCGGTGATCACTATGTGCTGCTGACTGAAGCTGCGTGTGGGCATGGCCCCTCCAACACGTCAGTATAGCCGCTGACGCATGTATGGCCAACCCGGCTGTTGAATCCGGGTAATTCGTTACCCTTTGGCGGGAGCGGGGCGTCCCTGCCTGCAAACAATACCCCGCTTGTTTCCGGAGCGCCGAAGCCGCTGTTCCATACCAGCATGGCCAACGCCCCAGGTTATGGATGCGCCTTATGCAAGCGCTGAAAGCGCGCATTATAAGGACTTACGGCCCGGGCTTTCAGCCCTCTTGCGTGCGGGGTGCCGGGTGACCTGGGTCTGCGGCCCAGGCTGGTATAGTACGGGCCGTTGGCCCTGAAGAAACGGCGCGTTCTCGTCTATAGGGCGGGCGCGCGTACCCGCGAGCCGAAGATAAACCGTGGCGCACAAAAGGGAGGGCGAGCGT
>CAZMVU010000161.1:0-11397 GCA_964569295.1 uncultured Nitrospirales bacterium
CGCGCGGAAAAGCTGCTGCATTGGGCCGCGCTTGTGGGTCTTGAGGGTTTCGATCGGCGATGTTGCGGAGGGGTTCCCCCCCCGTTGTTCTTGGTTGGTTTCTGTCACATCGAGTCTTGTTTCGTCGTCCTTGCCGAACGCCTTGGATCACCCGCGAGGGTTGGCCGCGAAGCGAAGCGGCTAACCCTTGTCGGGTGAATTCATTTGTTCGATGATCTCCTCTGCATCGTCTGGGTACAGCTCCCGGAGACAGTCAGGACACAGCCCGTGACTGAAACGAGTATCGGTATGATCTGACACGTAAGCATCGAGTCGTTCCCACACGCCTTCGTCGTCTCGGACCTTTCTGCAATGAGAACACATCGGCAAGATAGAGCGGAGGGTCTTGATTTCAGACAGCGCACGTTCCAATGCCTCGTTCTTTTCATTGAGCATGTCCAGATACCGGCTGTTGGCCAGCGCGATTGCTGCCAACTCACCGAAGACGGTTGCAATCTCTGCGTCTGCACCCGTGAAGTCCGAGGGTTTGTTGGCCAAGCCTAGAATCCCCACGGTCTTTCCGTCGAGATTCAGAGGTGCAAACATCACGTTCTTCATGGTGACATGCCCGGCGGGCATATACTTCACCCACTCGCTGTTCATGAAGTCATTGTCATACGTGGCCTTGTGGGTCTCGTACGTTGTTGCGCGGAGCCCGCGAATGGGCATCGGCAACGCCGGATCAACACTGCAAGGCAGGCCGCCAGCATCGAGGAAGAGTACTTCGTTCTCCTCACCGTCTTCGGTCAGAAGCGCAACATAGCCGGAAACCGCACCTGTCATCTCGCAGCAACGGTCGAAGATCGCACGCGCCGCTTCCGCAAAGCTCTGCTTCTCCAGAATCGCGCGTGCCCCTCTGACGACGGCATCAAATTTCGCTTCGGCAGATGGTACTGTGCTCATACGCCATGCTTCCTAAAACCATAGTTCTATGGTTTCTTTGCAACACCTTTGGGCCGCGGCATCGCGGCACAACATCCTGACTGCCATTCTCGCATAGAAGAGCCTGTATTGAAAACGCAAATGCCCGGCGATGGCGCCGGGGGGGGGGCCGGATTCGAGTCCAGCTCGGGGCGCCATGTTTGCCCGCCCGTGGTCCTGTTCGCCATGCTTGTGCCGCGCCGTGCACCTGTGGGATAAGTGTCTCCGGCAACGGGAGGTAAGGCCATGACCCATCGCGAGCGTGTTCTCAATGCCCTGGCGCGGAAGCCGGTGGACCGGGTGCCGGTGTTCATGTGGTTTCAACCGGTGACGGCGCGCCGGTTTGCGGCCCTGCTCGATATCCCGCCGGGGCGCCTGGCCGATGCCCTGGGCGACGATGTGCGCCAGACCTGGGTGAACAACAATTACGCCATGGAAGGCATCGTGCACGAGCACGACGGCGACTCCCACACGGACGACTGGGGTATCACCTGGGTGAAGGAGGGCGCCTTCAACCAGGCCACGGTGTTCCCGCTGGCCCATGCCGCGCGCGATGAAGTCCTCGCCTATGAATTCCCGTGGGACAGGCTGGACGCGCTGGTGAACCTCATGCAGCCCGTGGTCGACGCGCGCCGCGACTACTTCATCGGCGTGGACGTGTCGCCCTGCGCCTTCGAGATGTACAACCGCCTGCGCGGTATGGAGGCCGCCCTGCTCGACCTCGCGGCGGACCCGGACCTCGCCCGCACCCTGCTCGAGCGTTGCGGCGATTTCGCCGTGGCCTTGGCCCAGGCGTCCTGCGCGCGCTTCGATGTGGACTGGCTGTGGACCGGCGACGACGTGGCCGGCCAGCAAAGCATGCTGATGAGCCCCGCCCTCTGGCGCGAACTCGTGCGCCCGCCGCTGCGACGCGTGGCCGATGTCGGGCGCGCCCACGGCCTGCCCGTGGCGTATCACTGTTGCGGCGCACTGCGGCTCATCATCGGTGACCTCATCGACATGGGCATCACCGTGCTCAATCCCATCCAGTTCGGTTGCCCCGGCATGGAAGCCAAGAGCCTCAAGGCGGAATTCGGCGCACACCTGACCTTCATGGGCGGCGTCGACACGCAGGACCTGCTCCCCCACGGCACGCCCGATGCCGTCTACCGCGCCACCACCGAACTCATCGAAACCATGACCTCCGACGGCGGCGGCTTCATCCTCGCCGCCTCCCACACCGTGCCCCCCGAAACCCCCGACGCCAACATCTTCGCCATGTACGCCGCCGCCGGCATCCCGAAGGAAGAAATCTTCGACCGCGCCGCCGCTATCCGGCACGAGGAAGCGGGCAGGTAGGGGAAGAGTTCCGGCTCAGGGCGCTGCCGCAAGAGCGAGTTTGAGCCTATCTCGAATCTCGCCGGGCCTTCCCGCCACGGCCCAATGCCAGCGGCCAAACCCACCATGCGCGTTTACCGCCTTCACCCAATCATCCAGATACCGGTGCTTCACGCGGTCTTGTTCGTCCTCTTCACCTTTGGTCTCCAGCACCATCATTTCACCCGTCTTTAGGCGGATGAGGAAATCCGGACGGTACTTGCGGACAACCCCACGATATATATAGAGGATTTCGAAGCCCAGGTGATCATTCTTTACCCAGGCCTGAACGGCCTTGCTGTGGTCAAGCACATACGCATCCGAGGCTTCCCATGCGCTGTCGTAAACGCAAACATTGATGTGCGACCTCTTCGTGCGCTCACAGGGCTTCCCCGTATACCAGGTCCGCATTTCCCCGGTGGAGTGAATCGGATGATCGCGGTCAAAGACCGGGCTCATTCGCTCCGTATTCTCCTGCCGGATGGCCTCCCAGATATGCTGCACCACGCGGGTCATATTCAGGGTGAGTATCAACCGCCGCCGGAGCGGGTCCTGATAGAACAACGGTGGGAAAATGTCGATCCGGTCCGCGCCCATGAATTGCTCGACCAGCTGCACCAATTGCGCCAGCAGTACCTCGCGGTTCCCCCGCCAGTCGTGTTGCATCTGGTCGAAGACGTGGCGAGCCGCCTCGAAAACTATCCGTTGCGTGCGGAATTCCCGGGCCAACCGCTCCAAATCTATTCGGTCTATCTGCGTCACATCCGGCTTGCCATCGATCATGGGCGCCAGTTCCGCCACCTGGGCCGTCTTGCCCGCGTCAAGCTCCAGCACAGGCACCTTGCTCATGTCCAACGACAATCGCGGCTGCATCACATGATCGATACGAATGACGTTCGGCCAGGTGATCTGAAACTCCACTTTTTCCGGATCAGGCTCGACTGCGGTCTTGGGCGTGGGGGGCGGTGGCGGGGTGTTTTCGCCGCCTTCATGCGGCAGGAAGGTGAACGGCACACCGAAAATGTTCACATACTCCGGCTCGAAAAGGTGTATCCAGGCGCCGGTGAAAGGATCCTGCACTTTCTTGATCTCGTAGCTTGTGCGGCGCAGCCCACGTCCCACGACTTGCTCGCACAACAACTGGCTGCTGAACGCGCGCAAGCCCATGATGTGCGTCACGGTCTTGGTGTCCCAGCCCTCGCTCAGCATGGCCACGGAGATGATGTTCTGGAATTGCTCGCCCGGCTCCCCGGCCTTGCCGACCGTCGCTACCTGCCGCCGGATGAGTTCCTTCTTCTCGTCCCGGGTCAGTGCGCGCGCGGAGGCCGCACCGTCGCCGCCTTCGTTTGAATCGTCTTCTGAAACATCCGATAGCGCGGTGGGATCTTCCTGTGCTTCGGCCTCGTTCAGCACTTTGGAATCAATTTGCAGGATGCGCTCCGGGTCGCACAGGGCTTCGATGCGAATATGCTTGGCTTCAAAGGCATGCCGGACCCGCGCCGCCGTCTCGGTCCGGTTACAGACCGTGATCATCACGGGCGGGCTCTTGTGCCCCTTTTCCAGCCACTTGTTTCGCCATACCAGCCAATCCGCGCCAAGCAGCCAATACGCATTCAACACCAAGTCGGGCAGAGGTTCCTCGGGTTTCGCACGGCGGTTCAGGTCATCCTTCACGTCGGGATCGTTGTAGATATGATACAGGCGGGACTTGTAGGTCTTGGCATCGGGCACGGCGTCATCGCGCACGACTACGCGGGGTGTTTTCACCAGGCCCGATTCAATGGCATCGTTCAGACCGAAGTCGCTCACTATCCAACCGAAAAGGGCTTCTTCCCGGCTCTTCTTGCCGGACGGCGTGAAGGGCGTCGCGGAGAAGTCATAGCAGGTCAGAATGTTTCTCGAACGGTGCAGCCGGTCCAGTCCGCCGATCCATACCGTCGCCTCGGCGGCGCTATCCTTCATATCGCGCGTGCGCAGGTACTTCCCTTCTGCTTCCCAATTCACACGCCACGCATGGTGCGCCTCATCATTGATGACCAGCAGATTCCGGGCATTCGCCATGTCGCCCAGAACTTCGCGGGTATAGGCTTCGTCGCTCTTGGCACCCCGCTTGTCCACACTACGCTTCTTCTGAATCTGTTCTTCGCTGTCCCAGGACAAGGCGTGCCAGTTGCGCACCATCACCTTGCCTTGGCGCAGCTTGGCACGAAGCCCGCCCGGCACGATGCGGAATTCTTCGTAGTAGTTTCCTTCTGCGGCGGGTTCCAGCACGGTCAGGCGGCTCTTCACCGTAAGCCCCGGCGCGACGATCAGCACGTTCTTGGAGAAGCGGGCATCTTGTGGATAAGCCACCTTGCTGAGAATGTGCCACGCGATCACCATCGCCATGACCACCGTCTTCCCGCTGCCTGTCGCCATCTTGCAGCATTGGCGCATGAAAGCGCCACCGTCGCCCGGAATCTCGATGCCTACCCGGTCGGCGGCGGGCGCCTCGGTCAACCAGATAAGGGTTTCCACGGCCTCCAACTGGCAGAAGAAGAACCGGCGCGCCTCGAATTCTTCGGGGTCGTTCCAGTAATCCAGCAACCGCTTCGTGATGCTTGATACACCCGGATATCCGGCGTCGCGCCATGCGCTCACCCGGGGCCGAATCTGATTCACGAGCGGTATCTCTATGAAGATGCCCGGATCATCGAAGGCTTTTGAATCGCCCGACGCCACCACGTACCCCGCCGGACGACGCCCCCATTCCAGGTCGAATTCACGGCTTTCGCGCACGTATTTCCAGTGCCGTTTGGGTTCCTCGTAGGGCGAATTGATGATCAGGTGATCAATGGTCTTGGTGGGCATCTGTGGTCCCTTCAGACTCTTCGGACAGTAAGGTCATGAATGAAGGTGCGGTAATCGTCAAGCCCGACAACCATGATGTCGCTCGTTAGCCAGCGCAATTGTTTCTTCAGTTGCTTCAGAAGCACACCGCGCTTGTTGTGCGCTTTCTCTCGTGCACGCCGCGCAGGCGTGGGGATGTCCTCAAAGAAGTAGAAGACCTGCGGCTGTTGCGAGAGCCTGGCATAGGACGTGTGGAAGAACGTCCGTTCCGGTCCAGAAGACCTGTGATAGCCGCCGACAATACCGGCCAGCGTATCGCGTACCTTGTGTGCTACCACCGTCGGGAATTGATCGAACTTTGCGCGGTCAGGTACGCCCAAGGAGAAGTCCTTCACTTCGAGCAAGATCAGGGGGCCGACTTGCTGAGCGCAAATCAGGAAATCAATGCCTTTGGTTCCGGTTAGAGCGCGCTCAATACCGCTTCGGTAGAATCCCCCATTTTGATCATACTTCAAGACATCCCAGGAGCGTCCGAAATCGAACACGAGCCCCTTTTCCTGTATGACCGTCATGCACTCTCCCCCCGCTTCATGTGCGTCAGCGCGGCCTCCTGTTCCCGGCGATAGTGTGCTGCGAATTCGTCAAGAATCGGATTGTCCTCCAAATCCGCGAGGGTGTCGCCCGTGTCGGCCTGAACCGGCCCGCGGCCCTTTCTGCTTAGCGCGAAAAATCGTATAGGCGCCTGCGGCTCGGTCTGGTATTCGGCGGCCAGCGACAATTCTCCGGTCAGCAGGTAGTCGTGGGTAGCGATGAATACCTGCATGCCCGCATGGGCAAGCCCCCGTAAGACCTTGCCAAGATGTTGAATTATGCGCGGATTCATACTGGATTCCGGCTCGTCCCACAGAAGGATACCGCGTTCGCTAATACTCCCGTTCCTCACCAACTGAACCAGTGACGCAATCTTGCGATGTCCTTCCGCCAGCAAGTGAGCTTCCAGTGCCTTCCCGGTCTTTTCATCTTCAACGTAAAAGCGTTCGCCTTTCTGTACGACCCGGCCTTGAAGAATCTCCTGCAGATCGTTGATCAATTGGGTGAGCAATTCGCTGCGCGATTTCAGCGGTGCAGCGGACAATGCTTTACAAAGATCGTAGTAGGTTTGATCGAAGGCCAGCTCGCGCTTCTCGTAAGAGGCGGTGAATCCGGGATAGATAGCCAAAACGTCGTTGGGGGGAATGTAGACGCTTGTTTTGTGGGGCACTTGTGCCATGAACTTTTGGGAAGCATTGTCATCGCCATAGAATTCGTCCGGTTTAAGCCGCACGCTCTCCAGTCCCGAATCCCACTCCACCTCAATTTCTGCGGACTGCCTCCCTCTACCCATTCTAACCAGGCGGCCAACTCGGCCGTCCTCCGGTTTGAATATGCCGTTGAGCAACACAGGAGCGGTCACGAAGTCGTACTGTGAGGAAGCGGTGCTTTCCCTGTAATCGTGCCATTGCCCCATGGCATATAGGATTTTCAGCAGGTGCGTCTTTCCGGTTCCATTCGCGCCAATGAACACATTGACACCGCTGCACGGCTCGATTTCCGTTTCCTTGAACACCGTAAAGTTCTTGATACGGCAATCCTTGATGTGCATCAGTCCACCTCCAGAATCCGCAGGCTCTCGATGCCGCGATCGTCTACAATCTTGACGGCGATGCGCTGGTGTTCGCCCGGGTCGAAGGGCAGGGAAACCGTGCCGCGGTACGCCTCGATTAGGTCGGGGTCAATCTCCGCCTTCAGGTTCTTGGCCAGCTTGGCCCAGCCTTCCTTCGCCCCGGCCATGGGGAAGAACACCTGCCGCGGATACAGGCTGCGGCCGTCGTAGTCCGTGTCGAGCAACCACACCGCGATCTGGTGGCTACCGCCCGATTCGATGCCGCCGGTCTTCGTGTTGTAGTAGTCGAAACCATGCACGGAAACCCGCAGCTTCCCGGCGTCTTCGCCATCGGCTATCCGCTCGATCTGCACATCCGGCTGGCCGATGAGCCAGAATGACTCGTTGCTCGCACGCTTCTTCTTCAAATCATCGGTGAGCAGGTCGGCGTTCATCTGCGCCTTGAGCAGGGTCACCCCCGGCCAGTTCACTTCGTCGATGTCTTTCGCCGCTTCCGGGTCGAATTGAAACGCCGCGAAAACAATGATCTTGGGCTTGGGCACGAGGGTCTGGGCTTCTTCGATAGCATGGGCCACCTGCCGCTGCTCGAGCGGGGCATGCTCCGGCCCGAAAGAAATCACTATGCGCTGTGCGTTGAAGGCCGGTCCCGTCTCGCGCACGCAATCGGCCCCTTCCTCGTTCGGCTGGCTTTCCCCATCCGCGTGCAGCCAGCGGCAACCCGGCAGCGGCTCGATCCGCGCGAAGCCTATCCGCTGGCCCTTCTTGCCGCGTATCCCCGTGCGCAGCAGCTCATCGCGCCATTCATCCTGCCGCAACGTCTCGCCCGAGCGCGCAATCGAGGTGTCCGGCGTGGCATGGACAGCCTGCCCATCGTCCACGGGCTGGAAGCCCGTGCCACTTCCCAGCAAGTCCTCGACGGACTTCACGGCCGGCGCCGGCACCGCATCGAGGGTGAACGGCCCGCTCACGCGCGTCCTCTTCCGGTCCACCTTGGGTTGGTCGTAGAGCGTTTCCTGCGGCGCGTGCCGGGCGATGGCCGCGTCGATTTCCTCGCGCGTCATGCCCTCCCGGATGTCCGGGTTGTTGGCGATCGACTTCAGCGTGACGTGCGGCACGGTCTTGTACACGAACCCGCTGCCCACCCCCTCCTTCGGCCGCGCGAGCTCGTAATAGTCGAACGCGGCCGTCATCAGCCGCTGCTTCGCCAGGGTCAACGACACGCGCGAGGTGTCGCAGGTGATCCAGCGACGCCCCCACTGCTCGGCCACATACGCCGTCGTGCCGCTGCCGCAGGTCGGGTCAAGCACAAGATCGCCGGGGTCGGTCGTCATGAGGAGGCAGCGTTCAACGATCTTCCTATTAGTTTGTACGACGTAGACGATGTCTCGCTCTCCATGAAACACCCAGAGGTTGGGGATTGGTGTATAGGGGAAATCGTCTAGGAAGACAACCCCGCGCGCTGTGTTCTTTGCAGCTCGAACCCTTTCACATAGAACGAGGCGCTGCATCCCCTCCTCTGGATCATAGGTCCAATGACGATTGCTGCCCGGTACCAAGTCCCTGTCCTCAAATCGAAAAACCCCACTTCGCCCATCCTGATAGTCCTGGCTCACAAGAGGGTAGTCGTCGTTGAAGAACCGAACCCCATCTTTGCCTAGCTCTGCCTCCAAACAATCAGATAACTGCTTTACGGTACCATCAGGGAACAGCATGTTCTTGAACCTGCTCTTTTCGTCGTCGACGCTCTTTAGCTCCCATAGCCGCCTCTCCTTGAGTGACTGTCTACTCCGAGCGTACCAGACGATGAAATCATTTACTGGATCAGTGTTCGTCGTTGCTGACTTCTTCTTCACTACTATCGTCAGGACAAAGTTCCCCGCCCCAAACACCTCATCCATCAGCTCGCGCACATGGTGGACGTTCTCGTCGCTGATCTGGACGAAGATGCTGCCGCTTTCGGTCAGGAGTTCCTGCGCCAGCAGCAGGCGATCACGCATATAGGTAAGATAGGAGTGAATGCCGAGTTCCCACGTGTCGCGAAACGCGCGTATTTGCTCTGGCTCGGCGGTGAGGTCCTCGTCCTTGCCATCTTTGACGTCGCGCTTGTTGACGAACGGCTGGAAATTGGAGCCATAGCGGATACCGTAGGGCGGGTCGAGGTAGATCATCTGCACCTTGCCGGCCATACCCTCCTTCTCGAGCAGCGAGTTCATCACCAGCAGGCTATCGCCCGCCACCATGCGGTTGGTCCAGCCGTGGGCGTGCTTGTAGAACTCGACGGCGTTGCGCAGGGGTTCCTCGCGCTCGGTCTCGAACAGGGACATCTGCTCGGGATGCGCACGCCCGTTGCGCTTCTTCACCGCGTCGATGATGGTGCGCGGGTCGATGCGCTCGTGAACATGGAGTGAGACCGTGGGCACCGCGAAGGAGGTGTGCTCCGCCTTGCCCGCCCAGACCAGTTGCGGGTCGAGGTGCGGGTCGTAGGCGTACACGCTCTTTTCCCCGCCTTCCGGGTCGGTACCCGGCGTCACCAACCCCACGGGCGGGTTGTTGGCGCGCTGCTTGTCCTTGTGCTCATAGGACTCGATAACCCGTTTCTTGTCCTTTGCGCTTTTCGCCTTGGTTGCCCGCTTCTTGGGCGTAGACTTCTTGTCCGCCATCCGTTCCTGCCTTCTGGTGTAGCGCCGCTGCGCACCCGGCAAGCGCCCCATAGCCCCTGCACCGGCTGCGGTTATATGAGTGAGGGTGGCATAGCGCGGAGGGCATTTCAAGTCCCTGCACCGCAGCCCCTTCCGTGCCATATGCAGCGGCGCACCGGCGCCGCCATTTCTTGCATTCGCGTCTCGCTCCCGCAATCGCCCCATTGCGTCGCTGCGCTGCGGCCCTGTATGCTCAGGAAATTGGGGGACAGCCCACGCGCTCGCGGACTCGCTTGGTTCTGTCTCCTATTCCCAGCAGGGTGTTGTTTTCCCGATGCAGATCATAGATTTTACAGAGAACGAGCGGTTTCGCGGGCTGTTGGATATGGTGGCGGGGATGGGCTGTGCCGCTGAAGAGGCGAAGTTGCTGGATGTATTTCAGCACACCCTCGAGGTGGTGGATGGGCGGCGCGCGTATGTGCATGTGTCGACGGCGGGGCTCGCGCCGGGGGCGTACCGGTTGTTGCGGGTGGTGGATGAGGCGGGGGCGGACCGTGCGCCGCGGGGGGATCTGGCCATCGATGAGGCTTCGGGGCCGGTGCATGCGCAGGGGCTGTTGAGCGAGTTGGTGCAGGGCGATGCGCCCAAGCTGGTGCATGGGCTTGATGTGGCGGAAGACCCGGTGCTCGGGGCGTATCCGGCGGCGTTCGGTTCGCTGATGGCGGTGCCGGCGTTCTCGCGCACGGGGAGCACGCCGTGGCTGGCGGACCGTTCCTCGGCGGATGAGGCATGGGCCGCGGGCCGTGCGCCAGCCGGGGGGGCGTCTCGGCCGGGTGAAACGGGTGCAACGGACTGGATCGTGGTGTTCGATACGGCCGCGGCGGGTTGCGTGGAGCACGATGTCGAGCGCATGTTGCTGATCGCGAACATGGTGGCGAATAACATGCGGCGTGCGCACCTGATGCACGAGCTCTCGAGCGCGCAGGGTTACATCGAGCGGGAAATGCAGCAAATCTCGGACATTCAGCGATCGCTCCTGCCGCAGCAAATGCCGCCCATCCATGGCATGAGCCTGGCGGCGAGCTACGAGACCTTCGATCGGGCGGGCGGCGATTACTACAGCTTCCTGCCGCTGGAACCGAAGCGCGACCCAGCGGACCCGGGGATGCCGTGGGGTATCATCATTGCGGATGCCTCGGGCCATGGGCCGTCGGCGGCGGTTGTGGTGGCCATGCTGCACTCGCTCTTGCACAGCACGGAGCGGCGCGGCATGGGCGCGGCGGATTTCATCGAGCATATCAACGCCAACTTGCAGACCGAGCGCATCCGCCATGCGTTCGTGACCGCTTTCTTCGGCATCCTCGAGCCCGGCAGCGGGCGGCTGACCTATGTGCGTGCTGGCCATGAACCCCCGATTCTCATGACGCCGGGCGACCCGGTCGTGATGCGGCGGCTGGATGCGGCAAACGGCTATCCCCTCGGCGTGCTCTCGCAGGTGGGATCGCAGGAGGCCGTGGTCACACTCGAAAAGGGCGAGTGCCTGGTGCTGTATACAGACGGTATCACCGACGCTTTCTCGCCGGGGGGGGAGCGGTTCAAGGTCGAGGGGATCGAGCATGCCCTCGAGCATTGCGATGGCCGCCCGGAGTGCGTGGTCGCCTTTGTGCGCGACGCGCTCATGCGCCACCAGCAAAGCCGCCGCCCGCACGACGACCAGACTATCGTGGCGCTCCGGCTGGATCCGTAAACATTCTCGGGCTTCGCAGGGACCGATCCTCTTCTTTTTTCGTGTAATTCTTTAGCCGTATGGCGCAAGGGAGCGCACGTGTTTCGCCAATCTGCCCTGTGATAGCGAATACCAGTCGTGCGATGGGGATAGCCATGGTGTTGGCGCGACTTTGGACTGCGGGGGCTTGCCACCGCTATTGCGCGCGTGGGCTGAAGTGCATG
>CAZMVU010000162.1:0-11352 GCA_964569295.1 uncultured Nitrospirales bacterium
GGAGAAAGCGGTAATCCCCGGTCTTGCGGATTCATGGACAACACAGCGCGTTCTCCCAAACGCCGCAAAAAGCGGGGACAGTCCCTGCTCGCGGACTCGCGAGGACAGTCTCCATTTTGCTGAACTAATGAGGCGTAAAAGGGTAATACACCAAATGCCTTCTAAGTTAATGCCTATGGGCCAACAGCCCAGGTTGTGGATGCGCCTTATCCAAGCGCTAAACGCGCGTACTATGAAGACTCCTTAGTCACCTTCCGCCACGGGAATCAGCCCGCGGAGGGTGACAAAATCCAGTCCGATGTTCTTCAATACCTCCCGGCGCACATCGCCCCCGTCCATCGCCGCGTCTCCGAGCGATTTGGATTCGGACTCGAAGGATCGCAGTGTCACGGGGAAAAAGCCTTTCACCTTGCCGCCCGTACACCGGACCCGTTCGACCCGCACGTCCTCCCCCACGCCGCATGCTTTCGCGGTGCGCGCATTTTCCGCGAGTTGGTTGATATTCTTCCCCAGGCCTTTCTGATCGACCTCGATGTTGTCGAGCACGATCTCGTTGAGGGTAATGCAATCGGAAAACAGCGTGCGCAGGTCCGGGCGCACCAGCACCCGATCAAGTTGGACCGCCGGGCCTGGCTCGAAACCCTCGGGGTTGAACAGCGTCACCTTTTCGGCCACGATCGCCAACTCGAGGGGGGAGAAATGCACGCGCGCGATGTCAACCTGCGTGTCGTAAATGAGCGCCAAATGTTCCTCGAGCCGTGCGCGCCCATACAGCGCGATCTGGTCCGCAAACGCGCACGCGGCCACCGTGAGTCCGATCAGGATCAGTCCGACAGCCGTCATCAAAAATCGTACCGGTGCCAACATAGGGCGGTCTCAATCAAAATTGTGGC
Organism: uncultured Nitrospirales bacterium; assembly: GCA_964569295.1. Classification (GTDB taxonomy): domain Bacteria; phylum Hydrogenedentota; class Hydrogenedentia; order Hydrogenedentales; family JAGMZX01; genus CAZMVU01. The sequence goes on from CAZMVU010000162.1 coordinate 894, forward strand.
TGAACTCGCGCACCTTGCCCCACCCTTTTTGGGCCGAGTCTTTTCCGGCCTTCATGTGGGCACTGGCTTTCGCGCCGCCACCCGGGGCATAGGTTTCCGCATCCGGCAATTGCGCAGGCCACACGAACTTGTAGATCGTGCCATGCCCCTCGAGCACCAGCGCGACCGCGGCGTCGGGCCGGGCAGGCACCATAACCTCGCCGACGGCCATGGGAAAGACAAGACGGTTCTTTCGGCCGAACATGCGCAACGCACCGCGCATCTCCTCCTCGAGTTCCGACCCCACCACCACTTGGGCCGGAGGCACGGTGTCGCCGTCCGGCATCTCGAGGTAGGTGTGGATGCCGCGCATCCCGATCACATCATAGGCGACGCTCATATCCGCAAACGCGGAAGCAAGATAGACATCCACGACAAGGGGCCCCTTCGGCACGGTGTCACTATCGCCATTTGCGGACATACCGCCCCACATCGCGTACGACGCCGGGGCCAACAGGTTCGGATACGCGCCCTCGTGCCACTCCCCCTGTGCCGCCGCTCGTGCCGGCGTAAAAGGCACCTCCGCTATGGGCATGTGTTTCTGCACCGCCGGGCTCTGTGTTTGGCATCCCGTTGCTACACAGAGCACCACGGCGGCTGCAAGCGCCGTATTCACGAATGGGTTCATGACCCCTCCCCTTCGTCCCCGGTTAGTTCCGGTGCCTCCGGCTCCGGCTCCGGCTCGGTGCCCTCGACCCGAACATCCACCTGTATCTTCGGTCGTGCCTCCGGCGAGTCCGCACCCACCGGGGGGCGGCGAATCGCGCTGGCCCCATCGGGCCCGCCTTTACCATAGCGACGCAGGTTCAATTCGCCATTCGGCGTCACCATGCGCACCAATCCCATGGGCCGGATTTCCTCATTGAGCCAGACCTCCGTGCGCTTATCACCGGCGCCCATAAGCACCACATGCTCCGTCTCGAGTTTTCCCACGGGCGTGTCCAGCGTCTCCATGCCCACTACGTTACGCTCGACCTGATCCGCTTCCTCGGCATTGTCCGCCCCCGCCATCGATGACACCGGCACATCCACCGGCGGGTCACTGCCCTGTTTTACAATCACGCGGTGGATATTGTCCGGATCACTCGCCCGGCCAGAAAGCAAACTCTTATAGATAACCGGGAACCCGAGCTCGGGAATGATTTCCGTTTCGACCCAGTGTGCCGTTTTACGCTTCACCTGCTCCTGGTCGACCACGGCCTGCCGCAGGAGAAAGCTCTGGCCCGTTGCGCTGTCCGTCAGATCGTACACCGCATACACCCCCACCTCCGGTTCAATCAGCTTGCCCGAGAGCACCTCCCCCACAATGCCCTGCGCCGGCGCGGCACCCGCCACACTCACGCACAGCACCAACAAAACACTTGCTTTGCACTTCATGGGGCTCGCAACTCCTCTAAATCACTTGACGACCATCATCCTACCACACCGCCCCGCCGGGCGCCACGCACCGCCAAACGCCGCCACAAAACGCTATGCTACTCCCCCCTCACCGCGCCTGCGCGCCTGGGATACTTCTTTGCGACATAATCCTCGAGCAGTGCGCGGAATTGGGCGGCGAGTTCGTCTTGGGTTCCAGAATAGCTGGCATACTTCTCGCCGTCCACGTAGACCGGGCAGACAGGGGCTTCGCCGTTGCCAGGCAACGATATGCCGATGTCGGCGGCTTTGGATTCGCCGGGGCCGTTGACGACGCAGCCCATGACGGCGACGGTGAGCGTTTCAACGCCCTCGTACTGCGTGCGCCAGTGCGGCATGCGCGCACGCACAAAGGCCTGCGTATCGCCGGCGAGTTCCTGAAAGGTGCTCGAGGTGGTGCGTCCACACCCGGGGCACGCGGTGATGCTGGGCGCAAACTGCCGGATACCCAGCGCTTGCAGTATTTCCTGGGCGGCGTACACCTCTTCGCAACGGTCGCCGCCAGGGCGAGGCGTGAGCGACACGCGGATGGTGTCGCCGATGCCCTCGGCCAACAACACCCCCATGGCCGTCGCCGACCACACTTGCCCTTTCATGCCCATGCCCGCCTCGGTGAGCCCGAGATGTAGCGGTTGTTTTGTCCGCGACGCAAGTTCACGGTAGAGGTGAATAAGGTGCACGGGCGCGCTGGTCTTTACCGATATGATGATGTCGTTCTCCGTGAGGCCGCATTGAAGCGCCAGCTCGGCCGACTGCAAGGCGGAGTGGATCATGCACTCATCCATGATCGCCTCCGAGGTCTTGCCGAGGTTCTTGTCCGTGTTTTCCTGCATCTTCTCGAGAACAAGTTCGGGGTTGAGGGACCCCATGTTCACGCCGATGCGCACGGATTTGCCGTTGTCCCGCGCGATTTCGCAGATCGTGGTGAACTGAGCATCGCGCTTTTTCCCCTTGCCCACGTTGCCAGGGTTGATGCGGTACTTCGCGAGCGCTTCACCGCAGGCAGGATGCTTGCGCAAGAGCCGGTGACCGTTGAAGTGAAAGTCGCCGATAATAGGGACATCGACGCCCTGGTCACGGCAGCGCTGTTGAATCTCAGGCACCTGCTGCGCGGCGCGCGGCGTATTCACCGTAATGCGCACCAGCTCTGTGCCGGCGCCAGCCAGCTCGGCAATCTGTTGCGCCGTCGACGCAGCATCCTCGGTGTCGGTGTTCGTCATCGACTGCACCACCACCGGCGCACCACCTCCCACTTGGATACCACCCACGTAGACGGGCCATGTTTCGCAGCGAGGCAAAAGCACAGAATCCGTTCTATTCATGACAACTCCAGCCAGAAAACAATCCAAACCGCCATAATCCATCGACGAAAATGCGGACGCGCCGCAATGGTCAACTGCACCCTGCCTTACGCCACATTTCCAGCCACCACGGACCACACAGCCCATGTTTGAGACGCAGTTATTGGTTGTTTGTGTAGGTATTTCTGTGTATGTGCATCAAAAAGTTAGTTTTTTGCTTTGCCGTGCATCGTTCCCCATCGTATGCGGCGCCCACAACCTAAGGCCCAGTGGTCTCGGGAAGGGCCTCGTGGCCTTCAGGCCAAGCGCCTTGGGCCCTGCACGCAGGCTTAAAATCCATACAAGGAATATGGGCGCATTCCTGTTTTCTGTGCTCCTTCGGCGTGTAAGGCACTACCCCGGATTTCTGTTCGCAATGAGCACACACCCTGCCAGTTGTGCAGGGCCAGCCGCCAGCCACGCGGCAACTACATGCTTTAAGCTGTAGATCGTAGCAGGCCGGCGTTTGAAACGCCAACATCACTCGGGCAGTGTGCATCCGGCGCCCACCGGCAACCGTTGTATCCTCTTCGTGCGGCACCAGGCCGGCTACCCCTTACCGCACGTATCCCTCACGCAACAGGTAGTCGCTCAGCGCCCGGGCCGCCACACGATTACCCGCCATGTTCCAGTGGGCGTCGCCCGGAATCGTCAGTGGGTACGTCTGCGCGGATTCAAAGGCGGGCAGTAGGTTCACGACCGGATAATGTAGCTCATCCTTGACCCGGTCAAAAAAATCAAGATAGGCAAACTGGTATGGTTCTTTGACTGAGTACAGGTCGCTTTCCCAGTAGTCCTTCGAAGCATCGGGGTTCCAGTGGTGGAAACGCGGAACCACGACCAACACAAACGTGGCGCCCGTCTCTTCGACCATGGCCGCAAGTTGGTTCAAATGCCCCAGCGTGTTCTGGAAAAACGGTTCGAGCACCTCCGGCGGATGGCGATAGATGAAGTACCGGTTGTATTCGATGGCATCGCCGACCCGGACGCGAAACGCATAGTAGTCTCCGTTCGGTTCTGCGCCGTCCAGCAGGTACTTGCGCAAGAAATCGAAAGGATAGGTGAAGGCACGCACGACGGCGCGGCCGGCAGGCAGGAGGCGCGAATAAAAAGCGGCAAGCTCAATCACCGCGCCAAAGTAGCGGGGCTCGGGATCTTCGTCCGGGAACCAGACCTTGCCCTCACGCTCGGAAGCCAGACGCGCATACTTGATGTCGTCCCCGAAGTCAGTCGGATCAAGGCAATACAAGACCACGTCAGGCGTGTAATGGCGGATTATACCGTCGAAAAGCTGCTTCCCGAGGAAGGGCGAGTAACTCACGATACCCGCGTTCATGACCGCCACATCACCGCCGCGGGCCTCCTCGCCGAAAATCCTGTCCATGACCTGCGGCAGCGCGTGCTTTTGCCGCTCGCCAAATCCGAACACGAAGGAATCGCCCATGACCACGACCCGTTGCGCGTGGGCGCGAAAAGAAGCGCGCGTGTATTCGGTGCGCAGGCCGTCTTCGTTCGTGCGCATATGGAAAGGCGTACCGTCGGCATAGTGGTGGTACTTGAACATGGTTTGGTTCGCCGGCGCGATATGGTGATAACGGTGCGAGTCGAGCCAGCGAAACCGCAACATGGCCAACTCGGGCATAGCGATGGCAATGGCGGCCTCCGCCAGTCCCCACGCCACCGCGCACCAGAACAACCCCACGGCGAAAACCTTGGGTTTGTAGCGCACCACCCACGCAAGCCCCAGGACCGCGGCGCCGAGCACCCCGTAGGCCAATGCCGCACCGGCGGCTGTCGCCGCGTTGCCTTGCCGGAAACCGGGGATGGCCCATGCCGCGACCCCCACGGCGATCAACAGCGTGATCACCCCCGCCAGCAGCAACAGCCAGGCGGCCTTCCACCCATGCAGCCTCACGGCTGGGCAGCCTCCCCGCCCGTCAGCACTGCGGGCCACTGGGCAGTTTTTTTGCGCAGAAGCGCGCGCAGATCATTGCGGCGTTTCGGATCGAGATGATACGCCCGTGCGCGCACAAGCCGCCGCTCGATGGTTCGCTCGTGCACCAGAAAACGGTCCACGAAAGCAAGGAACACCGGATCCTCGATAACACCATAGAATTGCACATTCTCGAGGATCCAAATCGTCAAGTCCGCCTCGTCGAGATGGCGGACAAGGACTTCCCGGAGCACTTCGGGCACGGCCTCATGCACTGCAATGCCCGCATTGTGTTGCTCCAGGTAAAATGCAAACTTGAAGGCCTGCTTCTCCTTGGCAAAGTACAGGGCGTCTTCACGCGCGGGCACGGCCTCGGCCAAGTGGCGGTACTCTTGAATGGAAGGCCGTTCATAGTAATTGCCCGCGGCAAATATATCGAGCGCACTCAGGAGCCCGGCGAGCGCGAGCAGCAAGGCGCGTGCGGGGATGTACTGCACCGCATCGATGGCCAGCGCCACAAGCAACAGCAGCGCCGGCAGCAGAATCAGGAAATAGCGGAAAACCATCACGGAAGTGGGCGTGTTGTAGGAATGGATGACCGGCACGAAACTGCCGACCACCAGCCACACCGCCAAAAGAAACAAGACGCGGTGCAAACGCCCCGGAGCCAGATAGCCGCCCTCACGCGTGTAGGCATAGACAAGAAGGGCGCCAATGAGCGCCGCGCACAACAACGCCAAGCCGGGATCATGAAAGAACGTGCGGAAGTAATCCACAAAAAAGAGCGGCGTTGGTTTCGGCGGCCAGAACTGCGGGGAGTTGAATGACGCGAGCATACGCGGCACATAGGGCATGAAACAAATCACTGTAAAAGCCGCCACCCCCACAGCCCGCCACCAGCTCCGCCGGCAACGTTCGCCCCGCGCCTCCACCGCGAAGACCGGGAGCACGACGGCCTGCGCCATGAGAACAAGCCAGCCGAAGAGATGGGTATAGACCAGGAGCACCGCCGCCAACGCCCAGTACGCCGTGTGTTTCCGGGAAGGCGTTTCCAGGTATCGCAGGAACGCGAGCCACGCCACGACGGTCATCAGAATGAGCAGACCGTAGGGGCGTGCGTCTTGCGACTGTTCCAGGTGCACCCAATTCAACGCGATGAGCAGCGCAGCGATCAGGCCTGCGCCCGGCCGCGCCAACCGCCGGCCCAACAGATACATGGCGGGCACGCAAGCGACGCCAATAAGCACGCTCGGGAAACGCGCAGTGAACTCGGTAAGGCCGACAACTTGGAACCAGCCCCAAAGCAGAAAGAAATAGAGTGGCGGAATGCCATTGCGCGTCAGCGTCTGATCAAGCATGACAGACAGGCTGTTGCCCGGATCGCATTGCGTCACGCTCAGTAGCTCATCATTCCACAGGCTCGTATGGGTAAGCCCCTTCATCCGCAGCACGAGCGCGCCAACCGCGATCACGGACAGCATGGCCGGGTTGAACCAGGCGGCAAAGTGTTCATGGATGACATATCCCATGAGCGCCACCCAAAGCCCGGTAACCACGAAAGGATACAGGGCGACGAGGTAAGCCATATTGGGCACGGCTAACACGGGCAGAGTCACAAGCCCCCACGCCGCCGCCACGCACACCGCCACAGGGAAGAGGGGCCCTGTAAGCAGCGCCAATCGCCGGCGGCCGGCTACCGCCCCCACCGTCAGCACGGCAATCGCAAAGAAAGCAGGCTCCATAGCGCCCCCCCACGCCATCCAGACACTGCTTCCCACGGCCAATCCGGCCAACCCGCAAAGCAGACCCAACGAAGCGCATGCCTCGCCCCCGGGCCCCGATGCTTCGGTCATCTGTGGCGTATTACGCATAGATTCCGGCAGAAGCGTCCCACATATTGTTGAAACATGAAGATGGTCTCCTCAACGCCCACAGTGGGCGTTGGAATCTGTTGGACACAGAATAAGGAGACCACCATGGACGAGTATGACGTTGCGATGTTGTTGACGCAAGCGGAAGACCAGGCTCTTGGGGAAAACCGGGGGCGCTTCCCATATTTTCGCTTTGCGGTGGCGGGGACGGCGTACTGGAAATCGGTTCATGTGCAGGGGCGCGTACAGCCCGGCCGTTTTTGCTTTTCAGCCCAATGACAATTAAGACGGTTAGGCACAAGCGCAAAGCTGGCATCGCGGTGGGAAATGGTACCATTCAAAGTGAACCGGAAGCAGCGTCGACAGCGTTCCAGCGCGGGAACGCCCACATGATGGCGCTCCGGAACTGGTTCTCAGCCTTCCTCGCACCTTGTCGCACGTTGCTTCCGGCCTTGCGTCGGGCGAAAACACGAAGGGCCGCCCCTTGCGCGCATCGCTTTGTCCGGCACTCACATGGCCTTCTTCGGGTCCTGTTTGAGGACAGTCGCACCGGCGGCCACACGTGCCTTCGCCCTCTATCGCGACGGGGCCGCCGCGGGCTTCCGGCGGGCTGCGCTTACCAGCGCCCTGGTTGCCCGGCGTGCAATACGCGCGGACCGCTAGGTATGCCCTGCCATCCCATTGGGCGGCACCGATAGGAACAGGGACTTCGAAGACCTCGGTCACCACGCCTGTTTTTGACCATCCCTTATTGGGTAATCTCTGCGGCGGGATTCCTTCGTCTTGTCTGTCCCGTTCCGTAGCCTGATTATAGCACTTCCGCCGTAATCTGCCAAGCAAAAAATCGGAAGAATCCCGCAGAAAGCGTTTTACGAATTGCCGCGGAGCACGGACACACTGTTGTCGTCGCGGTTGGCCACAATAATCTCCGGATGGTGGTCGCCGTTGAGGTCAGCGACAACGCCGCCGATAGGCCGCACGCCCACAGGAAACAGCATGAACCCTTCGAAGCGCAAGTCCCCCTTGCCCATACGGATACTTATAGAGTTTTGACTATTCGTGGTTACAATATCACTGTACATATCATTGTCAATGTCGCCCACCATCACGGATCCCGGCGAATGGCCGACCTGGAGTCCCTCGCCCTTCATGAGCCGGCCGGCGCCGCGTCCGCGCAACAGGTTCACCGTATTGCGGCCTGCATGCGCGGTGAGTACGTCGGGGTTGCCGTCGTTGTTGAGGTCCGCCACCAACAGGCCGTTGGGCGCTGGGGAAACGGTATACGGACCGCTGGCCCCACGCCTGGCGAGCGCGCCGTCGCCCGTGCCGAAAAGCGTGCGCACCTGCGGGCTCTGTGAATCGGCATTCGGGTCATTCGCGTCGAAGCCGTTCGCGAGCACGACATCCGCATTACCGTCACCATCCATGTCTGACGCGGACACGCCGAGCGGGAAATTGCGTGCGGAGAATTCCGTGGCGGCGCCAAGCGCGCCCGTACCATCGCCGAGCAGCACAGCCACGACATCTTGCCGGGCGTTGCCCACGGCCACATCGAGGTTGCCGTCGTTGTCGAAGTCTGCCAGCGTCACCGAACGCAGTTCGCTGCCGCCGCCGCCCGCCAGAGCCGAGGCACGCCGGGCATTTTGGAATGTGCCGTCGCCCCGGCCCAAATAGACGGCTACCTGCCCGCCGAAGAGGTCCGTGGCCACTATATCGGTGTGGTTGTTATTATTGAGGTCGCCCAGGGCAAGCGCCCGGGGAACGCCGGTAAAAGAAAGCGCCGCTTCCGGCGCAAGCCTTGCTGCACCGTCGCCCAGCAGCACGGAAATATCCCCCGTTTCCAGGTTGGTAACCGCCAGATCCACCATGCCGTCTTCGTTGAAGTCGCCGGCCTCAATGGCACGCGGCCGCCCCCCCACCCGGAAGCGCTCGTCCGTTTCGAAGGAGCCATCGCCCCGCCCCAACAACAGCGAAATGTTGTCGCCCGTACTGTTCGCCACGATAAGGTCCGGTTGGGAATCGCCGCGTATGTCCGCCGCCGCCACATCGATGCTTCCCTTGCCCGCACCAAATACCCGCGCGGAACCGAGGCCGCCCGCCCCATCGCCCGCCAACACCGCCACCGCACCGCGTGTTTGCGAGGTCTCGGCACTGAACAGGACGCAGGCCACATCGTCCACGCCATCGCTGTCGAAATCGGCCACGGCAAGCCGGGTTGGCAGATCGTCCAAGGGCACATGCACCGCCGGGTCGAACGTGCCACCGGCCGCGCCAGGCAAGAGCGACAACGACCCCGCCCCTGTGTTCGACACAACCAGATCGGGCAAGGCATTGTGATCGAGGTCTATGGGTGCAATGGCGCGGGGGTTCGTGTCCACCGGGACATTCACAGCGGGGTCATAAGCGCCGTCGTCATTGCTGCGAAACACACTGAGATCATTGCTGTCGCGGTTGGCGGTTACAATGTCCGGGCGGCCGTCGGCGTTGAGGTCCAGCAGCAGCACGTAGCGGGGCCCATCGCCTGCGGCGAGATCATCCCAATACATAAAGGTGCCGTCGCCGTTACCCAAAAACACCGAGACCGTGTTCGTGCCGGCATTCGCCGTGACCAGATCCACTGTGCCGTCGCCATCGAGGTCTGCCGCTGCAATATGCCGGATATCCGGCTCCGCCACCGGCGCGGCAATACGCGCCTCGTCTCCATAGTCGCCCTCACCCAGGTTCAGCAGGACCGACAAATCGCCCGAATCGTTGTTGGCCACCGCTGCGTCCGGGGCGCCGTCGTTGTTGAAGTCCGCAACGGCCAACGCCAGCGGCCCCGGCCCGGCGGCATATTCCTCGTGTAGCGCGAAACCGCCCGTAGCCGCCTTCCGCAGCACGGAAAGCGTGCCGTCTGCTTCGTTCACGGCAAGTACATCGGGCAGTCCGTCACTGTTCACATCGGCAATAGCGAGCGCCAAAGGTTGAGCGCCCACCGGATAGACAAGTTGCGCATCCACCACACGATTCGCTGCATTCGGGTTGGGGTCAGGGCCGGAGTCAATGGGGCAGCCCGCGGCGAGTAATGCCGCCGCACACGCAAGGGCAAAGTATAAACGCATGGGGAATATCTCCCGGCTCAGTTTACGTGAATCCGCCGCCCCCGGCTGCACCGCCACACAGACATTCAGTCGCTCGGCATAAAAATCCAAAGGACAATGTACACGAGAATCCCCGGAAAGGCCGCACTCAAGACGGACACCAGGATATACAGTATGCGCACACGCATCGGGGGCCAACCGAGTACCCGCGCAATGCCCGCGCACACACCGCCAATCATTCGTTCGCCTCGTGGCCGGGTCAGGCCTTTGTGTTCATTCATCACCGGAGAACCGTCCTTTCCAAGTATTTTACCTTCATGATACGCCTTCCGGCCCACAGTATAACAAAGACCGGCTGCCCGAGTACGCGCACGCCCGCCCGGATAACACTCGCGGGTTTGTAACTCTTTCGTGCCGCTGGCTGTAATTCTGCTGCCGCTGTTCTGAGTTTTTCGTAATTCTTCAGCCGTATGCCGCAAGGGGGCGTACTTGCTTCGCCCATGTGTTCCGGGACAGCGCATACATCGTGACGCATAGCGATAACGGGTGGACCAAAACCGCTCCCCGCACCGATACCGGAGCGGCTATGAAGTACGCTGTCTTGGGGTTTTATGTCCAGTTTCGGCTCGCGGGGACGCTCGCCCTCCCTGGGACCACTGCGTTTTGGGTTGTAGCGGGCGTACTTGATTCGCCCATGTGTCCAGTTTCGGCTCGCGGGGACGCTCGCCCGGATATCTCACCGCCCCTGCGGTTTCGCTCGTTTCGCGGGGAATTGCGGCC
>CAZMVU010000163.1:0-11176 GCA_964569295.1 uncultured Nitrospirales bacterium
CCCTTGTTTTGCGGCCTTGGAGAAAAGCGTCGCGAATTCCTCCAAATTTCGCAAAAAAGGGACAGTCCCTGCTCGCGGACTCGCGAGGACAGTCCCCTTTTTGCTTCACTTTTTCACCAACAGCGCGGTAGTACAAAAGCTGCACCCCCAAGTTACATGGCTTCGGCAAGGATAGCGTTTCCCGTTCAGAAAGTACCGGTCCGCCACCGCTGGACAGGGCTACCGTGGCGCAGCCTATACTATACGCTGTGTTCTGTCGCATAAAAGAGGAGCCCGTAACCGCATGAGAAACCATCCCCTCCCGAGATGTACAGCCTTCAGCGTCGTGTGCCCGTTGTTCATTGTCTGCCTGTGCACCTGTTCACGCGCCGCCGATGAAGCGCCGGGCGTGCGCTGGGATCTGGAAACTGGCCGCTGGAGCGCGCAAAAGGCCAACACCTGGTACGCCGGCCAGGAATGGCCAGCAGGGGCCAACTTCGTTCCCAGCACCGCCTCGAACCAGCTCGAGATGTGGCAGGCCGAAACCTGGGATCCCGAAACCATCGACCGCGAACTGGGTTGGGCCGCGGATATCGGGTTCAACACCATGCGGGTCTACCTGCACGACATGGTGTGGGCCGCGGATGCGGAAGGCTTCGAGAAACGCATTGACGACTACCTCGCCATCGCCGACAAGCACGGCATCAAGACCATGTTCGTACTGTTCGATAGTGTGTGGAATCCCTTCCCGAAACTCGGCCCGCAGGAAGAGCCCCGCCCGGGCATCCACAACTCACGGTGGGTGCAGAACCCGCACATCGACATTCAGAAAGACCCGAGCCGCTACGACAAACTGAAACCGTATGTCACCGCGATCCTCACACGCTTCAAGGACGATAGCCGCGTGCTGGCGTGGGACCTGTTCAATGAGCCGGGCAATCCCGTGCCGCAGTACCAGCCGCAGGAAGGTTGGACCCGGAAAGAAAAGGAAGCCGCCCACCTTGTCCTGCTTGGCAAGGTCTTCGACTGGGCACGCGAGGCGAATCCCGCCCAGCCGCTCACCGCCGGGGTCTGGGTCGCTGTCGGCCGGCGCACGGACCCCGTGGACCCGCTGGACAAGCTCATGCTCGAGCGCTCGGACATCATCACCTTCCACACCTACAGCCCCCTGCCCGCCGCGAAGACCGCCGTCGAGTGGTTGCAGCAGGCCGGCCGCCCCATCATCTGCACCGAGTACATGGCCCGAAGCGCCGGTAGCACCTTCGAGGCCATCATGCCTTACTTCAAGGCCGAGGACGTGGGCGCCATCAACTGGGGGCTCGTCAGCGGGCGCTCGCAGACCATCTACCCCTGGCATTCCTGGAAGGAACCGTTCACCGAGGAACCCGACCCCTGGTTCCACGATGTCTTCCGCAAAGACGGCACGCCCTATGATCCGGACGAGGTGAAGCTCATCCAGGAACTCACCGGGGCTGACGAATAGGCGCATGGGGTAAACAAAGCGTGTCCAGCCAGCGGGCGGCTCCGGCTTCTGTTTCCGGAACCGCCCGCGTCTTGTGGTTCAGGGGGTTATGTGCCCGCGGCCGTTACTTCTTGGCCGGTTCCTGGTCTTCTGCGGCCATGACCTTGGGGGCGTTCTTTTCCCAGTCGCGCACGCTCGGGGGCAACTCGCCGTAGACATCGGTGGCGAGCCAATCGTACTTGCCTTCCATCACGCCGTTGCCGACCTTGGTGTACAGCTTGTTGTGGTTCTTCTTGAGCGCCTTGAAGTTCTGCTCGATCTTCACACGCGCCTCGCGGCAGAAGAGGTCGGCCAGCTCATCCGGCGAACGGTCGCCGGGGTTCTTGTTCATAAGGCGCTCGGCGTTGGCGAGGGTGGCGGTCATCACGAAGACCTGCACGCCCACCTCGACGGCGTTGGCCAGGAGAAGCTGTTCGTACTCGAGCTTCGGCCCGTACTTCGCCATGGTGTGGAAGATGCGCCGGGCCAGCTTCTTGCAGGTCTTGGAGCAGTACTTGAGGTGCTTGCGGTTCACGGCGCTGAGTTGCTTCACGTTGAAGTTGGTCGAGGCGGGCATCCAGGTCTTGGGATACCAGGTGGAGTAGAAGCCCAGAATCTTCATAATGAGGCTCAGCTTGCCGGGGCCGCCCTTCTTGGGTTTCATGAGCGGCATGACCAGCTTGAAGTGGGTGTCGAGGGCTTCGCGGGCCATGATAAGGTGCATGACTTCGGAGGACCCCTCGAAAATGCGGCCCACGCGCATGTCGCGCATGGCGCGCTCGACGAAGTAGGGCTTCTCACCGCGGTTGTACAGCGACTGCGCCATTTCGTAGCCGCGCCCGCCGATGATCTGGAGCAGGTCATCCAGCCGCGCCCAGACTTCCTCGGTGCAGAAGTACTTGGCCGCTGCCGCCTCGAGGCGAATGTCCGCGTTCTTGTTGTCCGCGAAGGCCGAGGTGAGTTGCACCATGGACTGCATAGCGAAGGCGGAGGTCACATATTGACTGGTTTTCTTCGCGATAGCCTGGTGCTTGCCGACAGGCGCGCCCCACTGCACACGGTTGTTGATCCAGTCCTTGAGATCCGCAACGAAGTTCTTCACACCGCCGCCGCCGGCCGCGGGCACGCCCAGGCGTCCCACGTTCAGCGTGGTAAGCGCGATCTTGAGCCCCATGCCCGGCTTGCCGATGATGTTCTCGGCGGGTACCTTCACGTTGTTGAACTGGAGCAGTCCGTTCGAGAGGCCCTTGAGCCCCATGAAGCTGCACCGGTGCTCGACCGTGAAGCCCGGCGTCAGGTTCCCGTTTTCGTCCTTGCATTCGAAGACGAAGGCGGAAATCTGCGGAATCTCCTTGCCGTTGCGCATCTTCGGCGGGGTCTTGGCCATGACCACGAGAATGTCCGCATCCGGGCCGTTCGTGCACCACAGCTTCGTGCCGTTAATAAGGTAGTACGAGCCGTCTTCCGAGGGCGTAGCCGTGGTGCTCATCTTCGCGGGGTCGGAGCCCACGTCGGGCTCGGTAAGCGCGAAGGCGGAAATCTTGCCTTTGGCGAACTGGGGCAAGTACTTCTTCTTCTGCTCTTCCGTCCCGAAGTCCTTGAGCGGCTGCGGAACACCGATGCTCTGATGGGCCGAAAGCCACGTGACAGTGCTCTGGCAGTAGCTGCCGATGAAGGAGAGCATGCGGGAGTAGTTGGTCACAGACAGGCCGAGTCCCTCATACTCCTTGCCGATCTTCATGCCGAACAGGCCTTTGTCAGCCAGCGCCTTCAAGGCCTCCTTGGGGTATTCGCCCTCAGCATCGATCTTGATGGGATCGACGTACTGCTCGAGGACCGGCTTGATCTCCGCCATCAGATCATCGCCGATCTTCTTGTCTTCCTCATCCTGCTCGGGATAAGGGTGCATGAGGTCCCAGCGGAAGTTACCGCGGAACATCTCGGCGGTGAAAGAGGGAAACTCCCACTCCGTTTCACGCGCCTCTTCGGCAAGGTCCATTGCCGCATCTTTTGCTTTGTTGTCTTCAGCCATGGCTATTCACCTTCAGTTTTGTTTAACACCCTGAACTCTCATCCTAACGAACGGTAGGTAATCGCGCAATACATCCTAACGAACGGTAGGTATTATATCAAGCAAAATGCTCAGGTCAAGTCCAATCTTTTGGAAGCACGGCAAGCCGATCCCCGAAAACCGCCAAAGCCCTCGCGTGCGCACCGCCCGGCCGCGTGCCAACAACACGGGCGCCACGCCGCACGGAACCCATGGTAGCGGGCACGCGGCATGGATGTGCAGCCCATGCAAAGTTCGTGTTACACTTGCTATTTGCTGTAAACATACCAATTCAGGGTTGCGCGAAGCACGAAATCCATGCTATGTCCTCAAGAGGCGGGCAGCGCCCGCGGGCCGGATGGCTGCCAATGAGACGCGAAAAGCGGGTTCTGCCAACGGCCGCCGAACCAAGGGAACCCCCGGGTTTCCTGGCTGTAAGCGGAGCATCCAGCCACTGGCCCGGTGAGATAGTGCGGCGCTTGCCCACGCAACGGCGCGGGGCGGCGCCACCGTCTGCCGGGCGGCAGCGTGGCGGTCTGATAGCATAGGCCAGTGCCTGCCGCGCTTGGTGTTTAGCACTGGCCTTTACCCGGACACAGGTGAGGAGAGACGACCTATGGCAGACAAGAAAACCGCCGCGAGTGACGTCTTCCGGGCGCCATGCGCCCTGTTCCTGGGCGACTTCAACGCGGGCAAATCCACGCTGATAAACGCCCTGTTGCGGCGGGATGCCTTGAACACGGCGCGCGAGGAGAGTATGGCTTTGCCGACTTTCCTCTTGCGCACCGACGCCCCGGAGGCCACCTTCGCCGCGCTCGGCGCCGACGCCGCCACGATCCACGACAAGGAGCACGAAGAGTTCCTTGTCATCCGCCAGGATCGCAACAACGACCCCGGCTACGTGGCCTTGGCGGGCCAACTGCCCGCGCTGCCTTACGCCCACCTCGTCATGGTGGACACGGCGGGCGCATCGAGTGAGACGGCGCGCACAGTCGATCTCGCGCGCATTACGGATACCGCGGCAATGCTTGCGGTGATTGTGACGGACATCGAATATTGGAATGCGCGGCACACCATGGAGTTCATACTCGAGCAGCAAACCCGCTTCGGCGACGGCCTCATTGTCGTGGCAAACAAAGCGGACCATCTCAACGCAAGCGAGATTCGCCGCATTCGCGACAAGGCGGAGCGGCGCATGAAGTCCTTCGGCATGCAGCATCCGCCACGCTTCTTCCCGCTTTCCGCCCGCCTCGAGTGCGCCCGCAACGCCACGCAGAACGAGTACCGCCACCGCACCCGGCCCGAAGTGCGCGACCTGTGCGACGGCGGGTTCGATGCGCTGCGGGTCGCGCTCTACGAATTCGAAGCGGCCCACCTGCGCGGCGGGGCCCCCCCTTCCTTCGGGCAGGTTTTTGGCGCGCCCGCGTTTGCGCCTTTCATTGAGAGCGAGGGGAGTGTGGCAGCATGAAATTCTACAAGCAACATGAAGAAGAACGCGCATGGGTTCTCAGCGCACTCGTGGACCTCGAGGGGTTCGTGCACCACGATCCCGACTTCAAAGGGAACCGCACCTTCGAGGAAAACAAGATCGCGATTCAGCGCGCGGCGGTCGAGGACGGCAAGTACAAGATCGTCTTCCTCGGCACGTTCAACGTCGGCAAGTCCACCGCCATCAACGCATTTCTCGGCGGCGCCTACCTGCCCATGGACGTCGAAGAATGCACATCGAAGCTCACCTTCATCGAGCGCGGCGAGACGATGGACCTGCGCCTCAGACTGCGCGACGAAGCCAATAAGAAGGAACTGGGCGCGATGGCCAAGGCGCTCAAGAATCTGCCGTGCACCGTGAGCGCCACGGAGGACACACCGGGCATTATCGTCGTGTGCGAGTCGGACGATCCGCGCGTTATGCAGCAGGTGCTCGAACCGCTGGTCACCGTGATGGCGGATGAGGACTTCCCCCATCTGGCGCCCCTGCGCGAGAAAGTTCTCGAGTTGCGTCTGTGCCTGCCCTCCGACGTTATCGCGGAGGACATCGCCTTCGTCGACACGCCGGGCGTACACTCGATCTCCGACACGCGCCAGGAGATCAGCTATGGCGTCATCGAGCGCAGCCACCTCGTCATCTCCTTCGTCGACAGCGGGCTGGTGGGCAATGTGCATGATCTCAACTTCATCCAGCGGATCATCAAGTGGCGCGGGCGCCGTGTTTTTTTTGTGCTCAACAAAGCGGACAAACTCGAGCGCGACGAAATAGACATTCGCGGCGTGCGCGGGCCGGCCAAAGCGCTGGTGCAGTCTTTCAAACGCCACGACATTCCCGAGGATTCAGACATCTTCTTCCTTTCGGGCTACCGCGCCCTGCGCGCCCAGGAGCTGCAGCGCGGCTATGCTGATCTCGATGAGTTGCTCGACGACAACAAGCTGTCTGTGCCCACAAACATCCGGGAACGGTTGGAAGACAGCGAAGACCCGGTACGCGACCTCGCCACCTACCTCATGACCCAGAGCCGCCTGCCCGGCCTCAAGGAACGGCTGGTGGATTACCTGCTGTTCGAGAACAAGGAGGGCGCCGTGGTCGAATCGGCGTGCAAGTTCATGATCGAGCGGGCCGGCGAATACAAGGTGCCGATCGAGAACGAGATACGCCTTGCGGAGAATCCCACCGAATTCGACGATCTGCGCGCGAACCGCGAGCAACTCATGGAAAACCTGAACGATGTGCGCGCCCAGGCGGAGAAAACGCTCAATGCGTACAACGCCCGCAGTAAAGGCGGCACCATCGACGGCGAGGACTTCGAGGGCTACGAAGCCCAATTCCGCGCGGCCATGTCGGAGAAGGCCATCGAGGAAAACGTCATCAAGCCGCTCAACCGCTGGCTGAAAGAAGGCTCGAACCTGAAGATGGCACGCAATTCGAACTTTGCCACCCTCTCGCACCAGGTCGAACATCAGGTGGATGAGTTCGTGTCGTCGATCATGGCCGACCTCAACGCGCAGATCGAGGGGGCCGAGCGCGAGGCACGCCGCGCCATCGCCGAGCAGCTCCATACCGTGCGCGGCATCCGCATGCACATGACCAGCCAATCCGCACTTCAGATACAGAATATCGAGAGCGCCATGGCGTCTAGTTACATGACCTTCGGGGCCAGCGGGGCCGTGGTCGGCGCCGCCGCCGGGGCGACCCTCGGCTCGGTAGTGCCCGGTGTCGGCACGGCCATCGGCGCAGGCCTCGGCGGTCTCCTCGGCGCTGTGGGCGGCTTCGTCACCAGGCTCGCCTGGGGCGAGGAGACCTGGCGCCGCAAGCTGATCCCGGTAGTGCGGGAGAATGTGATGAACATGCTTATCCATGGCGGCAAAGACGCCGAAGGCAACCGCGCCGTCCCCGTGATGGAGCTGGTCATCGACTATTTGAATAAACGCGCCACCGAGTTTTACCGCGCCGTGCAGATGGAAGTCGATAACGCCGTCGCCCAGGTGCAGCAAGAGTGCGACGATCTGCTGGCCCGGGAAGAGGAAATCCGCGAGGAAAGCCAGGCCATCATCGACCGGCTCCGCCCGAAGGTCACCTGGCTCGAGGGGCTGCGCGATGAAGCGGCGGATATTGTCAAACGTAACGCGGAGCGGGAGGCCGTGCGGGTATGAGTTGGACCGCGCCGAACGTGGAACACGTGCTCGAGCAACGGCTGCAGACCGCACGCCGCGAACTGCTCGACGACCCGCGCATTCAGCATGCCTCGCAGGCACGCTCGACGGAAGGCATCAACTTTCTCGTCCAGCTTATCGAGGAGAAGATAGCCGCCGCCGCGCGCATCGGCATGGACGCCGCCGAGGCTTCGTTGCGCCACGCTGCCGGCAATGCGCTCATCAACGAGGGCGTGCCTATCACCATCGTGCGCCGCACCCTCGAGGACGCTGGTCAGCCGCTCCTCGAACCCAAGCGCATGAAAAGCCAGCGGGTAGACAAGGTCGGGCCGCCGCCGCTGCATCTGGCCGCAGGACTCTTCTTCGTGTGGACGATCGCCGCGCTGGCCGCATGGACGCTTGTTGGCTTTCCGCCCACGTGGTGCGCCATCATCGTGGGGGCGGGCGGCGTGCCATCCGTCGCGCTCTACGCCTGGCGGGAGAGCAAGCTGGCCGTACTCAAAAAAGACACCGTGGGCGATTTGCCCGCACGAGCCATGCGCTTCTACTTCGAGCAACTACGCAACCATGTGGCTGCGTATGAGCGCACCGTAAACGACGTGATCCACACCGGCGCACGCAGCGAATACGCCCTCACCATGGGCGTCGTGGCACGCGCCGGCGATATGCCCTAGCACGCCGCTGGCGTTGGGTGAATCCAAACACCGCCTATCGCGAGTCTAAGACAATCGAGACCGGACGCGTATGCGCGGCATGCGCTCGTTGCAGGTGCGTTCTCGGGATATGTGATCCAAGCGCCGCCGAAAGGAACTGGCGGCCAACGTATAGTTCAACAACGCAGTAACCAAAAGGAGTCACAGAAAAATGAAAACATGGATGCCTTTCCTGGCCCTTGCATTGACCCTGGTTCTCGCCGGCTTTGGCGCGAGCGCGCAGGATGAAGACGCCGAAGCGCAGGCCGATGTGCCGGAAGGGTGGGAACCGCTTGGCATCGAGCTGCCCGAAGCCTTCTTCGGCGGCACGCCGCTCGACTACTGGAGCCCGAACCTCGAGCCGGAAAGCTACAAGGACCGTCCCCCCTACTACGCGCCGCCCGGCGCCAGCAACGTGGCTATCGAAAAGGAAGTCACCGCCAGCTCCGATCCGCTCTCGGGTGAACTCGAGCAGATTACCGACGGCGACAAGCACTACGCCAAGACCAGCACCGTCGAGCTGCCCGACGGCGTGCAGTGGGTACAGATCGACCTCGGCGCACTCCACGAAATCTACGCCGTCGTTCTGTGGCACTTCCACGAAGGCAAGCGCGTCTACTTCGACACCGTCGTTCAGGCCTCGAAAGACGCCGACTTCAAGGAAGACGCGGAGACCCTCTACAACAACGACCACGACAATTCCGCTGGACTCGGCGTGGGCGAGGACAAAGAGTACATCGAGAACAATCAGGGACGGCTCATCAAAGTCGAGGGCGATACGGTTGCCCAGTACATCCGCTGCTACTCGAACGGCAACACCGCCAACGACAACAACCATTACGTCGAGGTAGAAGTCTACGGCAAGAAGGCCGAATAACACGTACGGGAGGGCGAGCGTCCCCGCGAGCTATGCTCCGCAAACGCAACAAACCCTCTGAAGCTTGATTCACCCCGGGGCCGTTTGCCGGCATGCAGGCGGCCCCGCCTGTTTCCGGCCTCAGACTGATCGGACCGATCGGACCGATTCGTCCGATCCAGCGACCTGATTCCAGCCCGTTCGCGCCCACCTTGCCCCCGGGACGCCAGTCCGCAGGCGGAGGCGCAACCCACTTCGGAGGTGAAAGCAATGCCCGAAAACGACGCGCGACACTCGGGAAAAAAGGCTCGCGGGAACGCTCGCCCGCCCGGGCACCCTGCCTTGCTTGCACTTGCCTTCCTGCTCATCCTTGCACTGGCCGCGGCATTCCGCCTGCCCGCGCTCGGCCTGCGCCCGTTTCACGGGGACGAAGCCAACCAGGCCGTACGCACCGGCATGCTGCTCGAAGACGGCGTGTATGAATACGACCCGCATGAACACCACGGCCCGACCCTCTACTACCTCGCGCTGATTCCGCTACGGCTCACCGGCACCGACACCCTCGAGGACGCCACGGAGGCCACTCTGCGCCTCTTACCCGCCGTCTTCGGGATAGCCCTGATTGCGCTGCTCTGGCCGCTACGTCACGCCCTCGGTCCCGGCGCCACGCTAACGGCGGCGCTCTTCACTGCCCTCTCCCCCGCCCTCACCTTCTACAGCCGCTACTACATCCAGGAACCCCTGTTTATCTTCTTCGCCTTCGCGGCCCTGGTGAGCGGCTGGCGCTATTGCCAGCGCCCCACGCTGACCATGGCAGCACTCACCGGCGCCTGCCTCGGCCTCACCTTCGCCACGAAGGAGACCTGCGTACTCATCTTCCTCGCCATGGCCCTGGCGATCGCCGGCACGGTCGGGATCGCTTGCCTGCGAAAAAATGGGGACGGAACCAAGCGAGTCCCAAAGCGCGTCGACTATCCGCATTTTTCCGCAATACGAGTCGCGGCCTTCCTCCTGGCCGGCCTCATTGTCAGCGTCGTGCTCTTCTCTTCCTTTTTCACGCACTGGCAGGGCGTCCTCGACAGCATCCGCGCCTTCACGACCTACCTCACCCGGGCCGAAGGCGAGGGCAGCGCGGGCATCCACGATCATCCGTGGCACTATTACCTCAGCCTGCTGACCTACACCTACCGCGCCGCCGGTCAACGCTACACCGAGGCACTGCCGCTCGTGCTCGGCGGTTTCGGCGCACTCTATGCCCTGCTGCGCCCACAGCGCAATGCGGTGGACAACGGCGTGCACCTCGAGCGGTTCCTGGCCCTCTATACGCTCGTGCTCGTAGTGCTCTATGCCCTGATACCCTACAAGACCCCGTGGAACCTGCTGCCCTGTTACCAGCCCTTGCTGCTGCTGGCAGGGATAGGCCTGGCGGCGCTCGTGCGTGGGTTGCGCTGGCGGCCGTTGCAAGGCGTGGCACTCTTGCTTCTCACCACCGCCATGGCACACCTCGGCTGGCAGGCCTACCGCGTAAACTTCGTTTACCCGGCACACGAAGGCAACCCACACGTCTACGCACACACCAGTACGAACGCCTTGCGCATGGTCGAACGCATCAACAACATAGCCGCCCTCAACCCGAACAGCGCACAGATGCCCATCATCATCGTGCAGCCCGATGGCGACTACTGGCCATTGCCCTGGTACCTGCGGCACTTCGATAACGCCGGCTACTGGGAGGCGCCGCCCGCTACAGCCGATGCGCCCATCTTGATTGCCGATACCGCCGTGCATCCCGCTCTGGCCAATCAGCTTCAGGCCGATTACATGATCCAGACCTACGGCCTGCGCCCCGGTGAACACCGCCTCCTCTACATCCGCCGCGACCTCTGGGACCGCTTTATGGCCGAGCGGCAGTAGCTTTCTGTGAATTTTTGGCATAACATAGTACCCTCCCATACTATCAGCCTGAAGTCTCGCAGCAATACGCGGCCTTCCCCGCGGAAAGTTAAAGCTAAAGGGACGGACTTCGCTACTTTTCGCTTTTGGTATTTGATTCCTGGCTTGGGGCAGCGAGGTTTGGGGCGCAGCGGTGTCCGGTCAGGCGCTCGAAGACAGGCCGCACTGTCCACACCGCACAAGAACACACCAGCGCGGCGATTACCCCGTTGCGTCACATGATGCGGCGTTCCGGGAAAGACTGATACGCTCTACGCGACTCATGGGGCAGGGTTGACTGCGCAGGGGCGCAAAGGCAAACGTGTCGTAGTCTGGCCACGTTTCTTCCCGGCCTTCGCGGGTCCGGGGACAGTCACCCCGCGAAGACCGTGACATCCTTGATCGTGCTGATAATCCGATACCGGGGCACCCGATGAAGTACGGCAAACGGCTAATGTGTGAGCTTTGCCCACAACCCAAGGATCGAATGGCGTGTTCCCCGGTTGTTGGTTCGTGGTTCA
>CAZMVU010000164.1:0-11163 GCA_964569295.1 uncultured Nitrospirales bacterium
ACAACCGGGGAACACGCCTTTCGATCCTTGGGTTGCGGGCAACGCCCGCGTTGGTTTGTGTTCTGCATCTGGTGTCAGGGATTGTTGGGCGGAAGCACGACAATCTGCATCCAGTAGTGTTCGAGTTCGAGGACGGTTTTGACGAAGGTTTTCGCCTCCACAGGTTTCGTCACGAAGGAGTTCACGCCGAGGCCATAGGAACGCACGATGTCTTCCTCTTCGGAGGATGTGGTCAGCACGACGACGGGGATGATTTTCAGTTCTGCGTGGGCCTTGAGTGTCTCGATTACCTGGCGTCCGTCGAGCTTGGGCAGGTTGAGGTCGAGGAGGATGAGGTCGGGGCGTGGCGGTTGATTGGGCGCGGCATATTCTCCCTCGTGCAGGAGGTAGTCGAGAGCGGCCCGGCCATCCTCGACCACGCTGACCTCATTGCACAGCTTGCTTTTTTTGAACGCGCGCAGCGTGGCGTGTTGGTCTGCTGGATTATCCTCGACGAGCAGGATCCGTGCTGCGCGCTTGTTCGGCGCCGCCATACTGTGTTCCTTTCCAGGTGCTGAGGGTAAACCGGAAATGCGCGCCGGCACCCGGTTCTGACTCGACCCAAATGGTCCCGCCATGGCGCTCGATCACGCGCCGGCACACGGCGAGCCCGATGCCGCTGCCGGTGTATTCGCGCGTAGTGTGGAGGCGCTTGAAGGGGGCAAATATCTGCTCGCGGTACGCCGGGTCAATGCCGATGCCGTTGTCTCGCACGCCATAGATGGCGCGGCCATTGGCTTGTTCGAAGGTAATCTCGACACGGGGGCGGGTGGCGCTGCGGAATTTCAGGGCATTACTGATGAGATTCTGGAAAACCTGGGTTATGAGGGTGCGGTCGGATTTGGCATAGGCCAGTGGCACGCGCAGTACCTCCGCCCCGGTGTCATCAAGGAGGGTTTGCAGATTGCCCAGGGCATCGTCGACACAGGTGTCCAAGGAGATTTTTTTGCGATCGAGTGCGACGCGCCCGGATCGTGAAAAGGCGAGCAGATCGCGCACGAGGGCGCGCATGCGCTCCGCCGCATTCATGAGCAGGCACAGATCTTCGCGAACGTCGCTGGACAGGTCGTCACCGAGATCTTCCTCGAGAAAACCGCTGTAGGTGGTCAGTGTGCGCAGGGGTTCCTGGAGGTCGTGGCTCGCAACATAGGCGAATTGGTCCAGTTCGTCATTTATGCGGTTGAGTTCGGCCACGAGCCGCTGCAACTCGCTGGTCTGTTCGCGCAACGCATCTTCCGCTTCTTTGCGCGCCGTCTGGTCGAGGATAAAGCCGTCCAGGTAGCGCACTGTGCCTGTGCCCTCGAACACGGCCCGGCCTTCCTCGTAGACCCAGCGGAATACACCGTCGGCGTGCCGGATGCGGTAATCGACGGACCAGGGGGCGTCCTCGGCGATGGCGTCGTGCACGGTCTGGCGTACTCGCGCGCGGTCCTCGGGCACGATGATGCTTGCGTAGGAGCGTACCGCGCTGTTGATGAATTCGTGGCTGGGATAGCCCGTGATCCCTGTAATTTGGTTGCTGACGAATTTCATGGTCCAGTCATTGTCGCAGGCGCAGCGGAAGATGGCACACGGCACCGTGTTGGTCAGCGTTCGAAAACGGAACTCACTGGCGCGCAACGCCGCATCGGCCCTGTGCCGTTCGGTGATGTCGCGGGCGGTGGCCATGAAGGTAATCCGCGCGTCGATCTGAATGCAACCTATGCGCACTTCTACCGGGAATGTGGCGCCGTCTTTCCGGCGATGCATGCCCTCCACGGTGATGGGGTTCCCGCCACGGGTCCGGGCCAGTTGCGCCAGGACTTGTTCGCGGGAATACTGCGTATCGATATCCCAGGGGGCCATGGCGAGCAATTCGTCGCTTGTATAGCCCAATGCGTCGCAGGCTCGGGCGTTGACCCGCGTGAACCGGCCGTTTTCATCCATTAGAAACTGGGGATCTGCGGCTTGCTCCATCAATGAGCGGAAGTGGATCTCGCGCTCCCGCAGAACCTCCTCCATCTGTTTACGCGGTGTAATATCCGTTGCGATACACGCCAATCCCTCTACCGCGCCTGCCGCGTCTCGCAGGGGAAATTTCACGCAGTAATGCGTGTGCAGGCCGTCGGGGCCGGGTACGGCTTCTTCGAAGGTTTGCGGCGCGTCCGCCTCGAGTGTGCGCAGGTCATGCCGGCGGATTTGCGCGGCCTGCTCTTCGGCCCACACCTCCGTGTCGCAGTGCCCGACAATGGCGTCCGCATCTTTTCCGCACACTTGAGCGAAGCGCCGGTTTACCAGTACATAGCGCCCCTCGAGGTCTTTCAAGGAGATGAGTGTGGCCGAGTTGTCCAGGATGGCCTGTAAGCGCTGTTCGCTCACCTGGAGCGCCCGTTCGGCGGCGCGGGTTGCCGTCTGGTCCCAGCACACCCCGACCATGCGCGCTGCCGTGTTTTCGCAGTCGCGGTAGACTGTGCCGCGGGTGGCGAGGTTGCGGGTTGTTCCATCCGGCAGCACCACGTCGAACTGGGTGTTCGTCACGTTTTCCGGGGCGAAAGCGGTATTCTCGCCGGCCTCCAGGCGCGCCCGGTCGCCGGCCTTGATACGGGCGAGCAATTCTTCGAACCGGCCCGTGAATGCACCGGGCCTGAAACCTACAAGCTGTTGAACGTGCTCGTCGAGGTCGAGGCAGCCCGTGTGCAGGTCCCATTGCCAGACGCCCATGTTGGCTGACGTGAGGGCGAGTTGGAGTTGTTGGCCGGTTTCTTCGAGCGCGGCTTTGGTTTTTTCGAGTTCGGCGAGCTTCATTTCCAGCTGCTGGTGCGTCTGATAAAGCTGCACTTCGCGCCGCTGCATATGAACAAAAACAAACGATAAGGCCATAATAAACGCCGCAAACCGAAGCATGTGCCAGGTCCACCATGCGGCGTCCCACATCACGGAGGCCTGAAACAACACGCCCGAGGCGCCAAACAGCAGGCATAGCAGTATCACGACGTACAAGTGGTGGGCCGGCTGGTTGCGGTATACGCTCAGGAAGCGCGCAGCGGCAGCAAAAAAACCGAGGCCAGCCCCCAGGTTGAGCAGACCGGCCGTGCGGGTGAAGTGGCCATCCACCACCATGGCCGGCAACGCGCCGTCCCACAGGATAGAAGTCAGGCCGGCAACAAGCGCGATGAGCCCGGCTGCCCTGTAGAAGGTGTGGCGGTTGAGCGCCTCACGGTAGTGGGCCGGCATCCAGCACAGCGCCATGGTGAGGCCGCCGGCTGCATTGGCAAGGGTATAGAGCCATACGGAGAGGTTATTATCGGAACACAGGGCATACAGCAGACTGAGTACGCCAATCATGAGGGCGGCGGTGGCGGGAATAATGCGGTGCCATACCTGTTCGCGCCTCCACAAGGTGTGGAACAAGGCCGCCAGCGCAATGGCGGAAACGGCGCCGATCGTTTCGATTACGGTAAGGGGGGTGCGGAAGGGCCCCTCCCAGTCTCCCAGATAAATCTGGGCGACGCCTATGCCGGCGAGTGGCAGCACGACGCCCCAGAAAAGGAAGACCAGCTCATCCCGGCCGAGTTCCTCGCGCCAGATGTGCAGGCTCAAGGCGATGCCGAGCATCATGAGGGCCACGGCCCCATGGACGGACATGGGCGACAGGGCAGCCCATTCGTAGGCCGTGTGCCAACTGCCCAGGTAGCGGAAGAATGTCACGGCGCCGATTACAATGACAAGCAGACTGCCCGCGCTGCCGAATATACGGCGGCGGTGGGGGCGGCGTTCGCGGGAGAGAAGGAGTACGGTGGCGCCGGCCAATGTGAGGGCGAACGCGGTTGACAGGCCCATGGGGCCGGAGTATTTACCGGCGGGTGAAATGAACTGCGGCAGCCGCAAGGGCTCGAGGGCGGGAGCGAGATCCCCCAGTGAATCGGCTATGCTGAGCAGGCCGCCCACTATGGTGAACAAAGCGATTGCGGCGGCGGCAAAACGGCGGCCGGCCAGCAAGGCCATGTGGGCGAGGAATATGAGACAAAGGCACAACCCGCCCGCATGAGAAAGCGGGGGGTACCCTTTGAACACATGGACCAGCAGCACCGTGTCGTTGTGCCAGCCATAGACGGCGAGCGCACCGATGGCGCCAGCGGCCACGGCAAAGAGGCCGGACGTAACGCCGATGGGATGCGGGTGCCGCCATGTGCCGGTGGGGGAGGATGGGGCTTCTTCCCGCGCGGCAGTTGCGTTTTCAGTCCCGGCGTTGTTCTTCGTAGGGGAGGGCGCCATGCGGGTCTTTCTTGCGGTCCACGAAGATCGCAGAACCGCGGGAACGGTTGAGCACGCTGTGGGTGTCGGCCAGTGCATTGAGCATGTCCGTGGCGTTGCGGAACGTTCGGTCGGCGGTGTTGACAATGCTTACGCGCAGGTACACCCGTATCGAATCGTGGGGCGCATCGGCATGTCCAGAGGCGAGCAGTTCCTCGCGCAGCCACTCTACTTCGCTGTAGAGATTGCGTGCTTGTGTGTTGAAAAGCGTGATGAGTTCATTTACGAACGCCCGGTAGTGCGCACTGCCGACGAGGGCAAGAAAGTACTCGTTGCTCATGTGGCTGAGGTAGCCGTTGCCGACGTGTTTGAGCGCTTTTACGAGACACCGGCTGGTGAGTGCGAGCACGGAGGCCTCTTCTTCCGCCCCCTTTCGCTCGCGAAAGCGTTTCAGCCCCACGACCTGTACGCAGCAAAGCGCGATGGCTTCGCCCAGCAAAAGCCGCCGGTCGGTCTCACGTTTCATGGCGGCCAAGCCGGGCAGGTTCGAGTGGGGCATACGCGCAATGATCTCGCCCCGAAGGTCGCGCAGCACATGCAGCTTGGCCAGAAGCTGCCGGAACTCGAAAGGTTTGGCGAGGTAGGCATCGCCGCCCTGCTTGAAGGCATACGCGATCTCCTCGTCGTCGGCCACGCTGGACAGATACAGGATAGGCACCGGGCACAATGCGTGGTCCCTGCGGAATCCACGTGCCACCTCGTAGCCGCCGCCGTCGCCCAGCATGACATCGAGAATGGCTATGTGCGGGCGTTGGCGCCGGGCCGCCTCGACGGCACCGCGGCACTGGTGGCAGGTTGCCACGCTATAGCCGTGTTCCTCGAGCTTCGGCGCCACCAGTCCCGTGAGTTGGGCTTCATCGTCCAACCAGAATATCCTGTTCATGGTCTTCTTTCCATCGTCACTGACGGGATGCAACGGTCTTGTGCAGTTTGGCTCCCCCTGTTTCCGGCCGTTATTACCATTTTTTACCCTGCTTGAACGTGAAGACACGCGACTCTTCTTTGTCGTGACTGTGCTCGCGCGCAGCCTCGAGCTGCGTGAACGCCTCGCGGGCGCACGCGAACCGCTTGTGCGCCGAGCTGGCGACACACAGGCGGGCCTCCATGAGGGGGTAGCCGGCATACACCCCTTGGTGTTTGCTGGCCACCATGTATTTCTGGGCCAGTTCTTCCGCGGTATAGAACCGGCTTGACTCCTCCGCAAAACGGTGCACCACATGCCGGCAGGTCCTCTTGTAGCTGTCTGCCGGGGCGAAGAAATAGAAGTGTGTTGGGCTTGCATGGCTGAGGTGGTGGGGGTAGCCCTGCTCGCGCATCACATGGGCAATGCTGTGCGCAAGGCAAGCGGCCACTTCCAGACCGGCCTGCTCCCCGTGGCGTGCGGTATAAGCGTCGAGATAATCGATAGACGCCGCACACAAGGCGAAACTCTCCTCGAGGAACAGGCGCCGATCGACTTCCCGCTTGAGCCGCTCGATTCCATACAGTCCGGTCAACGGGTTGCGCTTGTGCAACGCCTCGGACAGCCGCTGCAATTCGTCGAGCCGTTGCACCAGATCTTGCAACGTGAACGGCTTCGTCAAATAGGCATCGCCGCCTTGCCGCAAGGCATATTCAACCTCCCGTTTGTCACCCAGGGTTGACATGAACAGGATGGGCGTGAGGTACAGGCCGGCATCGCTGCGCACACGGCGTGCCACCTGGTAACCGGCGCCATCTCCCAGCATGACATCGAGCACGAGAAGGTGGGGGCGCGTCTGTGCAATGGCCTGGTAGGCGCTGCGGGCTTGGTGATGCACCTGCACGTTGTATCCATAGGGCGCCAGCTTTTCCCGTACAAGCTGGGTGAGGGGTACATCGTCTTCGACAAGCAAGACGCGTCTGGCCGCGGGCCGCTCGATGTTTGGGTTTGCGTTGGCGGTTGGCATGGGCTATACCTCCCCGCACGGTTGCCCGGCGCGGCCGTTTGCCGAAACAGACGCGTCACGCGGTACTGCTTGCCGGCCAAGCGTGAACAGAAATGTCGTCCCGGCGCCCGGCTGCGACTCGACCCAGATTCTACCGCCGTGGTATTCGACGATCCGCTTGCACAACGCCAGGCCGATGCCGTGGCCGGGCGCTGCGTTGTCCCGCGGGGCACGGTGGAAAATGTTGAATACTTTCTCCAGTTCATCGTGGGAGAGTCCCGCACCGTTGTCCCGCACCCCGCACCGCCAACCGCCATCGTCCTCCTCACCCCAGACATGGATCATGGGCTGCTCGGGGGTGTACTTGAGGGCATTGTGAATAAGATTCTGGAACAACCGCCGGAGCAGACAGGCATCCCCCCAGACTTGCGGCATTGGTCCGAACTCGATACGCGCATCGCGCGCGCGCACATAATCATCGAGGTCGGCGAGCACGCTGTCGAGGATCTCATTCAGGGTTACCTGCGAAAAACTGTTCGTGCGCCTGCCGACCCTGGAATAGGTAAGGACCGTGCGGAGCAGTTCCTGCATGCGCACCGCGCTGGTGTGCGCACGGGTGAGAAAGTAGCTGGCAAGTTCACCCTCTTCGCAGTCCGCACGGGTGTGTTGCTGGTCACGCAGCTTCTCAATTTCGGCGGTGATAATTTGCAGGGGCAACTCGAATTCGTGGCTGACGAGGGAAGCGAATTCCTCGAGTTCCCGGTTGCTGCGTTCGAGGTCGGTGGTGCGCGCGCGCACACGTTCCTCGAGGGTCTCATTGGCAATGCGCAGTTCTTCGCGCACGTGGAAGTTTTCGATGGTGTAGCGGATGGAACGCTCGAGGAGCGCGGTGGTGAGCTCGTTCTTGTCGAGGTAATCGAGCGCGCCGCGCTTCATGGCCTCCATCGCCACCTCGACATTGCCGAGCCCAGTGAGGAAGATTACCGGCACGCGCACCTGCGTTTCCTGGATCGCATCGAGCACGTCAAGTCCGTTGCGTGCACCCAGCTTATAGTCCACCAGGCAGATATCCACCGCTTTTGTGTTTATCGCGTCCAGTGCTTCGTCGCAGGTCAACGCCCATTCCAGCGTGAACGTCCCTGTTTCGGCGCGGCGCAAATAACGCTGCACAATGCCGAAGTCGGCCTCGTTGTCATCGACGAGCAGCACCCGCGTCGACGTATGTTGATTCATGACACCCCCTAATCTGCGGCATATATCAACTGTTTACATTTCTCTGGTTGCGCCCCGCATTTTCCGTTATGGCGGTCCTTTCCGCTTCTGCTTAGTGCTTATCGTAGTCCGACGCTTCCCCACCTTGATTATTCAGTGCGTGTTTCTTTTCGCATTAAACCTATTTTAGTTGGCCGCCGCGAAAAATGCAACCATTTATTTGCAGAATACGTCGTTTCTTCAGGGCCAACGGCCCGTATTATACCAGCCTGGACCGCAGGCCCAGGTCACCCCACCCGCAGAAGGCCCGAAAGCCCGGGCCGTAAGCTTTCATAATACGCACTTTCGATGCTTGGGTAAGGCGCATCCGTAGCCCGGGCCGTTGGCCCAGACTGGTATAGAACCACACCTTCGGCGCTCCGGAAACAGGTAGCGCCCGGGTTCCACCTCGGGCGTCTTTGGCAATCACAAGTCGCCCCGAACGCCGAAGCCCGAATCAGCAATCACGAACCACAGGACAGGCTTTCCCAGGCTTGGGTTGTAGGCGCAGCCCATGTTGGTAGGTTCTCAACCCAGGCCTTCAGCCTGGGTTGATCTAGCTGCACCCTTCGGGCGAAGAAAAAAAAACAGGCAATATCACCTCCATACGTCTCTTGGCAGATTGCCCCACGACGCGATTTCGAGATGAACCTGGTTGCCTCAAATGGCTATCCCGTTTTGGTGAAAGTGCGCCGTCACGCCCCGCTTTATCCGCGTTCGTAGCGTGTGAGGGCGCAGCCGGCGGCGCCAAGTACGCCCGAGTCCGACCCGAGACCGGCGGGAAGGATTTCGCAGCGGTTGCCGGGCACGTTGAAACTGTTTTCCTTGGCCACGCGGCGCACCGGCTCGAAAAGCATGTCGCCCGCGTTGATCATCCCCCCGCATAGCACGATGCGCTCCGGGTTCTGGTAGTTGATGATGCTCGATATGCCGTAGCCGAGCCAGGCCGCGGTTTCCTCGAATATCCAACGGGCAAGCTCGTCGCCTTGTACTGCCGTCTCGTAGATCATTTTGCCGGTCAGGTTTTCGCGGTCGCCGCCGCACCACTTGGTGAGCAACGAGTTGCGGCGGGTTTCCATGGCCTCGGCGGCGGTGCGGATCATGCCGGTGACCGACGCATAGGTCTCGAGACACCCCTGCGCGCCGCAGCCGCAACGGCGCCCGTTACGTTGCACCTTGATATGCCCGAGTTCGGCGGCGGTACCGTCTATACCGCGTACGAGTTCGCTGTGGATAACGAGTCCGCCGCCCACGCCGGTGCCCAACGTGAGCACGGCCATGTTGTCCGCGCCCTGGCCCGCGCCCAGCCAGAACTCGCCATAGCAGGCGGCGTTGGCGTCGTTCTCGAGAAAGACCGGTACCCCGAGCCGCGCGCGCATCTTTTGCGCTGCCGGCACATTCTCCCAACCGGGGATATTGGTCAAGCCGTACACGATCCCCTCCTGCCAGTTGAGCGGCCCCGGCGCGCCGATGCCCACCGCGAGCACCTGCGCTGTCGTGGCGCCCTGTTGCTCGAGCAGATCGCGCACAGCATCTTGCATGGCCTCCATGACCGCCCCGGGGCCCTCGTCGCCCCGGGTCGGGCGCGAATCTTTCGCGACCACCTCTTTCTCCCGCGACACCAGCGCGGTCTTGATAAACGTTCCCCCGAGGTCGATGCCAACGACAAACTCCGGCATGACATGACTTCCTTCTTACTGCCACAAAATGGGGACAGCCCACGCACTCGCAGTTCGGCACTGCCCCCGACAAACGGAGCAGATGGGCTCGCTTGGTCCTGTTCCCATTTTGTGTTACGTGTCTTCCATCTGCTCGATGTAGTTCATGCCCGCGTCCATGCGCGCGAGACACGTTTCCTTCCCGAGCAATTCCGCCAGTTCGAACAGCCCCGGCCCGACGGTCTTTCCCGTAAGCGCGAGGCGGACCGGGTTCACATATTTCCCAAGGCCGATACCGGTCTCCTCACTCAGCGCCTTGAACGCGGCATAGAGCGGATCATGCTGCCAGTCCTGCTCGTCGATGGCTTCCATCTTCGTGCGGGCCGCCTTCATCCGGTCGAGGGCGTCGGCCTTCTGCCACTGCTTCTTGATGCCCTTCTCGTCATAGTTCGTGACCTCCTGGAAGAAGAAGTCCACCTGCCCGGTGATGTCGTTGAGGGTGGTCACCTTTTCCTGGGTGATCTGCGCCAGGCGGGTCAGCCACGCCTCCGGTTTGCTGTCCACGTCGAAACCGTGCTTGCGCAGGATAGGCACGATGCGGCCGCGAAACTGGTCGACCGTCAGCATGCGGATGTGCTGGCCGTTGAGCCAGTCGAGCTTCTTGCGGTCGAAGCGCGCGGCGGATTTCGTGACCCGTTCGAGCGTGAAATGCTCGATGAGCTCGTCTCGGGTGAAGAACTCGCGGTTCTCTTCGGTCGAGGTCCAGCCCAGCAGCGCCACGTAGTTCACGATGGTCTCGGGCAGGTAGCCGTCTTCGCGCCAGTCCAAGACATTCGCGCCGTGGAGCCGCTTGCTGAATTTCTTGCCCTGCTCATCGTGGACCAGCGGATGATGAGCGAACTGCGGCCGCTCGAAGCCGAGCGCGTCGAAGAGCATGGCGTGGCGGCCGGCGTTCGTGAGGTGGTCATCGCCGCGGATGATGTGGCTGATCTTCATGTGCGCGTCGTCCACCACCACCGCCAGGTGGAATACCGGGTCGCCGTTTGGCCGCAGGATGACGAAGTCGTCGTACTCGGTGTTTTTGAAACGCACCTCGCCCTGGATGAGATCATGCACGACCGTCTCGCCATCGGGTACGCGGAACCGGATGACATACGGCGTATTGCCCTGGGCCGCGATGTCCTCCGGTGAGGCGTCGCGCCAGGGGCTCTCGAAGCGCGCGTGCGGGTGTTCCTCGCGGAACCGGTCGATCTCGTCCTTCGACGCGAAGCACTTGTAGGCCTTGCCTTCGTCGAGCAGGCGGTGTGCTTCGGCGCGGTGCAGGTCGCGCCGCTGCGACTGGCGGTAGGGTCCGGCATCGCCCCGGCCGGGCTGGCCGCCGAAGTCCGGGCCCTCGTCCCACAGGATGCCGAGCCACTCGAAGCCCTCGCACATGCCCTGGGCGAAACGCTCGTCCGTGCGCTCGACGTCGGTGTCCTCGAGCCGCAGGATGAACTGGCCGCCGTGCTTCTTCGCAAACAGATAGTTATACAACGCCGTCTTCGCCGTGCCAATGTGGAGAAAACCCGACGGCGACGGCGCAATACGTGTGCGTACACTGCTCATAGCGTGTCCTTGTGTGTCGCTGGATAATGGGAACCAAGAAGGAGCGGCAGGATAGCATGCACGCGCCGGCCAGTGCACACGGCGGAAAAGGGGTGTGGGAGAGGGGGAGTAGCAATGGGAAGCGATCAGAAAAGAATGCGAAAACGGAGGGCCTGTCATCGCAGGTTTGCGCCTGTTCTGCCAGCGTGTCTTCGCGAAGGTGTCGGTGGGGGTGGGTCCCCATGGTCCTTGTGTCCTCGCCGCCTGACAAGGGGATGCTTTGCAGCAGGAGTATGATGAAGAGCCATTTGCGAAATAGCCCTGTCTGTGATTGCATGGCGGCAGCTATCTATATGTCAATGATAGGGTGCTATTGGTAAGTAATCTAAGGTACAGTCCACGCGCTCGCCAAGGCGTACTGTCACGGCCGT
>CAZMVU010000165.1:0-11163 GCA_964569295.1 uncultured Nitrospirales bacterium
GCTCACAACGGGCACGAAGGAACCAAAACATCGGTAGTAGAAGAACTGCACCCTTAGTTACCCAAGCGCTGAAAGCGTGTACTATGAAAACTTAGGGCCCGGCCTTTCAGGTGCCCCGAGCCTGCGGCCCAGGCTGGTAGAGTACGGGCCGTTGGCCCTAAAGAAACGGCGGGTTCTGCTCCACAGGGCGGGCGAGTGCGTGCCCCACCGGCTTCTCCTTCGTAGCGACTTGGCGGAGGGGGGGGAAGCGTCTTCGCGAAGGGGGGCGCGAGCCGAAACTTCTTGTTCTTTAATGCACAAGCTGGCGTGTAAGGCGCCAAAGAATTACCTGTTGTCAAGTACGGCGTGGTTGTCTTGGACAGGCGTGGGCCCGAATGTTTCTGGGGAAGGATGGTCACGGCTTGGCCGCGCTGGGGTTAATCATTTTCATTGGTGGTTTGGTTATTGTCGCGATCCGGTTCGGGCGATGCGCTGGGGGACCGGCGTTTGCGCCGTTTCTTCTGCTTGCGGAGCTTTTCACGTTTCTTTTCTTCTGGACTCTGCTGCCCGAGGGTGCGCGCCTCGAGCAGTTCGCACAGCCGCTTACGCGCGTAGTAGCGGTTGAGGCCTTGCGAGCGTGCGCGCTGCATTTTCACCTCGGTGCCCGTGGGCTCGTGTACAAGCTGCACGCAGGTGGCGGACCGGTTGATCTTCTGGCCGCCGGGGCCGCCGCCGGTGATGAACCGCTCGCGCAGATTTCCTTCGCGGATGCCGAGTTGTTCCATGCGCGCCGCGAGGGCTGCGGCCTTTTTCTCGGAGATGCCGAAGTCAGGCATAGCAAGCATTCCGTGTGGTTCTGGTTGTGGTTTGCGCGGCAAGTGGGGTGGTTTATGCAGGAAAACGGTTAGGGGGCGTGGTGTTGCTACCACGCCCCCTCAGGTAGGCTGGAGCTTTGGTGAGTGTCATTAAGCCACTACGTCGAGGTCGTGCCCCGCCTCAGGCTTGGCCAGTGCGCTTTGGAGCAATTGTGCTACAGCGCTAATTGCATTGCGCCGACCGGGCGTCTCCGGTTGTTCCGTCATCCGTGACGTCTCACCAAGTGCCTGAAAACGACTCACGCCGGCCCCGACGTTGGCCACAGAACTGAGTGTGTTCATAGCCAAAACCCTCCATGGTTGCGTCGGGTCTCCATGCCTTGTCTCCCCTATTATCGGCGGGAGCCGGGCAACTCTTTAGAGGGGCAAGCCGATGCGGCTCAGTCTGTTTCGGGCGCGCCGTCCGGGGTGGGATGGGCTTTCAGCATGTCGAGGAGCGCCTCGATCAGGATCTCGCCGGTCATCTCCCCCAGGCTTGTCTGCGAGATGTAGTCGTAGCGTTCGAAGCTGTTGAAGTCCTCCTTGAGCATGATATAGCCGAAAGCTTCATTCGTGAGGCCGAACAGGAGGGGGTGTTTTGCCGGCATGTTTCGTTTGAGGTAATAGCCGATGTTCGGCAGTACCTCGCCAGGGAGGGTTAGAATCTGGGCGGTGCCGAGGTTGACCAGATTGAGTTGTGTGGGAAGTGCCGGCTCGTCGTCTGCAATGGCTTCGTTGGAGAGGGGCGAGCGTTGCAACATGGCGCGCATGAGTTTCGAATCGATAGGGAAGTCGACGGTTTTGGCGGCGCAATAGAGGGTGGGTTTGGACTGCGATTCGGCATCCGCCACGATGCGGAGCGCTTCATCCGCGAGGGCCGTACCGATGCGCACGCACTCTTCCCACGTGTTCAGGTGGCCGCCATCGGGCTTGCGGTTGTCCGCGGTGACCATGCCGCCCTGTGCGGAATTGAAGAAGATGGCGACGCCGCCGGTCTGCTCCTCGATGCGCTCGTACATGGGGCCGCAGAGGTCCGGGCCGAGGATGGGCTGGTTCAGCAGTATCTCCGGGTGGATGGCATAGTTCACGAGCGTGGCGATGTTTTCGCCGCTGAAGCCGCGCTCGGCAACCTGGATGACGCCGCAGCGCGGATCGTAGAGTTGGGGTGCGTAGTAGTTGTAGGCGATTTTGCCCTTTGCCTCGCCGACAGCTACTTTGAGTACCGCCGGTTTCAGGTTCGAAGCCGCTTCTTCCACCGATTGCGCCATCTGGTCGCAGACCCAGTCTATCCATGTGAGGTCTGCGCCCGTGCCGCCCTTCATGTCGGGGAAGCCATAGGTGTCCGGCGCACTGTGCGTGTGCGTCGCGCCGATCAGCACATTGTCGCCGGGCACGGCGTCGATGCGATCGCGCACGCGCTCGCACAGCACCCCGGGCCAGCCGAGTGCGTCTACGCTCACAAAGGCCACGCGGGTATCGGCCTGTTGCACGACCAGCGTGCGCACGAAGAGGTCGCCCTTTTGTTCCTTGACCTCACGCGGCGCGCCCGCCCCCGCCGACAGTGGCAGCAGTGGATCGGGCGTGATGACACGCACGGTAGCCGCCGCCTGGAAGCCCTGCGCCGCCATGGCCGGGAGGGCGCACAGGGTGAAGCTGGCAATGACTGCAAACACAAGAAAGGTTTTCATGGTTTTGGTTGTCCTTCGGGTAGCCGATTCGGTTGGTTCTCCTTGCAAAGACGGGCGGTGAGCCGGAAATGTTTCACGCGCCCCGGTGCGGCATGGTCTCCGTATCGACGGGAAAGCCCTTGCATTTCACGGTACGCCCTGCATTATCGAGGATTTGGGGCCGGCATGACAAAAGCGGCCGGCACGGCAAGGTACGGCAGTTGAACGTCAGGACGTGTCATGGCTACCATAGCGCTGCGTGGCAAGGTGAAATACTCGTGGAGTGGATAGTGGTGCTTCCTGCGTTCTTGAAGCGCCGTACAACGTGGTTCGAAGTGGCCGTTGTGCTGGCGATCATGGCGGCCGCGCTCCCCGCCGGCCTGTATGCCGTCGATCACTCCCCGTTGCCCAGCGGTAACTACCATGGATTTGCGCCAGAGTGGTTTCTTCCTTCGGCCCTGCTCGCGGCCGGCCATGGATTCTCCTTTCCCGAACAGTTCACGGAGGACGGTGCCCTGGGGGGATTCATACGCCAAGAGCGTTCCACCCTGGCGCCCGCGCAAATACCCGACACGCTGCGAACAACGCCCGCGAAGGGTCCCCCCGCCCTGCATCGCTACCTCTGTTATACCATTGCCGCTGTCTGGTGGGCCGCCGGGATTTCCTGGTCCGCATTGAAACTGCTTTCTGTCGCCCTGTACATCGCCATTGTATTGCTCGTGTATATCCTGTTCCGGTTAGCCGGGCCGCGTGTACTTGCTGCGGCGGGTGCGGTGGTTTTCGCGTGCCACACCGTTTTGCTGGAAGAATTACTTATCTTCCGGGAAATATCGAAAGCCGCTTTCTTCCTCGCCACGTTCTGTCTCTTCGCCCGTTTACTTCAAGGGCAACGCAGCTACCGGCGGCTGCTGGGCGCCGCCGCCCTGACAGGCGCCCTCATCGGCGTCGGTATCGGGTTTCGTTACGATGTGATCGTATGCCTGCCGCCCGCGCTGTTGCTTGTTGCTACCGCGCAATGGCCGGATGCCGGCTGGGCCGCTTGGAAGCGGCTGGCGGCGGTCCTGCTGCTGTTGGCCGCATTCTTTGCCTGCGGGTTCCCGATACTCGACACCGAATCGAGCCGCGGCACGCATGATCACATCGTGGGGGGCTTTGCGCCGGATATCGAGGCGCGCATGAATCTGGAACCCGCCTCGTACCGCCGCATACAGATGAATGAAGATCGGCTCACCTTCGCCATGATGAACCACTATGCGCGCCATATCATGGGGCGCGCGGCGCATGTGCCGTTCTTGAGCACCGAGGGCGACGAGCCGGGGCAGCGCTACCTGCTCACCCTGCTCACGACTTTCCCCGCCGACATGCTGACCCGCGGGTATGCAAGCACCTTGACCATTCTTCAGGAAACGCCGGCACGCTACGAAGCGCCCGACATACGTATCGCCGGGCTGGTACATACGCTTATGCGCCCCCTGGACCACCACCTGGCGTGCTTCGGCCCGCTCTACGCGGCGCTCGCGGTGCTGGTGCTCGCGTTGCGGCGGCCGCGGGCGGGCTGGCTGCTGTTGGTTCTTATCCTGTATTTCGGCGCCTATCCCAGCTTACAGTTTTTCCCGCGGCATTACTTTCACCTGACTTTCTTTTCCCTCTGGTGCGTTGTGTTCTTGGTATGTGCGGGCGTGCGGTTCCTGCGCGGTGCGGCCGCGTCGCTTGGCGGCGGCACCGGGGAGGAAGCGCCGGCAGCGCCCGCCGCCACCGTCTACGTGCACAAAGCGCGGCGCCTCGTTATCTTCGCCGGTGGGGCTGCCCTGCTGCTGTGTGCGCCCTTGTATGCAGCCCGGGCCTATCAGTATGTCAAGGTGCAATCGGTCATAGACGATCTCGATAACGCACCCCTCGCGCGTGTTCCCGTGTACGAGACCGCGTATACCGGCACGGCCACGGTGGAACCCGCCTCGACAATGACGCTCTTCCGGGTAAAAAAGAAAACCGATTTGTCACAAGTCGACGCAGAAACCAACCAGCCGTATATTCACACGCGCTACCTCGTGGCCTTCTTCGCGCCGCAGGCACACCAAGTGAACATGCTCGTGAAATACACGAACGAGACCTGGGCGCCCGGCTTTACGCATAGCGTGCCCGTTGAACCCCACAAGCCGCCGGGGCCGGTAAAGGTATTCTTTCCCGTTCACGAGTTCCCCGAGGCGTTGAGCATCAGCCTGGGGGCCAACACATTCGAGGGCATTGTGCTCCCAAAAGAAAACGCCGCCGCTTTTCAAGGCCTCTACGAAGTAACAGACCTGTCCCGTTATCCCATGTTGCTCGAACTGACACTGGCGCCGGGCGGCCGCGGTTTCCAATGGCGACAGCGCCTGGAATGGTGCCCGGAAAAGTGAACATCAGGCCGGCGCCGTGGTGTGACCGGCGAGGTTCGCTCCACGCCCCCTTACATGCCCAGTCCCCGCACCTCGAAATTGAGGTCGCCGTCGTTCATGATGCTCTCATTCTTCGGCGGGTCCGCGCCGCCGTCATCGTCGCGGTCGTGGCCGAAGCTGTAGACGAGGAACCCGTTCTCGCTGCGGATGTACCGCAGTGGCGCGCCGCTGAAGGGATCGATGGGAACGGCGTCGAGGTAGGCGGGCACAAGCGCCTCCAGCGCTTGAGGCAGCCCTCCCTGTTCGCGGTGATACCGCAACAGCGCCAGCGCCACGCGGCCAAGGTCATTGTAGGCGATGCTTCGCGCGGCGGACAGGTACGTCCGGCCGAGCGCAGGCAAGAGGATGTGGGCATGCAGGCTTCGGTACTGCGTGGTCTTGGCCAGGATTTCCTCTGCAAAATCGTATTGCAGGGCTTCGTGCGGCGGAAGTGAGCCCGTGTGCCAGGCCGACTTCATGGTGCGAATGTACGTTAGTTGCGTAAAGGCGAACGCCCCGGAAAGCCGCCACAGCACTTGCTTATGCCACCGCATGCTCAATGTAACCAGGTCGTCCATTTCGAGCACCTCTTCAGCGCGCAGCTTTCCAGAAAGGGTTCTGGAAGCCTGCGTGTCGTCCGGACCGATTTCGTTTACGCGCACCATGAGCCGTTCGGATTCCTGCATCCCAATGAGCAAGTCATTTACAAGGGCTTCGCGCATGTTTTCCAGGGACCGGTGGAGAGGCTGCGACATGGCCGCTTGTATCGTGCGCAGTTGGGCCGGCGTGAGTGTCACCCGGTTGACGGCTTGCTCAAGTACACCAATGTAGATGCCGTCCAGCGCGATGCGAACCAGGGCACCGATAAGAAAGGGTGGCTTTTCGAAAGCGCGTTGCAGGTCAAGCTGTAACAGCAGTGCCTCCGCAGTTTCCTGTGGCCGCTGCTTCCGCGCCGCGTCGAGGGTGTGCACCGCTAGAAAACGCTCCAAGGAGCGCAAGAGGGATGTATGACGCGCGACGATGTAGAATCCCAGGCTGAAGTCAATTTCAAAGCGGATGACTTGGTGCGTGACGGCTCTTGTGAGAAGCGCGCGGCTCTCCTCGAAGAGTTTGTCTGCTCGGTCGATGGCTTGCTGCATGCGCGGCGGCACGGGCTCCCATGGCTCGGGCAAGCGCGCCTCGCCCGCATAGGGAAGATTCTCAAAAAGGGTGTCATCGCAATCGATATTTGGAAGGGCCTCGGCCGCACCCAGGACCAGCGCAGCACCGTTTTCCGAGGCTGGGTGGTTGTCGTAGGAGGTCTGCAGGTCTTGCCATGTGGCGGGCAGGCCACGGGCCTTTAAGTCCGCGACGTAAGTGGGTTGGACGGTGTGGCTCACCAGCACGGTTCCAAGGGCAACAAGAACAAACACGGCGAGTGCGTAGAACCACGCTTGCTTTAACAGATAGTGGCACATGGGCAGCTCCTTATCCGGTGCGCCGGCGATCTGTACTGTGTGCAATGGCGAGAAAAGGCCCCGCCAGTAATGCGCCCATGGCGAGTCCAGGAACGCCGCACCACACGGGCGTCGTCAGTAGGATGTGCCGCCAGACGATATCGGAGTAGTAGAAGCGTGTCTCATTCGCAGGCAGTCCCTGTGTCGAAAGCGGTATCACGATTTGTACGCTATCCGGACCGACCATGTATGTGAAAGCCGCAACGCCGAGCCATAATGCCACGAGCAGCACCGAAGCAGCGGGCCGTAGCGCCCGGAGACGCATCGCATAGAGAAGCAGGCTGGGCAAGAGTAAACACAGAAGGACGATAAAGCTCAGATATATGAGTAGCATCGGCGCGTGAGAGCCGCTTACAAGAATCCGCATTGCGCCTACCCCAAGTGCACCGCCCACACTACCGCCAACCAGTAGACCCATAACGCGTGTGCCCAAGCCACACGCCACCCACGCCACCGCGAATGCAAGCAGGCAAGGCCCGAGCAGCATGCCTGCTATCTCGACCATGGCGATCTCACCGGCCGCATACGCTTGTTGTATGAGTACAAGTTCCGCATTCCGCGCGGCGATGTAGAACCCCACCAACGAAAGCGCCGTGGCCAGCAGCGTGGTACCGGTGAGTACGCGTACCGCCGCGATGATCTTCGCCTGCGCGATTGTGCGTGTTTCCACGGGACGCAAAAGAGCGTAGCGGCTCTTCGACCACAGTGAGGGCGCGCCGCCCACGAGGGCTGCGATAGGCAAGGCCAAGAGCGGAATGAACTGCGCTACCAGGCTGGCCTCTTCACGCACCCCGGGGATGGACAAGGTGATGACGAAGCCAAGCACGACCAGCGCGAGATAGACCAGCGGCATCCGCGCGCCCATGCGCCGCGACTCGTACCAGACCATGGCCGCGAGCGGGCTCGCGGTGTGGCGTGCGGATATCGAAAAGCGGCCGGTGGCGAAGTCGCGTATCTCCGATACCGTCGGCAGGCCGCGGCGGATATCCTGGCGCTCCCAGTGAACACCGAGCAGCGCTACGCCAAAGGCTGCGGCCACGAGCGGTGGCGTGAGGTAGGGCGACGCAAGCAGCGTTACGAAGGCGGCGAGTGCGCCGAGGTAGCCGGTAGCATAGGAACGGAACAACAGAATGAGCAACGGGGTCAAGATGACCACCAGCGGCAGCAGGTAGTCGAGTCCCGTGACGGCCTTGCGCGACCAGGCATAGGCCTGGGCGATGCTGTAGAGCACCAAAGGAAACAGCAGCGAGAACAGGTCCAGGGGTTCCCACAGCAAGAGTGTGTAGAGCCCTCCCAGCGCAAGAATGAGTACGGTGAGAAAGGCCAGCCGGGTTAAGAAGGGAATTGTGGCGAGGGGCAACGTTTTCACCGGCAGCCGTGCGAGGCGCTTGTCGAAGCTCGCCCTGAGGTGGCCCGCGCCGTCGAACCGCAACATAAACAGCACCGCCGCGCCTAGTGCAGTAGCAAGGAAAGTGGCGTGGCAAAACAGCTTCGCGTCAATCGGGCTCAGCCAGCGCGCGTCCGTCACCGACCAATAGTAATTGGGCAGCACGCCCGAGAGAATAACCATCAGCGGCATAGCGACACCAAAGAGCGTCAGCGCCGTAACGCCCGCAAGCCGCCATTGTTCCCAGATGAGGGCACTGGTCGAGGATTTCATGATGCGGCCTCCTCATAGGGCGCCACCCGGGCGAGAAAGATTTCCTCGAGCGACGGCGTGCCGTCTTCGAGCACTTCTATGTTTTGCGCATGGGCCGCATCGCGCACGGCCTCCGCCGTCCCGTCACACACCACGGTCCACTCGCGCCCGGCGCCTTCCGCACGCAACACCCCAGGCAGGTCCGGCAAACTGGAAACGTGTTCGGGCAGTCGCAACGTGAACTTGTGGTGCCGTTGCTTGATCTCGTCCAGCGGCCCCTGGAACACGCATTGACCCTCATGAATCATCGCCACGATATCCGCCACCCGCTCGACTTCCTCGAGGAGATGCGACGAGAAGATGACCGTGCGGCCCTCATCCGCCACCGTGCGCACAATGGCCCCCACGATGTCCCGGCGGGCCGACGGGTCGAGACCGGAGGAAGGTTCATCGAGCAGCAGGAGTGGGGGGCGGTAGGCCAACGCAGTGAGCAGGCCCATCTTCGCTGTCTCGCCGCGGGACAGTTGCTTGATGCGCGCATCGGGGTCGAGGTGGAAGCGCGCGCGCAGTTGCTCCGCGTAGGCCGGGTCCCAGTCCGGGTAGAAGGCCTGGGTGTAGGCCATCAGCTCGCGCACCCGCATCCAGCCGGGCAGGTCCCGGTCCTCCGAGAGGTAGCCGATGCGCGACAACACCTCGACCGGATGCGCGCACGGATCGAGGCCGAACACCCGCACGGTTCCCTGTTGCGCGCGCAACGTGCCCAGCAGGTGCTTCACCAGCGTGGTCTTGCCGGCGCCGTTCTCGCCCACCAACCCGAACACCACACCCCGCGGCACGGTGAGCGACACCCCATCGAGCGCCTGCTTCTTGCGGAAGCGCCGCGAGAGTCCATCGACTTGCACCACCGGTTCTCCGATCATGGTTGCGTCCGTCATTATCCCGACTCCTCTCCAGGTTGATCGAGCGCCATGTACCGCTCACGAACAAGGTCGAGTACCGTATCGAGATCAAAGCCCAGGTGCCTCGCATCCGCCACGAGCGCATCCGCCCGGCCCGTGAGAATCCGCCGTTTCTCTTTGGCGGCGAGCGGCGATCCGGCATCGGAGATGTAGGTGCCCGCCCCCTGCCGCTTATACACGATGCCCGCCTGCTCCAGCTCGCGGTAGGCGCGCGCTACGGTGTTGGGGTTGATGAGCAACTGCTGCGCCAGCGTGCGCACCGGCGGCAATTCATCGTCCGGCGCAAGGCGCCCTGCGGCCACCAGGTACTTCACCTGGGCCACGATCTGGCTGTAGATAGGTTGCCCATCGCTGGGCAATATGTGAATGTGCATGGCATCGGCCCCGTGTTGACTGTATTAACACCTTAACACAATCTGCGCCACCTGTCAACCCCCGCACCGTGCCCTTTTTCCGGGGGGCTGCACAGGGAGGATTGCGATGGGGGTAAGCACGCAGGGGGAGAGCCGTGAACCGGGTGATGCTTCTGCTATGGGGCGCCTTCCCATAGGTGATGCTGATAGACGTGCCAGAGCGCAACGGGTGTAACCCTGTCCCACGCGCACCTGCCATTCGCGGTGCGCTGGGCCCATGCCCGGGCCGGACAAAAAGCGCGCCCCGCCCCCCCCGAAAAAAAAATTGGAAAGGGGTTGACATACGCCCCCGCTTATGCTAAGCTCTCCTTCCCGTCGCCGCTGAGGCGGCTTCGGGCCCCTCTCCGGAGGGGGTAGACGACAGGGCGTTTCGACGCAGGACGCCGCATGGCAAGGCAACGTTTGACACGACGCCTCACCACGTGGTACGCTTCGTAACGCACAGCTCGACGAGCCTTGGCAGGCACCCGCAGCCGACGGCGGCACGGGGGTTGACAAGCCCACCGGAAGGTGGTAAGCTAAAGGTTCGAAGAGAGTTTGAAACAAGGCCCAAGACGGTTGGTTGAGGGTCCGCTGAGCAGGCGCCTTTCGGGGCGCAGCAAAGAAGGCTCGCTACCAAGGCGAACGGGGCCTTTTGTCTGCAAGGCGCTCTTTGAAAATTGAATACGGTGTATGATTGTCATAAAGACATGCTTGTGCGCTGGTTGCTTTTCGAAGTGACCAGCCCCAAAATTCCTAACCAGAATTCCGGTTAGGCGAACAATCCGCTAACGCCACTTGGCCCTTCGGGGCCGGGTGTGCAGCTTTTTATCGGAGAGTTTGATCCTGGCTCAGAACGAACGCTGGCGGCGGGCTTCATACATGCAAGTCGAGCGGAAAGGCCCCTTCGGGGGTACTCGAGCGGCGAACGGGTGAGTAACAGGTGGACAACCTGCCTTTCGGTGGGGGATAACGGCCGGAAACGGCCGCTAATACCGCATTCGGTCATCGGGCCTCCTGGTCTGATGAAGAAAGAGGCTTCTGGCCTCGCCGAGAGATGGGTCCGCCTCCCATTAGCTTGTTGGTGAGATAACAGCTCACCAAGGCCACGATGGGTAGCCGAGCTGAGAGGTTGATCGGCCACACTGGAACTGAGACACGGTCCAGACACCTACGGGTGGCAGCAGTAGGGAATATTGCGCAATGGGCGAAAGCCTGACGCAGCCACGCCGCGTGGGGGATGAAGGCCTTCGGGTCGTAAACCCCTTTTCTGAGGAAAGAACCCCCCGGGGAGGAAATGCTCCGGGGCTGACGGTACCTCAGGAATAAGCAACGGCTAACTCCGTGCCAGCAGCCGCGGTAAGACGGAGGTTGCGAGCGTTGTTCGGAATTACTGGGCGTAAAGGGGGCGCAGGCGGCCAGGCAAGTGGAAAGTGGAAGCCCGGGGCCCAACCTCGGAAGTGCTTTCCAAACTGCCTGGCTTGAGTACGG
Organism: uncultured Nitrospirales bacterium; assembly: GCA_964569295.1. Taxonomy (GTDB): domain Bacteria; phylum Hydrogenedentota; class Hydrogenedentia; order Hydrogenedentales; family JAGMZX01; genus CAZMVU01. The sequence goes on from CAZMVU010000165.1 coordinate 10,892, forward strand.
GATAGGAAGATGGAATTCCAGGTGTAGCGGTGAAATGCGTAGATATCTGGAGGAACACCAATGGCGAAAGCAATCTTCTGGTCCGTTACTGACGCTCAGGCCCGAAAGCGTGGGGAGCGAACAGGATTAGATACCCTGGTAGTCCACGCCGTAAACTTTGTGCACTAGGTGTGGGAGGTGTCGACCCCTTCCGTGCCGAAGCTAACGCATTAAGTGCACCGCCTGGGGAGTACGCCCGCAAGGGTGAAACTCAAAGGAATTGACGGGGGCCC
>CAZMVU010000166.1:0-11055 GCA_964569295.1 uncultured Nitrospirales bacterium
AGCTGTCACTCGGGCACATATCCGCAACGGGCTCATCTTCGCCTTCGCCTTCGCCCTCGCCTTCGCCTTCGCCTTCGCCTTCGCCCTCGCCTTCGCCTTCGCCCTCGCCCTCGCCCTCGCCCTCGCCCTCGCCCTCGCCCTCGCCCTCGCCAGACAGACAAACGACCTGACCGCGGATTGCTCCTTCGGGGTAGGCGGCTGTGTTGACTTCCGCATAAATGCGGTCGGCCAGCAGGTTCTCGAGTTCCGGCAAGCTGAGGACGATCTCAGTGGTAAGCGGGTCCGTGACTTCGCCGAGATCGAATAGGATCGGGCCTTCTTCGCCAACGGGGGCCACCCGCAGAAACGCGCCGGTCGGATCGGTCAGATCCGTGAAGGCGATATCGATCGAGGCGAGCCGGCTAAGCGGATCGATCGTGAGCGCGCCGGTACCGGTGGCGCTGGAACCGGTGGAAGGCACCACGCTGCCACCGTCCATGAAGAACGTGCAACTCTCGGTGTCCGCCTCGCCGAAGAGGCCGGCCATGCCGTAGAGTCCCGGCTCGGTAATCTCGACCCCGACAGTCAGATTCTCACTGGGCGCGGTAAAGGGCAGCACGGGCTCCCAGACGCCATTGCCGGGGTCGTACCTGACCGGCGTGATGCACAAGCTCGCGAAGAACTGGCCGAGCGCTTCCGGCTCGACGGGCATCTCGAGAAGCGCCGGCGGATCGAAGGGACCGGCGGGGTGCTGCACCTCTACCGCGTAGTAGACCGTGTTCAGGTCGGGACAGGCCATGTCGATAGCCTTGGGTGCGGCGCCGGCATCGATGCTGTCGGCATCGGGTATGCGTGGCACCTGGGTAAGCTGCGGCGCCGTGCCAGGGTCGAAGCCGGTGGTCGTGTCGACCTGCGCTGTCAACGCCGAGCCGCCCTCTCCATTGACCTGCAACGGTTCCAAGATCGGGAACGAACCGTCCTGCGGTGGCAGGAACTGCATTTCGGCCGCGCTGTCCGGGTCGAGTGCGCGCAGCGCCCGCTTCAAGCATTCGATTAGGGGCTGGTAGCGCGCGAAGAGGTCAGCCGTCGGATCGAAGTCGGCCCATTGCACAAAGAAGCACACCCATGCACACCGCCCGGCCGGGATCTCCTGCGGATCGGGCTGCTGATCGATGAGGACAGTGTCGCCGACAAGTTTCTGCCAATCGACCGATACTTTCTGTGCCTTATTGGTGGTGTTGCAAACCTTGATGCAGAATCGCGCGCCTTCGCCGCCGACATAGACCACGTCGGGCATCCAGCGAATTTCCACACCATCGGGGCACGGGCCCGGTTCGCCCTCGCCCTCGCCCTCGCCCTCGCCCTCGCCCTCGCCTTCGCCCTCGCCCTCGCCCGGGCTACCGCCGGGCGCCACACCACGGCCCGCACCCTGCCAGAAGTAGTCTTCTGTTTCCCCATAGTCGAAGCCGGCGTCCGGTCCCGATCCATCCCAGCCAGAGCTGCCGAAGTCCCCGGAACTGAGCGGCGTGTCTGTTATCGTGATCCGGAACCAGGTGGGGTAGGCAAACAGCAGCCCATCTCCCCAGCCGAATCCGGGCAGATACAGGCGTTGGGTCGTGCCGGGGGCGATATCGTTGGGCACGTCGATCGCAAAATTCTGCACCACCCACTCATCGGTCTGGCCGCCCAGCGCATTCGTGTATTGTTCCCATTTGCCGTCCTGGTTAAAGTCTACGGCCATGTTGATGTAACGCGTGCCGCTGGGCGCACTCCCGGGAATGGTGACGTCGACAAGAGTATGCGTCGGTACAGGCACCTGACTCACGAAAAAGAAGAAACCCTGAAAACCATCGTCAAATGCATCCCGGTTGACTACGCGCGCATCGAGTTCGGTGTCGGCCCGCTGCCCGAGAACCGCGTGCGACTGATCCAGGTGATAGGGGCCGGTGCGCCCCGCGAAATTCGCATTGTCCGAGTTCTTCAAGCTGGGATACGCCCCGTCACCGGGACCGAACTGTCCCCCCGTGAAATCCGGCGCGTCGCCGAAATCCGCTTCCTGGGCGAACGCAACGGCCGGGAAGAGCAACATGGCCACGACTACCGCCGCCAGCGCGGCGTTGCTGAAAATGCATTCAAACCGTTGCAACCACTTGCTAGACATCACGTGTTTCCTCCTCACGGGAAACGGCCGAAATGAGCCGTAACACACTCCTTTCCCAGTACACTTGTGTCGTCGTCCGTTGCGCAGGTTCTGCATATGGCCGTCGACATATACGAGAGAGGGGGGACCACGACCTCCTGCCCCGCCTGTGCGCCGGCCGCAAGTGACGACGCAATCCTTCAATAGCCGATCAACCCTTACGGGTAGCGTATCGCAGGTTGGAGCAGGAGTCAATGTTTTTCCGCAATTAACAGTTTGGCATACGGAGGCAACAAGGGCGGAAAAGGGGCGCATACATTGTAACTCATAGAGACCGCGGGTGGGCCAGAACTGCTTTCCGCGCCGATACCGGAGAGCCCTATGAAGTATGGGAAGCGGCTCATGGCAAACGACAAAAAAAATACCGATCTTTATCCCCGCATTTTCCATGTGTGTACCTGGCCTGTACGACAGCATGGCACCTATTTGACTTGCGTTTTCAGCCCGATGAATACGTGCTGAGGTCGATGTGTATTGGCGCCGTCTCGGGGAACTGGACCTCGATCTGCAGCGGATTGGCGCTGTCCGCGCTGAGACTCACCGCCGGCGGTGTTCCTTCCGGGGTGGGGACAAACGCATAGACGAAATGGCGTGTGCCGCCGCCGGTGCGCGTGAAACGTGCGGTGGGCGCGGGACGAATGCCGGGAATGCCGTGGCCACGGGGCAGCCAACCCTGGACGTAAGGTTCCTCTTGACCTTCGACGATGTCGACGGTAAGCCCTTCATCCATAATGGTATAGATACCGAGCTGGGGGCCGTCGGGGTACTGCGTGACAACGGCGCCATTACCGCCGATTTCGACCTTCGGCGCGTCGAGGTGAAAATAGCTTTCGTAGGTGTGGGACTGGCCGTCCATGGAGGCCACGGTGTCGGCGACGAGGTAGAAGGGCAGCGGCGCGTTCTTCAACCAGAGGATACGGCGGGTATGGTGGGCGACCTCCTGCCGGGCGATCCGGTATTTCTCGAACTTGCCGCCGAAAGTGGCCTCGGCGTAGGCGTAATCGTCTTCAACTTTCCAGGTGCAGGGCAATGGTTCATCCTCTGCGTTCCAGAAGGGCACATAGAACCGCCGCCGCTGGGGCATGCCGTCGACGATGATGACATTGTGTCCGTAGGAATCCAGCACATATCTGCGCCACGGGGAATCATCGAAGGCGTAGCTGCCGGCTTCGACCACGAGATCGCGGCCATAGGCGGCAAGCACGAAGTTCAGCTTGTCCTCGTGCTGGTGCTTACCGCCGTAGGGGCCCGCATCGAAAGCGAGGTACTGCGCGTTTTTGCCCCAGTCCGATCGCATCACCAGGTAGCCGGACCAGGGCAGACGCTTACTCGTCCACGCCGGCGCCGCGCCTTTTTCACCGTCCGTGGCGAACCAGCGGAAGTCGTCGCGCTCCGGGAAATATTTGAGGCCGCGCGCGAGCATGTGGGGCACGTCGATGCGCCAGCAATCCTGAAACTTGGGTACATCACGATCGGGCTTTACGAGCGCCAGGTTCACCGCGTAGGCCGGCTCGAGTTTTTCGACATAGCCGGCGGGAAGGGAGTACCCGTTCAAGCGCGCCACGTCCACGATATCCGAGAAGGTGCCCAATACACGGTTATGGATGCTCGGACTCAGCTCCGTCTGCATGCCGTCCGGGTAGAACTGCACATCGAGCTCTTCGCGCATGCGGCCAGCGGCATAATCGCGCCAATCGGCCGCCTCTTTGAACTCGGGGAACAACGCGCCCACGAAGTAAAGGCCTTTCATCTCGAGGGTGAGCCAGTTGTAGTCCGTGTTGTATTCCCGCAGGTAGCGGGCGTGTTCGCACACGCTGCGCAGAAACACCGAAAGCGCCTGCGCGTCGAAGTGCGGCGAGCTCAGGAAGAAATGGTAGGCCCACGGCCAAGTCTCCGACATGCGGATGCCGGCCTCGATACTGCGCCAGCGCGATCGCGGCGCTTTGGCCTCGCCGGTGTCCTCGAGCACGGGGTTCACCCGCACCCAATTCAGCATCTGCTCGGCGAATTCCCGGGCGTAGGCCTCGTCACCGGTCTCCCAATAGGCCTTACCCATGGCGACCCAGTGCCGCTGCCGGTTCAAGACCCAGGTCCACTCGTGGTTCGCGGGGATCGGCGAGTCCTCGGCCTCGGTCGGGTTGTAGTCCCACCGGATGCCGTCCGCGAACTGGTGCTCCAGCCCGACCATCTCGAACCGGTGTAACATGGCGGCGTCGGCCATGGCGCGGTCGTAGACCGACAGATCGTCCAGCTCGAATTGCTCCGGAATCTCGTCTGAAGCTTGTCTCCGCCAGTCGAAGTGCCACGCGACATTCTCGCGCTGGCGCAGGTAGTTCGCGAACGCCGTCCGTGCTGCGTCCATGTCCCCGCTATCCACCGCCTCAGCCACAGGTTCGAGGCCGGGCAAGGTAAGATCGAGCGCGTCGTACAGCTCTGCCTCGCTCATGCGCGGGCCGGTTTCGGCACCGGCCGCAGCCAGGAGCATGGTAGTACTCATTAGAAAAAGGCACAAAAACCGCATCCTGTCGCGTCCCTTTTTGTTGTCGCTGCTGTTGCCGGGTTCCCTTCGCGAAGAGATTCACAGCGGCAAACAGAATCCCGCTTCACAAGTCCTACTCGGCCGCTTCGCGCAGCAACGCCTGCGCCGTAGCCACGAGTTCCTCGCCGCCACCGGGCTGGATGACGCAATTGACAGTCTCGTAGCTGCCTTCTTCAAAGGCTTTTTCCGTGGGAATGTAGCCGCCATACCCGTTGGCGAGCTCGATGACCAGCGTGTGAGCGAAGGGCGAGGCGGCCTTGATGGCGAGGCCCAGGTCCACCAAAATCTCGCCGGGGAGTCCGACAATGGCCACATCGCCGCTGATGCGGAACACCTGCACATCAGCCGTCAGTTTGTCCGTGCCGCGCCGGGCGAGCTTCAGGACGGTGTTGGCAGCGACACGCTCGAGGAAGGGCACATTCTCTGTTTGTGCACGGGCAGTTAGCGCCAACGCCTCGTCGAGTTCAGCCTTGGTGTAGGTTTGCAGGGGTATCCTGCGCACGGCATGGCGTACGGCAAGATCGGGCGCCGTGATCCGTTTCAGGTCATCGAGCGCCGCGAGGATGGTTTTACCCAAGGTCACACCGATGCGCGCCGCTTCGTTATGGCCACGCTGGCGGCGCGTGTGCGATACGTCGACGTGGTTGATGTCACCGCACGGGCCGTTGCCGAACAGGGAGACCAGTTCATCGCCAAATTCGCGGCGCAGCGTGCGCTCGAGGTAGTAAGGAAAGTCCGCGGCGTATTCCGTGCCGCCCACGGTGTCGAGGTGCAGCGCGAATACGGTCAATGCGGCGAACGGCGTGTTGTCCGCCGCGTCGCGCGCGAGAAGAAAGCCCACATCCGGATCGATGGGGCCGGCCGGCCGCACAATGTTCGGGTTCCGCTTGCCGGGATTGAAGCGCACGGGGCCGCCGCCTTGCATATGAAAACGCCGGTTAAAAGACAACCCCCGTTGCTCGGCGGTCATTACCTCAAGGACAGCGGGGCGGGCTTCCTCGGCCGCCGACTTCACGGCCAGCGCAATGTTCGCCGCCAGTCTTTCCGGGTAGTCAGGGGCATAGGCTGGGTCGGCGCCGTCGCGTTCCATCGCCTGCTCGTGCCATGTATCCGTGCGCGCGCCGAAATACAACGGGCCGGTATGCGTGTGCGTGCCGGCAACCAGAATGTGCTCCAGAGCGATACCCGTGGCGGCCGCGGCTCTTTCGCGCGCATCGAGTGCAACCGCACGCGGCACGCCGATAACGTCGCAGCACACGATCGCGGCCCGGGTGTCACCCTCAAGCACCAAGGCTTTCGCTTGCAGCGGGTCGTGCACGCCCGTACTCAGACGCTCGCTGAAGCCACCGCTCATGCGGCCGCCGACATCCGGGGTAATATCCACCATGGCAACGCCTGCCTCGATGTCCGCGCCCGGCCCGGCCCATCCAGCAGCGCAAACGCACAGCATCGCCGTACTAAGAAAAAGAATCCCGTATCGCATGTCGTCCTGGTACTCCTTGCTTTTGACCGAAACCGCGTGCCCACAGCGTATACGGGCAGTGGCACCCACTACAACCATGGCCAGACGGCGGTAGAAGTCCGGCCCGAAACGGCCGTTGCCCCCAACCGCCGTCTTGGGGGCTTGCGTTGTGTTTCGGCTCGCGGGGACGCTCGCCCTCCCTTTTGTACAGTTTCGGCTCGCGGGGACGCTCGCCCTCCCTTTTGTGTTTCGGCTCGCGGGGACGCTCGCCCTCCCTTTTGTACAGTTTCGGCTCGGGGGGACGCTCGCCCTCCCTGGGAGCCAGAACCCGCGCCTTCGGCGCTGCGGAAGCAGGTAGCGTCCGGCTTCCGCCGCGGGCGTCTTTGCTATTCACAAGCCGCCACAAACCACAAACCACAAACCACAAACCACAAACCACAAACCACAAACCACAAACCACGAAACACCAACCACGGAACACACCTTTCTTTCCTTGGGGTGTGGGCGCAGCCAACCTTGGTATACTGTCCCGAAGAACAACCCGGGAGGGCATCGCGATGTGGAGCCTTATGCTTTCGGTAGTCACGGCGGTCATGGGAGCGAATGCGGAACCGCTGCCAGGCCCGAATACGCTCTGGTACGAGGAACCGGCGGAGGAATGGACCGAAGCATTGCCGGTGGGCAATGGCCGCCTCGGCGCGATGGTCTTCGGCGGGTTCCCCGAGGAGCGTATCCAGTTCAATGAGGAGACGCTATGGGACGGCTACCCGCGCGATCGCGTGAACCCGAAGGCGAAGGAGGCGCTCCCCGAGGTGCAGCGGCTGCTCTTCGAGGACAAGAACGAAGAGGCCGCCGCCCTCGCCGAGAAGACGATGATGGGCATCCCCGAGCGGATCAACTCGTACCAGACTTTCGGCGATCTGCACATTGCTTTCAACGGCCCACAAGAGACGTCCTTGTATCAGCGGCGGCTCGATCTCAACGCCGGCATCGCTACAACAAGTTACGAGATGGGCGATGACGACGGCTGTGCCATTACGCGCAAGGTCTTCGCGTCCCATCCGCACGATGTGATCGTCGTGCGCATCGAATGCGATGTCCCCGGCTCGCTCGACCTCGATGCCTGGCTGACGCGCCCGGAAGCGGCGGAGTTTGTCCTGAAGGGCGACGGCCTGGGCATCCTGCGTGGACAGATTCCGCGTGAACACCACGAGACGGGCGAAAACGTGGGACGCCAATTCGCCGCCTACCTCCAGGCGCGCCCGGAAGGGGGTACGCTCTCCGATGGCGACGGCAAGCTCGTCATCGAGAATGCCGATGCGGTGACCTTTCTGCTCTCCGCTGCCACGGATTTCCGCCGCCGCGACCCGGACGCCTACAACAAGAAAGTCCTCAACGGCGTGGGCGCCTATGCCGATCTCGAAGCCGCGCACATCGCCGATCACCAGGCGCTTTTCAACCGCGTGTCGATTGACCTCGGCCCGGCGAAGAACGCCATGCCCACCAACCGCCGTCTGCGCCGCATCCACCGGCATGCCGATGCAGACCCGGGCCTCGCCGCGCTCTATTTCCAGTACGGGCGCTACCTGCTGATGGGCTCGTCGCGCCCGGGCGACTGGCCGGCGAACCTCCAGGGCGTGTGGAACCAGGAGATCAATGCCCCCTGGAACAGCGACTACCACACCAACATCAACCTGCAGATGAACTACTGGCCCGCCGAGGTGACCAACCTCTCCGAGTGCCACCGGCCGCTCTTCAAGCTGATGGACTACCTCGTGCCCTTCGGCGAAGACACGGCGCGGCGCATGTATGGCGCGCGCGGCTGGGTGGTGCATCACCTGACCGATCTCTACGGCTTCACCGTGCCGGCCGACGGCATCTGGGGCGTGTGGCCCGTGGGCGCCGCCTGGCTCGCGCAGCACCCCATGGAGCACTACCGCTTCACCCAGGACAAGGAATTCCTGCGCGAGACGGGCTACCCGCTCATGAAAGGTGCGGCGCTGTTCATGCTGGACTTCCTGGTCGAGGGCCCCGACGGCTACCTCGTCACGGCGCCGTCCCATTCACCGGAGAACAGTTTCCGCAAGGCCGACGGCACGGTCTCGAAGTTCACCTATGCCGCGACGATGGACCTTATGATTGCCCATGAAGTCCTGGCCAACTGTGTCGAAGCCTCGAAGATTCTCGGGGTGGACGAAGGCTTGCGCGCGGAAATGGCGGCCGCCCTCGAGAAGCTGCACCCGCTGCAAATCGCCGAGGACGACGGCCGCCTGCAAGAGTGGGTCGAGGACTACGACGAGCCCGAGCCCGGCCACCGGCACATGTCGCACCTGTACGGGTTGCATCCCGGCGACCAGATCACGCTGACGGGCACGCCCGAACTGGCCGCGGCAGCGCGGAAATCCATCGAGCACCGGCTCGAACACGGCGGCGGCCACACGGGCTGGAGCCGCGCATGGATGGTGAACTTCTGGGCGCGCTTCCACGAGGCCGGCAAGGCACACGACAACCTGATCGCCCTGTTCAAGAAGTCGACCCTGCCGAACCTGTTCGACACGCACCCGCCTTTCCAGATCGACGGCAACTTCGGCGGCACGGCGGGTATCGCCGAGATGCTCATCCAAAGCCACGACGACGGCATCTACCTTCTGCCCGCATTGCCCGAGGAATGGCACACCGGCAGCGTGAAAGGCCTGCGCGCGCGGGGCGGGTTCACCGTCGACATGGCGTGGGAAGACGGCGTCATCACCGAGACAACCCTCACCAGCGAGGCGGGCAACCCCTGCCGCATTCTTTCACGCACGCCGCTCACCATGCCCGCCGCGGAGACCTCGACCCAGAAGGTGGCGGGCACAACCTGGCACGTGCTGGCGCTTCAGCCAAAGGCAGGGACAACCTCCTGCATTCCAGCGCACTAGGAGCACAATGATACTATGCGTATTCTCAATAAACCTTCGCTCGTTCTTGTATTTGCGGTTGCAGCAACACTTTTTTCGCAACCGCTATGTGCAGCAGGAGCAGCCCTGCCGGCATCGGCCGTTACTTCAGCACAGGGGCCGGGGACCACAGGTGAAACCACTGATAACGTCCAGCTAGCCGGTGAAGATCGCCCATTAAAGATTGTACACATCTCTTCGGAAGCACACCCGGCTGTTAAGATAGCGGCCCAAGCATGCGCCGGGTTGTGGAATCGCGAATCCGGCGGCTCCGTCTTCACGCGCATGAATGAAAAAGACGCCCACTGGATGGCGGAACTTTCGCTCGAGGCCGGCGAAATGATGAACGCCGGTGATTTCGTGCATGCCTCTATGACGCAATTCCCGCGGTGCGTGCGGTACTCCTACGCGGAACAGCAGGAATTACTTCCAAATATCCTGACAATTGGCGCGGTTCTCGGAGCCATACCGGTCGCCGTGGAAATGGATGTGCCATGTGAAAACATTGTTTTTGACGCCACTGTCGTGTTGAAGGACTACGATACCCCGTATCTCGCAACAAAGTACGTCTATGAAAACTTTGTGAACGAAACTACCGGACTCGCCATGCTCAACCCGGGATATCCAACAAGGGGTGAAAAGGTTTGGAACCCCGAGCTTAGCGGGGACATGAATCCGGTTATGATCGATTTCGTGTTCTCTGAGAAGCTCTTTACCATGTTCCTGGTGAACGGCTGCATTAAATGCACGTGGGAGCATGACCTCCTGAACGACATTGTCAGCGTCAATCCCTGGCCCAAGCCCATTGGGGTTTATGGGTACGCGAATTATTGGATGGTATTCGGCGGATACCTTTTCGAAGCGCAGACCTTGTGCGCCCGGCCACGAAACATGGGGGCTATCCCCACCAGCGTCAACAACCTTTCCTTCTTCTCGACACGTCGAGAGCCGATTACGGAGCCCGATGATCTCAGGGCAAACGAATTAGAGGGTATTGACTATAACCCCGGCAAGACTTATGTGGCCTTTATCGTGGGTGACGGAGACAATATCGCGTTTATGCTGGGAATGCGCGTGGCGTGGTTGCGTCAGCGGGCCGAGGCCTGTCGTGGGGGAGATAATTCATGCCCGCCGCTGACCTGGACCATTTCTCCGCACCTGGCACGCATCGCGCCTGATGTCCTTCAATGGTACTATACAATGGGCCGCGAAACCGGCAATGATTACTTCATGCTCCCGCCCAGCGGCCATCTGTATGCGTATCCATCATCCTTGGATGACAAAACCATGCAGGACAAATTCGTCGAGGCCACGGAAGCTGATGCCCGCCTGCTCGGAACCCAAAGTACCGTTCACTGGGAGGCCTTTTGGGAGTGGCGATATGCTGAGAATTCATTCCTGCCGAAGTACGCAGGCACGGACGCGGGCATCAAAGGCGTGTTTCCAGTCAACGTGCCATACATGTTTCCGACGGGCACGTGGAAATCCAATCAGTTCTTCAAGCTGATCGATGGCCAGGAGCGCGGGAAAGTCGTATTATTCCGCCCGAGGCAATGGAGGGGGGTTCATGGTAATGGTATATTCATGGATAAGGCGTTTTACGTAAGTCCAGAAGAGATGGCCAGCGAACTGGGCGCGTATCCGAGGGGAACCGTAACGGCGATTTACATGACCAGCGACGGTGGACTCAATCTAAACAACTCTGTCATGGAGCTGGTCAAAATGCTCCCCGAACACGTTCGTCTTGTCAGTGCCGACACCGCTGTCGAACTCGCTCTTGAAGCGTCTAAGGCAAATAATTGAGGGTGCAGTTCTTCTACTACCGATGTTTTGGTTCCATCGTGCCAGTTGTGAGCAAGCAAAACGGGACTGACACAAGCGAGTGAGTCCCCGAGCGAGACGGGTCTGTCCCTTGTTTTGCGGCCTTGGAGAAAAGCGT
>CAZMVU010000167.1:0-11016 GCA_964569295.1 uncultured Nitrospirales bacterium
GGGCGTTGTATGACGTATGGGAAACGGCTCACGGCAAACGGCTAAAGAATTACAAGAATTCCTTATCGCGAAAGCCATAGACTTTCCGCTGATGGACGCGTATCTTTGTGTTGGTTCCTTCCAGCGCGCCGGGCGTCGGTTGAGCCGCTTTATGAGCGCATCTGCTGCGGGCTCAGGTAACGCATGGCCGTGGCAGCACGACTTTGCGAGCGCGTGGTCTGTTACGGGAAAATCGCCAAGATGGACGTCCGCTCTTTTGTCGCGTATGATACCGGGCAAACACGATCTGCAACGCAGGAGAACGACCATGGGATCCTCATCTATTTCACGACGGCGATTCATCGCGGCTTCTGGTATGGCGGCCGGTGCAAGCTTGCTTGCCAACCGCGCCGCATTCGGCGCCAACGACCGCATCTCCATTGGCATTATCGGTACCGGTAGCCGGGCGGGCGCCCTCTTTCGCGAAATCGCCAAGCTCAAAGAGAGTCACAACGTCACAATTTCCGCCGTGTGCGACGTATGGCGGCCCAATCGGGAGAAGGCCGCGAAACGGGTCGAGGAGGTGTTCGGTGCGAAGCCCTTTGCCACGTCGCGATTTGCCGACGTGCTCGCGCGCGACGATGTGGATGCCGTGGTGATTGCCACACCCGACTTTGGGCATACGCCCATCATGATTGAGGCGCTGAAAGCGAAGAAAGACGTTTACGTCGAGAAGCCAATGTCGCTCGATGTCGAAAAGGCCAACGAAGCCGTCGACCTCGCGCGCGCGAACGCATGTGTGGTGCAGGTGGGCACGCAACGGCGCAGCGAGGGACGCTGGCAAGGGGCGCACGACTTCATCGCAAGCGGCAAGCTGGGGCATGTCAGCCGCATCGACGCCGCGAACAACTTCAATCACGCCCGCTGGGCGCGCAACGTCAGCGACTGCAAGGAAGAAGACGTGGATTGGGAGGCCTACCTCTTCAACCGGGAGATGCGGCCCTTCGACCCCAAGCTGCTGCGTCGCTGGCATTTCTACAAGATGTGCACCAACGGCATCGCGGGGCTCTGGCTCCCTCACCTTATCGATGCGGCCCATATGGTCATGGGCTCGACCTACCCGCGCAGCGCGACGGCCCTCGGCGGCATCTACGTGTGGGATGACGGCCGTGAACATACGGACACCTTCCACGCCTTGTTGGACTACCCGGAAGACTATCTCTTCAGTTGGGGCATGGGCCTGGGCAACGCAGCAGGAACCCACTACACCGTACATGGCGAGCACGGCACCATCGACCTCGAGGCCATGACCGTCTCGGATGCAGGGGGACGCAAGAAGAACCCCGATTTGGAAGGCAAGCTCGATGCCCCATCAAACCAGAATCACATGGCGAACTGGGTCGACTGCATGCGCAGCCGCGAGAGACCCAACGCCGACATCGCCTACGGCCACATGCACGCCGTCGCGACGATCATGGCAGCCGAGGCCCTTCACACGGGCAACCGCATGTGCTACGACATGGAAGCGCGCCGCATGTATGCCGGCTAGTGAAGATGCGGGCGACCTTTACGAGGCAACGCAACGGTCTACGGCCCCAGGTAGCCAGGCGCTTCCAACGGCTCCTGGCTTTCCTGGGAGCAAGCAAGGGCATCGCCCGCCACGGCGAGTACTTCGCAGCAGCTCAGCATGAGCGCCGCGGCGGATTCGGTATTGTCCGCCAATTCAAGAGGGGTTACCCGTGCCGCCTCACCGGACAGGTCAATCTCACACCAGGGGCGGCCGGGTGTGTTTCATCGAAACAGGAGGACGCTTTCCATATCTTCGCCAACCCTTGCCCGTTTGGTGTGCCATACTTTATGCATGCCTAGTCTTGCATGCATCGTGGTGCCCAGGCTCCAGCATCATCTCACACAACGGGGAAGTCCGGAACCGTCCGTTTGAAAGCGAACCGCTCATCACGGCCATCCGCCAGTGTGTGGGCGGTGAGAGGGGCGTAGCGCCTGGGCTGTCTCCGAGCGAATCTCCCGGATTTCCCAGCGGCACATTGAGCACATGCCAGCGCAGGTCTGCGTTCTCCACCTGCGCCCGCGCCTTGCGCAATCCCTCTGGTGTGTCCTACCAGTGGCCATACAAGAAAGCCGCCTGCCAGATATCCGTCACGCCGGCATCATGGACAATAGGCAACAATTCCGGCGATTCGGCCAGCACCCTCGAACCGAGGCAGACATGGGGCCGCCGCACAGCGTCCACTTCCGCTTCCACTTCCGCGCCCAATGCTCCCGGCCCTCGCAATAGCGCGCAACCGCACACGGCCGAAGCCGCTTTCAGAAAAGCACGCCTCGAAAGCATTGCCATGACACCGGCCCCCCAATGAAGTGAACGTTGCACCCGAGCTGCGACGAGAACCACCAATGAACTATAGGCGGGTGCCCTGACACATACAATACACCAACCCCGAGGGCGCTATGTGTTTTTGTCCATCTCCAGGCTGTCGATAATAGCTTCGAGTTCAACCGCCCGGAGCGCCTCCACCGCGCATTCCCACCGGCCTTCCCCGCAAAGACCGCGGATACCCGCCTGTTCGTAGGCGTCCAGGGCCGCCGTCTCACACGCGTCGCGCACCGCCTCGGCAATGCGTATGGGATTCATTGATGTCATGGGCGTGTTTACCTCATTGCAGCGTATTACACGCATGCCTCCTCAAGGAGTCACCATGAAACGCGAACAAAACCTCGTGCCGTTAAGTTGGAACCATCATACCGGACTTTCCATCGCCAAGCGTATTCAGGAGCAGGCGGCTGCGGGCATTAGCCCATCCAAGCTTCGAGACTATGTGCGATGCCATTGGGATGCCGACCTCTGGGCCCATTTCCAGAAGGAAGAAGAACGCCTTGCCATGTGGCTTCAGGACGACGGCCGCGGCCGGGCGCTGTGGCAAGCCACCGCACACCAAAGGGTGCATACATCGTGACTCATAGAGACAGCCGGTGAGCCAGAACCGTTTCCCGCGCGGATACCGGCGTGGATATGAAGTACGGCAAACGGCTTACGGCAAACGGCTAAAGAATTGCATAAATACACACCACCGCCGCCATCCTGGCAGACAGCGGCGGCGGGGAAGTTCGGGTTTGGTGCGTCAGCCTTGGAGCATGACGCGGCGGATAATGCGCTGACTCTCGATCGCGTCGAGGGTGCGCTGGGCTTTGCGCAGCTCGGTGGTGTCCATCTTTTCGAGTTTCTTGAGGAGGATCGAGAGGTTGCCCACGGAAATCTGGAGGGCCTGGGCTGGCTCGATGCGCTGCGGCAGCACATCAATGGTCAGGTATCCCTTGAATTTCGAGGTTTTCAGGTAGAAGAGCGTCTCCATGGTTTCCCACAGGTGCAAGCTGCCCGGCATCAGCAGATCGTCCCACATCCGGTACGAATCGCTGAAGTACATCTGGAACAACTTGTTGGCGCGGCTCAGGAAGGCGATGGATTCTGCGGGGTTTTCACCGGCCATCAGGGCATGCGCAAAGTTCAATGCGACCCCGACGTTCTTCATGGCGATTTCCTGACACATGGACAGCGACTTGCCGACTGTGGCGACGGTCAGGTGTTTGCGCGGTTCCCGGGGCTTGTACGCGATCGCCACGTTGATGTCGGGGGAGGCGTATTTGGCAATGGTCTTGACCGAAGAGATGACCGTGTTCCAGTGCGCGGTATAGTCCACGTGGAAGGGATAGTCGAACCCATCGGTGTAGAGGCGCAGGGTTACTTCGGTCGCACCGAGGGCCCGGGCGGCGTCTACCGCTTTTCGGCCTTCGTCGATGGCGGCATTGCGGGTCTTCTGGTGCTGGTGCCCGAAGGCTCCCAGGGCGAACCGCCGATCATGGGCCATGTCCGCGGAAAGACCGCTGCAAGCCAGGCCGTACTCTTTGAGCAGCCGCTTGACTTCCTTGACCGGGTACTCGGCGGTAATCTCCGTCTGGGCGAGTTCAACCCCTTTGATCCCCTTGATCTTCGAGACGGCTGCCAATCGTTCCTGGAGCTTGGGGGTTTCACGGTACCCATCGGAACAGTACCGATCCGGGGCGTTGGCGAATACCCACAGCCCAACGGCAAATTTCGGGGTCATCCACTGTCTCCTTCCGCAATGCGCCCAGCGCGCAATTTACTAAATTCCATGTTCTCATGATGTCGGCCAATGTGCACGGTTGTCGTCTTTGTGTGGACGCGCTGGGATGGTCTGAGGCGGCCCTGGGGGAGCCATGAGTGTGCCAGGCCTTGCAAGGACAAAGTATAGCCTACATGCTCCCGAAAGTCAATAGGCCCTTGGCATTACAACAGAAAGGGGTCAAGACCTCGCGCGAGAACAAACGCAGGAACCGCCCAAAAACAGCATTCCCCGGTCTTGTAGCCGGTCTCGGGGCAAACAAATATGGGGTGTGCGCGCACAAAAGAGGGGCGAGTGCAGGTAGCGGGGGAACTACCATACGCACTCGCCGGTGGTGGGAACCAGTCATTGCTGACTGCACCACGAACGCGCTAGGGGGAATAGTTCGCTCGTGGCACCCCTTGAAACAGTCTCTATAGGGGGGCTATTCCATGTCAGAAGAAAAATTTTGATAATGTTTACAATGTTTGCTGTGCTTTGCCGCATAAATGGCTGGCAGCCATGCTGTTCCGGTGAAGCGTGTGCCGCGCGAATCGGGCCGGCACACCTTGATTTCTGGTGGATGCGCGCGCACAATAGGGCTGTGTAGCATTCTGGAGGGTGCCACCGTGCACTGTGCAGTCGTGCCGATAGGGTGTACAAAAGCCGCTGACTTCGTGCGCTGGCGCCGTAGCTTGCTTCGGGTGGCGATGGTGTGTGCCATGTGTTTGTGCTGCAATGCCTTAGCCGCCCCAGTATGGTGCATGGAACCCGCGGTCCCGGGGGGTGAAGTGGCGGCGGGAGCGTTGGGCGATATGCCTGATACCCCCGATACGCCTCCCAATACGCCCGATGCGTATGAAGTGCGGGTGGCCGGCAGCGCCGTTGCGCGTATCGAGGCGCTGGCCGAAGCTTCAGGGACCGTTTTGCACCGTCCACTTCCGCAAGCCAGCGCAACGCGGCGTCGTGCTGCTGAAGGCCTTGATCTGATACACGCCATGTATGCCTCGCCCGATCCTGCGGCACGTCTGCGCGCTGTGGAATTGAGCGGCCGGGGAAGGGAGCCGCGCGCCCCTGGCGTGGCGTTGGCTGCCTTGGGTGACCCGGAGCCGGCCGTGCGCACGGCGGCAGCGCAGGCGGTGGGGGAAGAGGAGCCGTCGCGGTTGGCGGGGTGGGTGCTTCTGGCGCTCGAGAAGCCGGGGGGAGAACAAGGCATGGCACAGGTGTTGCCCGTCCTGGGAGCGGACCTGGCCCCGCCATTGATCGCGGCGCTCGAGGATACTGAAGCGCCTATGGAACGGCGGCAAAGGGCGGCGCAGGCGCTCGGGCTGCTGGGGGCGCCGGAGGCGGCGGACGTGCTCGAGAGGCACCTCGAGGATACGGAGAACTTGCATCTTGCACTGGCATGCGGCCGGGCGCTGTTGTCGCTGCAAGTGGACCATACGGCCTCGCTGTGGCTGTCGCAATTGGAACACGCGGACCCGCGCATGCAAAGCTTGGCGGTGGAAGCCCTGGGCGTGCTCGGCGGTGCCCGGGCGATGGAAGCGCTCCTCGATATTGCGAAGGGTAACGGCCGCCACGGCCCTTGGCTACAGCAACGCGCTTTAGGGTATATTGGCGCCCAGCCGCGCGAGGAAGCCATCCCGGCGCTTGTCGCGGTGATGGAGGCCAACCGGTCGTTGGCGCGTAAGGCGGCGGCGCGGCTCGAGGCGATGACGGGCTTGCCCTTCGGGGCCGACCCGGAGACGTGGCGAAAATGGATGGCCGACCCGGTTGCTTTCATGCGGGCGCTCCACGGGCCACCGCCGGACGATGACGGGGATCCAGAGGGTGAATAAAAGACTGCGTAACACACCGCCACGCGGTAAGGCGGTTCATAACACAGGCAAGCTGCGGGAGGAACATGCTATGAAAAAAGTTTGTGGAGTGCTCGGCGTGGCCGTAATGGCGGGCGTCATCGTTGCCGGGTGCGCGCTGGCCGGGGGGAACGAGGACATGCATCTGCCCGAGGGCGAACCCACCCCGGCGCCGGAAGGTGAGGGCTGGATCGACCTGTTCGCCACGGAGAACGTGGACGGCTGGCAGAACGTCACCGACAATACGGAAGGCGTTTTCAGTATCGAAGACGGCGTGTTCCATGTCATCGGCCAGAAGCCCACGCGCTACATCGCGTTCATGCCGCAGGCGTTCGACGACTTCGAATTGCACGTCGAATTCAAATTGACGGAAAGCGCGAACAGCGGTGTTTTCTTCCGCACCGATCCGGACAATCCGGTGCAGGGTGGCTTCGAAATCCAGGTGCTCGACGGCTACCAGGATCCGCCCACAAACCACACCTGCGGCGCGTTGTATGACGTGGTCACGCCCATGTTCAACATGGTCCGGCCCACGGGCGAGTGGAACTCGCTCGATATCGAATGCATGGGATCAGAGCTGAAGGTATGGTGCAACGGCTGGATGATAATCCACACCGACCTCGCGAAGATGACCATGCCCATCGGCAAGTTCGACACGCCGCTTGCGGAACTGCCGCAGGAAGGTCACATTATCCTGCAAAACCACGGCGACGAAGCGTGGTTCCGTAACCTGCTCGTGAAATCCGTGAAGCATCCGGCGGGGACATAGCGCGTCATGCCGCTCGCCCCGGAGCAACGCGACTGGCTCACCCTGGTGCTGGTGCCGGGGGTGGGCACCACGTATTTCATCAAACTGCTGGCCCGCTTTCGCACGCCCGAACGTGTGCTCCAAGCGAGCGAGGCGGCCCTGGCGGAGGTGGTGGGGACGAAGCTGGCCCAGCGCATCCGCCAGTATGAACAGGTGGTGGACCTGGCGGCCCAGGAGCGCGCCCTCGCCGCATACAATGCGCATGTACTCACCATGGACGATCCGGCCTACCCGCCACGGCTCGCGGAAATATACGATCCGCCGTTGCTCCTGTTCGTGCGCGGCACGGTGATGGAACGCGACGAGCACGCGGTAGCGCTGGTGGGCACGCGCAAAGCCTCGCCCTATGGCCTGCGCATGGCGCGCCGGTTGGGCTATGACCTGGCGTGCCGCGGTATTACCGTCATCAGCGGCATGGCGAACGGTGTCGACGCGGCAGCGCACGAGGGCGCAATCGAGGCCGGCGGCCGCACCATCGCGGTGCTCGGTTGCGGGGCGGACGTGGCATATCCCAAGGAGAACGCGGAGCTCATGCAGCGCATTATCGCGCAGGGGGCGGTGGTCACCTCCTTCGCCATGAGCGTGAAGCCCGCACGCGGACACTTCCCCTTCCGCAACCGCATTATCAGCGGCATGGCGCTTGGCACGTGCATCGTCGAGGCCCCGCTGCGCAGCGGGGCGCTTATCACGGCGCGCCAGGCGGCCGAGCAGGGACGTGAGGTATTCGCCGTGCCGGGGCAGGTGGGCCAGGAGAACTGCAAGGGCCCGCATGCCCTGATTCAAGAAGGTGCGAAGCTCGTGCAGTCGGCTGAGGACATGCTGGTGGAACTCGAGGTGCCCGCGGCTGTGCGCGCGGCCGCAGTGGCCATGCCGTCCCACGTAGCGCGTCGAGCCCCGGCGGCGCCGTCTACCCAGCCGGACGCGCGCCCTGCGCCGCGTTCCCGGCAAGCAACGGCGTCCGGCACCGACACACCGGCTACACCCGGACCTGTTGCGCCGGCAGCAGCGCCGCCACCAGCGCCGACAGCACCATCCCCGCCGCAGCCCGCCGCTCGAGCCGTGCCGGCGGCGGGGAATTTGTCGACAACGGAGAAGGACGTGCTGGCTGTATTGTCGCCCAATGGCTCTTTTGTCGATGAGATCGCCCAGGCCACGCGGCTCTCGGTGGCCGAGGCTCTGAGCACGCTGACCATGCTCGAGCTGAAGGGCCAGGCACAACAGTTCAGCGGGAAGCGGTTCGCGCCGCGATGAAGTATAGCGCGCGTTTGGCGGGGCGTGTGCGGCGCGGGGAACACCTGCCGGTCCTGGTGGCAGCGGCTTTGCGAGCCGTGACACCCGTGCAGCGGATCGGCATGACATTGCGCCGGATGCGCCCGAAAGTGCGTGTGGATGCGTATGTGGTGAGTGTCGGCAATATCACGGCGGGCGGCACCGGCAAAACCCCCGCCGTCATCGCCCGTGTCAACGCGGCCATGGCTGCGGGCAGGACGGTCGCGGTGCTCACACGCGCTTATGGAAGCCAGCATACGGACGAGCCGCTTGTGCTCGGTCCTGATAACGTGGCGTCCGCGCCCAGGGCGCATTTTGGCGATGAGGCGGTGCATATCGCGCGGGCGGCGGAGGGCGTGTGGGTCGTGAAGGACCGCAACCGCGTGCGCGGCGCCCACCATGCCATTGACAAGCTCGGCTGCGACTACTTGATCCTCGATGACGGCTTTCAATATGTACGGTTGGCGCGGGATGAGAATGTTCTGCTGGTCGACGCCACAAACCCCTTTGGCAACGGCTACCTGCTGCCCCGGGGCGTGCTGCGCGAGCCTCGGCAGGCGGTCCGGCGCGCCACCGAAATCGTCCTGACGCGTTGCGATCTCGCGGAGAATCCGCGGGAAGTTGCGGCGGCATTGCGGCGGTTGAATCCCACGGCGCCCCTGCGTTTCACCCGGCATGCGCCGAAATCGGTGCGGCGCTTGGCAGACGGCGAAGTCTTCGACCGGACGGTATTGCAGGGACGCACGGTCGATGCCGCCTGTGCCATCGCGTCGCCGGAGCATTTTTTCGCGACACTCGGGCAACTGGGCGCCACCGTGGCCGAACGTTACATATACCGTGATCATACAGCCTTCGATATACCGGCCGCCCACGGCGAGCGCTGGCTCATCGTGACGGAGAAGGATGCAGCGCGGATGCACACTGCCCCGCCCCATGTCTACGCGCTGGGTATCGAGCTCGAGGACTTTGTGCCGGTATGAGCAACAGGCTTTCACAAGAGCAGGAGGCATGTCTCCGCAGCGGGGCTGACTATGAGGAGCACTATGCGGACCTGCTTTACTTTCTGGCGGTGGCAGGCCGTTGGGACGATTTCCACGCTCTGGAAGGCGTCATCGGCCAGGCGGACCGCCTCGCCTGGGGTGTGCTGCGGCTGGCCTATGAACCGGACGACGCGGCGGCGGAGCGTTTGTGCGGGCGCGTGTCTCTGGCGGCGGACCCGTGGCTGGCGTGGACGCTTGCGAAGTACGCGCTGGCACGGGGCCAGAGCGACTGGGCACGGGCCATTGCCGAGGCGCGCACAGCGGATTCGGGGCGGGATGTGGCCGTGTGGAACCTTATTGCCCGGCATTGTGCCGCAAGGGGGGATGTGCCGGGCGCCCTGGACGCGCTTGACGCTACCCTCGAGAGCAATCCGCACCAGGATCACCTCGCAAAACTGCGCGGCCGGCTGCGCGCCGGGGAACCATCGGGCATGCCGCCGCCGGACTTGTCGCTAGTGCCGGCTACGGAAGCGGTCTCGCTCTGCATTGCATGCGCGGATGGGGGCGCCGGGTTTGCCGAGGCTCTCGATGGCGTGCTGGCGCAAGCCCACCCGCTGGGGGCGGTGTATGCTGCGGGGCAGGCACCGCCGCACGCGGCGGTGGAACGCCATGTCACGGTATTGCCGGGGACGCTCCGGGAAGGATTGCGCGCCTACTTCACACAGTCGAACACCCCCTGGGCGGGGTACGTGTCTGAGGCCGTAGCGCTTGCACCGGGCTATGTCAAATGCTGCCTTATGGCCTGGGAGAATGGGCCGGCGCAAACGGGCGCCCTGGGCGGCCGTCTCATTGAAGCATACACGGATACGCCGGCGGATGCGTGGCGCGCGGCGCACCTTGCACAGGACTTTGGCAACTTGCTCCTGGTCGATCCGCCCGCCCTGCATGAACACAGCGGCCTCTACCGGCGCAAAGCCGTGCTGCGCGCAAACAATGTGCCTGCGGATGCCGCAACGCCGGAATGGACCGTGGCGCTTGGCGAGGCGTTGCAGCGTGCGGGCTACCGCCAGCTCTATGTCCCTGACGCCCTGGCACGTCACCTGCGCCGTGACACGACCGCGTCAGTACTACGGCGGAAGTGGCGATGGTGCCGCCCCTTGCGCGAATCCCGCGGTGATTATGCGGACGGCGCAGCCTGGCTAAGCGCCCTGCCCCATGCACTCAGCACCATGGTGGCCTTACTCAACAAGGACATCGATGCGGGGGCCGCGAACCTGATTTACCTGGATTTTCTGAGTTTCTTCGCCGAGGCCGCGCTCGATGCGCGCATACTTGTGGAAAAGCAACTAGTTGCCCCCGGGGAAGCGGCGTACATCAGCGAAGCGCTTCTGGCCGGTGTGGAATACCTGGACGATGTGTATGGTGGGGCGTTGCGTCCGGCCGTGGCTGCAGACTTGGCAGACCTCGGTACAACCCCGGATACACCGGCCACCTCCACGCGCCACGAGGAAGCCCTGCGCGACCTGCTCGCCCAGCTCTACGCCACGCTCGACACGGTGGATGACCGGGTATACCGCTTCCTGTGTGCATCCGCGGCCAGCACACGCGCGTAGGCGTATCGGATGCCGGTACGGGATCCCTCCCGTTGGCGCATTGAACCTTTGCAATTCTTTCGCCGTTTGCCGTGAGCCGTTTCCCATACTTGATAGGGCGCTCCGGTATCGGTGCGGGGAGCGGTTCTGGCCCACCCGTTATCGCTATGCGTCACGATGTACGCGCTGTCCCGGAACTCATGGGTGACGCAAGTACGCCACCTACAACCCAAAACGCAGTGGTCCCAGGGAGGGCGAGCGTCCCCGCGAGCCGGAAACAGGTGGTCCCAGGGAGGGCGAGTGTCCCCGCGAGCCGGAAACAGGTGGTCCCAGGGAGGGCGAGCCCGGATATCTCACCGCCCCCGAAACCATCGGGTGGGTTCTGTGGTCTAAGTT
>CAZMVU010000168.1:0-11002 GCA_964569295.1 uncultured Nitrospirales bacterium
CCTTTTTGCTTCACTTTTTCACCAACAGCGCGGTAGTACAAAAACTGCACCCTAAGTTTTTAGCCATCTGCCATGCGCCGTTTTCCGTACTTCATAACCGCGCCGGTATCGGGCGGGGGGAGCGGTTCCGGCACGAGGGCGGCGCCAAGTTCTTGAACCGCGATCTTCTCACGCCCGACAGCACACGCACCCTCGAACCGGGAAGCATGGTGCCAATCACTATGCCCATCGGTTTGCCGCCGGCAGACGAGGAGAAGGCCACGCTCGTTGTTGTCGCCGCCGGCTTGCAAGCGGCGGATGCACTGAGCGTGCGCGTGAACGACACCGGCCCGAACGTAGCCACCGCCGGTGACGAGACCCTGCGCTGCGCCATCCCGGCGGGAACACTCGTCAAGGGCGCCAACACAGTCACGTTCTCGCTCGAGGGAAACCACGATGAGGCGTTGATGCTGCGCGATCTCTGGGTTCACATGCCATAGGGCACGCATCGTGGGGGCCTTTATGCAGGCATGAAACGCCTCGCCCAGCCGGACGTCCGGTGCGCTTTCCCCGCATTTATTCTGCAACGAGGCCGCGCACGAAGGACCGCCGGCAACGAGGTTGGATGGGAAACGCGGCATTGTGTGTTATCATCCATGAGAGTAAAAAAGCTTAGCCATACGGCCACCGAGGAGAACGATACCATGACAATGAAACGACGCGACTTTCTGACGCAGACGGCCATGGGCGTAGGCGGGCTCATGCTGGGCGCGCAATTGCGCTCGGTGGCGGCGCCGGGAAAGCACGACCCCTACGAGGTTGTCGAGTTGGGCAAGACCGGCATCAAGGTGTCAAAGCTCGGTCTCGGCACGGGCATGAAAGGCTATAATCGCGAATCCAACCATACGCGCATGGGCCAGGAGAAATTCGAGGGGCTGCTGCGCACGTCCTATGAGCATGGGATCCGGCTTATCGACGTGGCCGATCTCTACGGCACGCACCCCTACATTCTCCCCGCTTTCAAGAAATACCCCCGCGAGAGCTACACCATCGTCAGCAAGATATGGTACCGTCCCAACGGCCTGCCCGAAGAGGCGCGCCCCCCCGCAACCGAAACTGTCGAGCGGTTTCTGAAGGAACTCAACACCGACTATATTGACCTGGTTTTGCTGCACTGTGTGACCGAACCCGACTGGCGCACGAAGCTCAGCGACCGCATGGACGATCTGGCCGGCCTCAAGAAGCGCGGCCTCATTCGCGCCCACGGCTGCTCCTTCCACACACTCGAGGCGCTCTCCGCCGCCACCGAAGAGCCCTGGGTCGACTCCGTCCACGCCCGCATCAACCCCTACGCGGTGAAGATGGACGTGAAGAAGCCCGAGGAAGTGCCGAAGGTCGCCAACGTGTTGAAAACGCTTCGTTCCCAGGGCAAGGGCGTGGTCGGCATGAAGATCATTGGCGAGGGGCAGTTCGGCGACAACGAAGAAAAACGCGACACGTCAATTGCCTACGCCTTCAACTCCGGCTGCGTCGACACCATGATCGTGGGCTTCGAAAAAGAAACCGAGATCGACGACTTCGAACGCCGTGCCAAAGCCGCGCCCGTCGAGAAGATGGAAGCCGCCGCGAAGGCATAGTGCGGGAGGGCGAGCGTCCCCGCGAGCCAATAAAGAGTCGTAGGATGCGTGTAGCGAACACGACGGCACAACCGCAATTCCGACACGACAACTTGAGCGCTACGCACCATCCCGAAAGATGAAGAGCGAACCACTGCGAGAAGAAGAATCAGTCCGATCGGTCCGATCGGTCTGGCCGGTCTGGCCGGTCTGTTCAGACTGATCGGATATAGCGCGCGCTTTTCTTGTGCGAAAGCGGCTTCCTTTGTGAATTCTTCGTGTTCTTCGTGCCTTTGTGGTCCATCTTATAATCGTACAGGAGTTCAATCATGAAACGACGGCAATTCCTCGCGGCCACGTCCGCCGCGGGTCTCGGTGCAATGGTGCAGGGGGCAGGGGCGCAAGCGGCAGATAACGCGGACGCCGGCGGCAAACGCGACGTCTACGAATTGCGCCAATACCACCTCGCTACGGAAGCGCAGCAAGCCCGCCTCGACAGCTTCCTCGAGGCGGCCATGGTGCCGGCGCTCAACCGCCTGGGCATCGAGCCGGTGGGCGTATTTCACCCGGAGGAGGGGTTCTCCCCCACGTTCGTACTGCTTCGTCATCCGGACATGGCGTCCGCCGCCACCTTGACGAACCGGCTCCTCGCCGACGATGCCTTCCTTACGGCAGGCGCGGATTTCCTCAACACACCGGCCGACGACCCGGCCTACGCGCGTATGGCAGTGTCCCTTTTCAAGGCATTTGCCGGTATGCCACGGTTGGAGCGGCCGGTTACCTCCGAAGGCCGCGTCCTGCAACTGCGCACCTACGAGAGCCCGAGTGTGAAGACCGGGCAGAAGAAGATCGAGATGTTTAACATCGGCGAGATCGACATCTTCCGTGCCAGCGGCCTGCATCCGGTGTTCTTTGGTGAAGCGCTGGCCGGTGAGTGCATGCCGAACCTGACCTATATGCTCGCTTTCAAGAATCAGGCCGAACGCAAGGCCAACTGGAAGACCTTCGTCAACAGCGACGCCTGGAAGGAACTGAGCAGCAAGCCGGAATACGCAGACGACAAAATCCTCAGCAACATCACCAATATCTTCCTGAAACCGGCCCCCTGCTCGCAGGTGTGACGCCCATGCTCAGTAGAGGCGCCGCCGAAAGAGAAACGAGGCGAGCGTCAAAGCGATAAGCCCGATGACGGCCATGGGCCAGAGCTGGTGCGTGAGCAGTTGGATCGAGGCGCCCTCGAGAAAAGCGCCGCGGAGCACGACACTGGTGCCGGGCAATCCGTGCTGCTTGGCGGCGGCTGGGAAACACAAACGGCCGAAACACAGCAAGAAGAAGGGCTTCAAGCATCGCGCGATGCGGCGTAGACCGCATCGATGACGCCGGCATATTTGCTTTCGATCACGCGCCGCTTCACCTTCTCCGTGGGGGTGAGTTCGCCGGTCTGCACACTGAAGGGCTCGGCCAGGATGGCGAAGCGTTTGATCTGCTCGAAACGTGCGAGGTTCGCATTGACCAGGGCCACACGCTCGGCCATCAGCCGGCGCACTTCCGGGTGGGCGGCCAGCGCCTCCTGGCTCAGGTCGCTCAGCCCCTGGTCCGCGGCCCATCGGGCAAGGGCCGTGAAATCGGGTACGATGAGGGCAATCAGGTAATTCCGGCAGTCACCAATAAGCACCACCCGCTCTATGTAGGGATCGGTATTAAAGGCGCTTTCGATAGGCAACGGCGCAATGTTTTTCCCGCCCGACGTCACGATAAGCTCTTTCTTGCGGTCCACGATGCGCAGGAAGCCCTCGGAGTCCATCTCCCCCACGTCGCCCGAATAGAACCACCCTTCCGCGTCGATGGCCTCCGCGGTGGCCTCGGGAAGGTTGTAGTAGCC
Organism: uncultured Nitrospirales bacterium; assembly: GCA_964569295.1. Taxonomy (GTDB): domain Bacteria; phylum Hydrogenedentota; class Hydrogenedentia; order Hydrogenedentales; family JAGMZX01; genus CAZMVU01. The sequence continues at coordinate 3,478 of CAZMVU010000168.1, forward strand.
TTTCATGACCAGGGGGCCGCGTATCAGCACCTCGCCATCCGCCGCGATGCGCAGCTCGGCGCCGGCCACTGCCTGCCCCACCGTTCCGAGGCGGTTCTTGCCCGGCCGATTCACCGCGGCGATGGGACTGGTCTCCGTAAGGCCGTAGCCCTGGAACAGGTCGATGCCAAGGGCCTGGTAGAAATGACAGAGCTCCCGGCTCGAGGGGGCGCCGCCGGCATAGGCCAGGCGCAGGCGGTCGATGCCCGCGCGGCGGCGGATCTTCCCGGTTATCCGCTTCGACAGGCGGCTTTTGAACCGCAGCCCTGCGGGAATGGGTTTGCCATCGCCCTCGAGGTCGAAAACCTGCTTGCCCACGGAAAGGGCGCCGTCGAAAAGCCGCTGCACAAAGCCCGGCCGCTCGGCAACCACCTGCTGTACCTGAAGGTATATCTTCTCGTACAGCCGCGGCACACTCATGAGCACCGTCGGGCGAATCGTGGTCAGGGCATGGCGAATCTGCGCCGGCTCGAAGCCGTCCGCGATGGCCAGCGTAGCCCCGACGGCCACGCTCCCGAAGAGATCGGTGGTCAAACCGAAGCTGTGGCAAAACGGCAGGTGGTTCAGAAAGATGTCGTCCGGCCCAAGATTGAACAGGTCGAGCACCGGCCGCTGGCTCATGAAATTGCCGTGGGTCAACATGACGCCCTTGGGCGGACCCGTGGTGCCCGAGGTGTAGATGATCGCCGCCAGGGTCTCCGTTGTCGCCGCCTGAATGGCCTCGATCAGTGCGTCATCGTCTTCGTGGCCACGGGCCGAGTCACGCAAGTCCGTGTACGTGCTGATGGGGTCCGGCGGCGGCGACTCGAGCGCGTCCATGACGAAGATATGCTCGAGCGCGGGCAGCTCATCGCGCAGGGCCTGAATCTGCTGTGCCCGCTCGAGGGAATCGGCAAGCAGCACCCGCGCCCCGGAATCCTTCAGAATGTACGCGGCCTCGCGCGGGGTCAGCGAGGGATAGACCGGCACCAGCACGAGGTGCGCCGTGAGCAGGCTGTAGAGGCTGAATATCCAGCGCGGCCGGTTCGGCGCCATGATGGCCACCCGGTCCTCCGCCTCGAGCCCGAGCAACTGCCACGCCCGGGCGAGCAGCTTCTGTTCCGCTACCTGCTCCGCCATCGTGTAGTGTTGCCACGCGTCCATATGGCGGCCATCGCGGTACTTCGATATCAGCTTCGGTTGGTCCCACACCTTCGCCATACAGTTGTATCCGATAGCCGGGATATTGGTTTCTTCAAAGCGGGGGAATCCCGCTGGGTTCATCATGTGGCTGTCCTTCCAAGTTCAATCATCAATGGTTGACAGGGCTGCCTACCATCCGGTAGATTATCGCCTACCTCATGGTAGATTCAACCCGCAATATCAACCACACCCCGCCTGACGAGGCGCGCCCGGCCGATGTGCGCGAGCGCATCCTCGCGGAGGCGGTGCGCTTATTCGGCCAGCATGGTTACGAGGCAACCCCGCTGCAGTCTATCGCCGACGCGGTGGGTATTCGCAAGCCTTCACTACTCTACCACTTCCCCTCAAAGGAAGCGCTGCACGAGGAAGTTATCGACACCTCGTTTGGCCACTGGCGCGAAGAGTTGCCTCGGGTACTGGCGGAATCGGCCGCGGGCTACGATCGGTTTACATCGGCCATGAAGGCGCTTCTGGCTTTTTTCCGCGCCGAACCCAATCGCGCGCGGCTGACTGTACGTGAGATGCTGGACCGGCCGGAGGCCCTGCGCGCACGCCTGCGCGAACACCTGAGCCCGTGGATTCGCGTGCTCACGGACTACCTGCGCATGGGGCAGGCCTCAGGCATGGTGAAGCCCAACCTCGACCCGGAGTCTTATGTTGTGCAGGTACTCATGATGGTGGTGAGCACGGCGGCCATCGGGCAGGTGGCGGGCGCCATCACGGATATCGAGGAAGGGGGGCGCGACAACCGGTACACCCAGGAAATGGTGCGTATCGCACGCGAAGCCCTTTACACAGAACCCCCGTCTGAAAAGGAAAAGGCATAAGTATTATGGCGTGTTTTTTCGAGGACAACAACGACTTACAGTTTTATGTGGACCGCGCTATCGATTGGGCGCCACTGGTCGCGCGCACGGAATATAACTGGACCGCCGCCGGCGGCCACGAAACCACCGGCGAAGCCGTGGAGTTTTACCGTAGTGTGCTTGAACTCGTGGGCCAGTTTTCCGCGGAAGCGGTAGCGCCTGAAGCCGAAGCCATCGACCGGGAACACCCGCGTCTGGAAAACGGCGACGTCCACTTTCCGCCGGTGCAACAGGCAATCTTCGACCAGCTCAAGGAGTTGGAAGTGCACGGCATGAGCCTGCCCCGGGAACTGGGCGGCATGAACTGCCCGTACATGCTGGTTCTCTTGTGCACGGAACTTTTCGCGCGCGCGGATGTATCGGTGGCGGCGCATGTGGGATTTCACGGTGGCATGGCCCTGGCTGCTGTGGTTTTCTCTGTCCATGAAGGCACAACCACGTTCGACCGCGCAAACAGCCAGATTACCGAAACACGCTTCCAGGATATGGTCGCAGAAATTGCGAACGGCGACGCCTGGGGCAGCATGGACATTACCGAGTCCGGGGCCGGCAGCGACATGGCCGCGATGGAAACGCGGGGCGAACAGGACGCCGACGGCAATTGGTTCGTCACCGGCAACAAGATTTTTATTACGTCCGGCCACGCCAAGTATCACTTCGTCATTGCGCGCACGGAAGAAACCAAAGCGAACGACGCCTTTGCCGGACTCAAAGGACTTTCCATGTTCCTCGTGAAGGCTTACGAAGACCAGGACGGCGAGCGCATCCGCTATGCGCACTTCGATAAGCTCGAGGACAAGCTCGGTCACCATGGCTCCGCCACGGTCGCCGTGCGCTATGAGCAAAGTCCCGCCGAACTTATCGGCGAGCGCGGCGACGGTTTCCGCCAGATGCTCGTCCTCATGAACAACGCGCGCCTCGGGGTCGGATTCGAATCGCTCGGCCTGTGTGAGGCGGCCTACCGCATGGCGCGGGACTACGCGCAAGAACGCCCGAGCATGGGCAAGAACATAGCCCAACACGAGATGATCGCCGACTATCTCGACGAAATGCGCACAGATATTCAGGCGCTGCGGGCTCTGTGCGTGAAAGGCGCCTGGCACGAAGAAATGGGCCAGAAGACACGCATGCTCCTGAACTTCATGCCGCCCGGCTCCGAGGCGGAAAAGCAGAAGATGGAAGCGGCTATAGCACACCACCTGAACGCCTCGCGCCGCTTGACACCTCTGGTCAAATACTTCGGCGCCGAAAAAGCGGTCGAGATTGCACAGCGCTGCATCCAGATTCACGGCGGCTATGGCTACAGCACCGAGTATGGCGCGGAAAAACTCCTGCGCGACGCCATGGTGCTGCCCATCTACGAAGGCACCAGCCAGATTCAAGCGCTCATGGCGATGAAGGACAACCTTTTGGGCGTGCTCAAAGCGCCGGGCGCGTTTGTCTCCGGCGCGGCCGGCGCCTGGGCACGCCGCTGGTTCTCCCCGGACCGTTTTACGCGCCGGGTGGCGCGCCTGCAACAACACCGTTACCGTGCGCTGCGCTATCTTCTCACACGCCTCGCATGGGCCAAGCTCACCCGGGGAGAAGGCGGCTTCTTCAAGGAATGGGACCCGAAGCATGACTTCGCCCTCGCCATGTTGCATGCCGAACGTCTGGTGTGCATCCTCACGGATGTGGCCGTGGCGGAGGTCCTGCTCGAACAGGCCCGGGATTACCCCGAGCGCGGCGAAGTGCTCGACCGCTGGCTCGAACGTGCGGAAAGCCGTTCACGCCGCATGGTCTATGAGATAACGCACACCGGCAGCCGGATATTGAGCAGCCTTGGCGCCGGAAAAACATCGTAGGCGCCGCGATCTGCCGGAGTGCTTTATGCAACCGGCAGCCCCGCGCTGCGCTTCCGGGGAACACAGCACCGCCAGCCGCGAGGCAGAAAGCAGAGCAGAGAGCGGCCGATTGCGCCGTTTGACACGCCGAAGAGAGGGAAAAACAATGAGCGATTATCTTGTCAACAACCGAATGGTACGCGGGGTTATCGGCACATTGCGGCTGCCTATGCCCCTTCCGCAACAACTCGAACGTCAGGACGGTCCGTGGGAAGCCAAGCCCCTCGAAGATCGGCATGTATTTGTGGCGGGCAACAGTGCCATGGCGAAAAAACTCGTGAAGGCCTCCAAAGCCATGGGCGCACAAGTGTGGGAACACGGCCCCCGCAAGAAGGCGCCGGAAGATGCCCGGCCCCATGCCCTCTTGTACGACGCCACCTGCATCGAGACGCCTGCGGATCTGCGCGACATGTACGCATTCTTCCATGCCCACGTGCGTTCCATGGCACGTTGCGGCCGTGTCGTCGCTATGACACGCCCGCCGGAGGCCAGCGACAATCCGGCCTGCCGCGCCGCACGACAAGCCGTCCAGGGCTTCATGCGTAGCCTGGGCAAAGAAATCGGGCGCAAAGGCGCCACCGCTCAGACAATCATCGTCGCTGAGGATGCGGAAGATCGCGCTGAAGCGGTGTTGCGCTTCCTGCTATCAAAGTGCGCGGCCTTTGTCTCCCTGCAGCCCGTCCATGTGAGCGCACAGGCAGCGGGCGACCTGCCCGGCAAGTTCGAGCAGCCTCTCGCCGGCAAGACCGCCTTGGTCACCGGCGCCGCACGCGGCATTGGCGCCGCCACCGCACGCACGCTCGCACGCGAAGGCGCCCGGGTAATCGTCATGGACCGGCCCGACGATATCGAACTGGCGGAAGCACTCGCGAAAGAAATTGGCGGATCGGCCCTGGCCTGCGACATCACCGATGAACAGGCGGCCGAGCACATTCTGGACCATGTGAATGCCCGGTATAACGGACTCGACATTGTAGTGCACAACGCCGGCATCACCCGCGACAAGACCCTCGGCAAGATGTCCGAGGAACAGTGGGACCTCGTGCTCGCGGTGAACCTTATTGGTTGGACCCGCACAAACGACGCCCTCCTCCCCCACCTCAACGACGGCGCCCGTATTCTTGCCCTGTCATCCGTGGGCGGCATCGCCGGCAACGCCGGCCAGACGAACTACGCCGCGACCAAGGCGGGCGACATCGGCTATGTGCAGGCGCTTGCCCCCGCCGTGGCGGAACGCGGCATCACGGTAAACGCCATTGCACCGGGATTCATCGAGACGCGCATGACCGCTGCCATGCCTTTCGGAACGCGCGAGGCCGGACGCCGGCTCAGCAGCCTCTCCCAGGGCGGAGTACCAGAAGACATCGCGGAGGCCGTCACCTTTCTCGCAAGCCCCGATGCCAGCGGGATTACCGGCGAAGTGCTGCGCGTTTGCGGCGGCAGTTTCCTCGGCGCCTAGAACACGATATGTTGCTCTTATAGACCGGCGCGAAAGCCTGCATTTCACGTACCCTGTTACACATAACTCGACAACTATACATTGCAAGGAATGCCTTATGCCCGTCAGCACGGACACCCCGATTAAACAACGCGCCGTCATTGTCGCCGGTGCGCGCACGCCGTTCTTGCGGGCCTTCGGCGCGTTCACGCGCATGACCACCATCGATCTCGGCGCCGCCGCCGTGACAGCCCTGCTCGAGAAAGCACCCGCCGCCAAGGACCACATCGAGGGGGTGACCTGGGGCAGCGTTATCGTGCCCGGCGCCACCGCCAATGTCGGCCGCGAAATCGTGCTCGATGTCGACTTGCCGCCGGAAATCGAGGGCGTTACCGTCTCGCGCGCCTGCACCTCGGGGCTCGTGGCCATCACCCAGGCGGTGGCTGCCATCGAGCGCGGCGAGGCCGATGTGCTTATTGCGGGCGGCAGCGACTCGACCAGCAACGCCGAAGTGACAATGCCGCCGAGCTTTGTTCACAAAGCGGCGCCGGTGGTCATGAATCCCAAGTCGGGCGTGAAAGACTACCTTGGCTTGTTGGCGAAGATCAGTATCCGCAAGGATCTCATCCCCAAGCGGCCCGCGATTCGTGAACGTACCACGGGCGAACTCATGGGCGAAGCCGCCGAGCGTATGGTAAAAATCTGGAACATCTCACGGGAAGCGCAGGACGCCTTCGCCGCGCAGTCCCACCACCGGGCCGCAGCCGCCATCGAGTCCGGGCATTTCGACGATGAGGTCATCGCGGTCCAGACTCCCGAGGGGAAAGCGGTGGTGCGCGACAACATCGTCCGGCCCGATACGAGCATCGACCGGCTCGCGAAGCTCAAACCCGCCTTCGACAAGGAAGACGGCACCCTGACCGCCGGCAACTCGAGCGCCCTGACGGATGGCGCCGCGGCGGTGTTGATTATGAGCGAGGCGAAGGCGAAGGAACTCGGCTTTACACCCCTGGCTGCGTTTCGCAGTTGGCGCTACGACGCGGTCGACCCGGCGGACCAGTTGCTCATTGGGCCCGCCATCTCGATACCGGGCGCTCTCGAGCGTGCCGGCATGACACTCCAGGATGCGGACTTCGTGGATATTCATGAGGCCTTCGCGGGCCAGGTGTTGTGCGTGCTCGAGGCGCTGGGGAGCGGCCAATTCGCCAAGGAATGGATCGGCCGTGATCACGCAACCGGACGCCTCGCGCCGGAAGACATCAACATGTACGGCGGCTCCGTCGCGCTCGGGCACCCCTTCGCGGCAACAGGCGCGCGCATGGTGCTCACCATGGCCAATGCATTGAAACGCTCGGGCAAGCAGACCGCGCTGATCGGTATTTGTGCGGCCGGCGGCCAGTCCGCGGGCGCGGTTCTCGAGGCCGTTTCCTGACCCTGCCTCGATGCAGCCGTTTTATCCGCCGGTGTCTTTCGCGGCAAGGGCGCGCAGCGGCGTCTCGCTCATCTGATAGCCGAACCAGGGGCTGTTCGGCGTGCCGCCGAGGCGTGCATAGAAATTCTGTGCGTTCACATTCCAGTCGAGCACCAACCAGCCCATGCGGTCGCACCCCCTGTCAACGGCCATCCGTGCGAGCCGCGCCATGATCGCCCGGCCGGCGCCGCGCCGCCGATAGGCCCCACGCACATACAAGTCCTCGAGGTAAAGCCCCGGCCGGCACTTGAAGGTACTGAAGGTCCAATACCACGTGGCGAAGCCGGCGGGTTCTTCTTTGTAGTATGCAATGAGCGCGTTGATCTGCGGCGGGTCCGAGGCAAGGGCACCGCGCAGGTCTTCGGCCGTCGAGCACACCGCTTCACTCAGCTGCTCGAAGTGCGCCAGTTCACGCACCATATCGAGCAGAAGCGTGGCGTCGCGCGGCATGGCAGGGACAATGCGTACCGGCGGTTCTGGGTACATGGGCGCAAGCCTTTACTGCTGGCATTTTCTTCTTGGACATGCCCACGGCATGTGCGAAGGTACTCGAAAGCTCCAGTGTTCGGGTAGCACCTTGCTGAGAATAAATCATGCGGGGAACTATTGCCGCCTTCGTTTTCACCCATGCGCACAAATATACACG
>CAZMVU010000169.1:0-10970 GCA_964569295.1 uncultured Nitrospirales bacterium
TGGCAGTATGCCTTGGCGAGCGCGTGGACTGCACCTCATACCCCTAAAACATAGCACACAAACTCTGTGATATATATCGCTGCCGCCATTCCATCACAGACAGGGCTATTTCGCAAATGGGTCCTATCCTTTTGCCTTTGTTTGTTCGGGTGACCGCGGTGCTTTGAGCGGAATACACGGCCGCGTTGTTGTTCGGGGGCCGTGATGAACCGGTCGGTACCGAGACCAATAAGCAGACAGCCCACGCGTTGGCGGAGCCTCCTTGGCCCAGTCCCCTGTGCAACCCTAGGCATGGACCCAGTCTGGCACGCCGAACACGCAAGGGACAGCCAAAACATGGGAAGCGTCCCCAATAATTCTATCCCAGGTACTTCTGGTATTTCGTGTTTCGGCTCGCGGGGGCGCTCACCTGCCGAGACTTCTGTGCCCTGGATTGTGGGCGCAGCCCTCGTTAGAAAAGCAACTGCTGGGAATCGTCGTCCGGATTTTCTCCAGAGCGGCGTTGCCGTTTGGGCCGTGCCGGTTCTGGTTCTGGCGCGGGTTCCGGTTCTGGCGTGGGTTCCGGTTCTGGCGTGGGTTCCGGTTCTGGCGTGGGCGCGTTTCCCGCCGCCTCAGGGGGCTGATCCGCGCTGGGCTTAGGCAGCGGCGCCGCGGGCGGTTTGTTTTCCACACCGGCTGGAGGGTTGGCGCTGCCAGGATTCGTGGCTGTGCCGGGCATGCTCGCCGGTTCTTCCCCGCGCGCCAGCGTCTCGATATCTTCCTCGAGCATCTTGCGGGTGGTGCGCCATGACTTGCCCACTTTGAATGCCCGCAGACGCTTCTCCCGAAACATTTCGCGCACAGTAATGGGTTTGACGTGTAGAACCTCTGCGACGTCGTTGACCGTAAGGATTTTGTCGATGTCCATTGCTGTGTCTCCTCCTCGGGCACGGTCAGGGCATTGCACAAGTGCCTGGCCCAGCCATGTCCGGCGTCTTCGTGGACCACGCATGTCCATGGTACAAAAACATGCACAAACAAACAAGTCCCGCGTTAAAAAACACGGGTGGCGGGTTGCGGTGAGTGGCACTTCCAGGTAGAATGAGTTGGGAACATACAACTTTGTTATGGCTATACTTAGCCGCCTTAGTGCCTGCCCCGATGGCCGGCGGCGGGTGTTTGTTACGAAAGGAGATGGGCTTATGTCTCAGCACACTTTGCTTATTGCATGCGCCTTGTGCCTGCTGTTGGCCCTGGCTTTCGGTGTGCTCACGGGCGAGGCTTCGGCACAGTCGGCCGATCAGGATATCTCGTCCCCCGAAGGCATGGATGCGCTCGCTACCAAGGAATTCGACGAAGACAAATTGCCCGGCAAACTGGAGATTGGTCTGGCGATTGGGTCGATTTTTGTCATGATTGCCGTGGTGAAGTGGCTCTAGAAGGGCCGGGGCCAGAACCCGCGAAGAGTCGCGTGCGTTTTCCGTGTTCGACTCCGCCGAGGACACCAGCGTGAGCGAACGGATACTGGTGCTGGATGACGAGGTCAGTATTGTTGAGTTGATTGGCCAGTATTTGATCGATGAGGGGTATGAGTGTGACACGTACACCTCGCCGTTGGCGGCGCTCGCGCAGTTGGAAAAGGAATCATACGCCCTGCTCGTGACGGATCTGAAGATGCCGGAGATGGGCGGGCTCGAGGTGTTGGAGAGGGCGAAGGTGCTGGACGATACGATGTCCATCATCGTGGTCACGGCGCTGTTGGACGTGACGAACGCGATCGAGGCGATGCGCGCGGGGGCGGATGATTACCAGCTCAAACCGTTCAACCTCGCGGAGATCACACTGGCTATCGAGAAGGCGCTCGACAAACGGCGCCTGCTTATCGAGAATCGCGCGTATCAGCGGGAGTTGGAAGCGCGCGTGCAGGAGGCCACGGCGGATCTCGCCGAGGCAAACCGGACGCTCGCCGCCACGAACCATGAACTGCTGCGGACCAAGAAATACCTCGAGGATCTGCTAAACAGTACGGTAGACGCGATCATCACAGTGGACTCGGCGGGGAATGTATCGTATTTAAACCGGGGTGGGGAATTCATGCTGGGCTACAAGCAGGAGGAGGTGCTGCATCGTCCAGCGACGGACTATTTTGCGGGGGCCGTACAAGAATTGCGCTACCTGCGCCGTATGCTGACAAACGAGAAGCGGGTCCAGAATTACGAGACGGAACTGCTGCACAAAAAGGGGCATTTCGTGCCGGTGAGCATGTCCTTGTCCCAAGTGCATAACGAAGAGGGCACAATCATCTCGACGCTGGCCATCTGCAAGGACATCACGCAGCAAAAGCGGCTCGAAGCCGAGCTCAAGGAAATGTCCATCAAGGACAGCCTGACCGGCCTCTACAACCAGCGTTATTTCTACGACCGGCTCGAGGCGGAGATCGAACGCGCCCGCCGGCAAGGACGGCCGCTGTCGCTCTTGCTGTTCGACATCGACCAGTTCAAGTACTATAACGATTGCCACGGCCACCTCGGGGGTGACCGCGTGTTGCAGGCGGTGGGCGAGGTTGCAATCGAGTGCACCCGCGACTATGTGGATATCGCGTTTCGCTACGGAGGCGACGAATTTACGGCTATTCTGCCAGACACCAACCAGGACCAGGCCTTGCGCATTGCCGAGCGTATACGGGCGACTTTCGAGCAACGTAAGTTCGACCACCTCACGTTGAGCATTGGGCTGATGACCTACAAGCAGGGGTCGCTACGCTCCTTCATCCGATCGACGGACGCGCTCATGTATGATGCGAAGCGATCGGGCGGGAACCGGGTTTATGTCTACGACTATGAGCGTGATGAGACCCGCGAGGTGAAAGGGGCCGAAGAGTGAGGGCGCCAGCGGCCACGCCGGGGCGGCGCTACCAGTAGGCGTAGAGCTGGCACGTCACGCGTGCTGCAATGGCGAGGAGCAACACGCCCATGACCATGCGGCGTGTATACAAGGTGAGGCGCGCGTTTATCCGCTGGCCAATCAGGGAGCCGGCCTGTGCCCCGACAAAAACGAGGGGCGCCAACGACAGGGCAACGTGCCCGACGGTCCATGGGCCGGGGTAAATGGCGGGGGCCTGGAAGTGGGCGATGGTCCCGGCGATGCTCGTGGTGACCATCACCATGTTCGAGAGGCCGACCACGCGCGCGTTGGTCACGATGCCCGCCATAAGCGCGATCGGAACCAGCAATGTTCCCCCCCCCGTGCCTGTTGAGCCGCCCACGAGCCCGGTCATGCAGCCGATAAAAGCGGCGAGCAGATCGCGTTGGCGCAGCATGGCGGCATCCACCGCCTTCGGCTGCAAGAACAAGGTGCACACGCCCACGGCGAGCAGGAAGACGAGGAAGAACACCAGGATAACCCAGCCGGGCATTTGCGCGGTGATCCATGCGCTGGCGTAGCCGCCGATTATTGCGCCGGCGGCAAGCACGGCCGCCAGCCGCCAGGGTTTCGGGTAAACGCCGCGGTTGAGTCGGATGGCGTTTAGCAGGGCCACGAAGAGGATGATGAACAGGCTGGTGCCTTTGGCCGTGTGCTCTTCCATACCAGGCACGAAGGTGATAAAAGCGGGCACCATGATGATGCCGCCGCCCAAACCCAGCCCCGCGCTGACAGCCCCAACGCCCACGCCGAGGGCCAGCATGCCCGCGATGTAGAGAAACCACTCCACAGCGCTACTTCACGCTCCGGATTCTTTGCAGTTGTTCGAGGGTGCGCCGCGCAAGATCGTTGCAGTAATCGCGTATTTGCCCGCCTTTGCCTTCGCGCAGCTCGAGGCGCAGGTGTGTAAGCTCCCGGGCAACCGAAAGCACCTGTTCGCCCAGCTCGTGGGCTTGATCGACTTTGCCTTGCCCCACCAGCCGGCACAAGGCGCCGTCGCAACCGCAGATGGCGGCGCTCACTTCTATCAGCTTGCTGCGCGCCTCGTAGATATGGGGAGAACCATAGACAAGATCAATGAGGCGGTTGCGCGCCTCGTGCGTGTTCTCGGCGTCTTCGTGGGGAACGCCATTGCCGACGGTCTCCATAAGCTGCTGAACCGCGCCGGTGGGAAGGTCGTAGCGGCGGGCAAGGCCGAGATCGACGGCTATCTGGCGGCTGTCGTCTTCGAGCATGCGTTCGGCTATCTGGCGGCGCGCGCTTTGGCACACGGCGTGCGGCCCGGCGAGAATGACCCGCCCCTGGCCGGGGAACATTTCGATATGGCGCCGGCGATCCATGGGCTGCCACTGGCGCGTGCGCACGTAATCGCTCACATCGTATACGCCGATCTCCGGATCCTCCTCGAAAAGGAGGTTGACGGGCGTGACGTCTACGATATCGTTGTTGATAATGTAGTATAGACTGAATTGTTCATTGGAAAGGATGCGGCACATGACGGCCGGCACATCGCGGGGCCGGTTGCGCCGGGGTGTGGGTTCCACCTCCAAGCGAAAACTGATCGCCCCCTCCGTGGCGGGCCGCGCCTGGAGAAAGAGCGGGGTGAGTGCGTGCAGCCGCTCGACACGCAGACCGATTTCGGCCCAGAGGTCGCTGAAGGTAAGGAACGGGCCGGTAAGGGAGCGCTGAAACGCGCCGCCCATCCATAGGGGAACATTGTGATAGGTGTGCGCGAACCAGCCCCGGCCGCCGTGGGCCAGGGTGAGGTTGAGCATGAGGCGCATTTCGGGACACGTGTACCAGGTAGGGGTGTCCGTGGCGTAGGTAAAGGTGGGCGCCACCAGCCAGAATTGTTGCCCGTTCTGCAAGGGCAGGTGGGTGTCGATGATACTCCCGATATCCCAAGCGCTTTGCGACTTGAAATGCGAGATGCCCGCCGCCGGGAGAAACGGTGCGTATAGGGGGAATGAGTCCGCGTTGCGCATAATGACGGTAAGGGGCCGTGTGGGATCTTCCTGTTCGAAGTGTGCGCGCCCTTTCAAGTAGTTCTCGAACATGTGTTCGGGGGGCTCGCCACGGATACTCCAGGCGAAGAGGGCCTGGGCGTCGCGGGTGGGACGCACGTAAGTATCGAAGAGCTGTTCCGCCTGGTTGTCATAGTCGTCGAGCGGCCAATCGAGCTGTGCATGCACGCGGATATTGAACGAGTCGGCCATCACGAGCAGATCGCGCCATTCCGTCTGCTCGAGAGCTTCGATCTCCTCGACGGTCACGCTGTTGTGATAGTGGCGCACCATGTCCTCGAAGGCAAGGCGCCAGTAGTCGCCCAGGGATATGTCCATAAGCTGGGCCATGCGCTTGGCGGTGCCGCCGGCGATGTAGGTTCCGAAGGGCATGAAGGTGTCGAGCACAGGGTAATGCGGCTTTTCGCGCAAGGGAGCGAGCCAGGTTTCACGTTCTTCCACGATCTCGGCCTCGTGCGGCGTGAGGGCGCGGAAGCGGATGCGGCTCACTTCGATGGCCTCGGTGGTGCGCTTGCCGGAAAAAAGGCGCACGGTGAGGCTCGTAATCTGCCGCGGGAAGCCGAAGTGGGGCACGAGCCGGGCAATGGTCCGCCACGCATTGGTGGGCCGCAAGCCGTCGAAGTGCTCACCGCCCTCGTAAGACCACAGCCAGGCAGGGCGCGCGTTCGGTGTGGCACAACGGTAGGTGATCTCGGCCACCGGGTATTCCAGTACGTCCATCGGAAACCCCTGGCCACGCCAGTTCCGTGAGCTCAGCGCCACCCAGAAGCTTGGGTCGTCCGGGCGCAGGTTGTCGATGCGGCGCACGTCTTCAAAGCGCCCCTCGAGGCGCACGCAGGCCTCGCGCCGATCACAGTGCACGGGAACTTGCTGCCATTCCTTTTCGTTGGCCTGGTCCGTGAGGCTCCACTGCGCCAGGTCTTCATGCGTAAAGACCACCGCCGCTGCCGCGTCGGCGGCCTCCTGATCGGGGGCCGTCAGTGCGGTTTTCAGAAATCCCGAATATTCGTAGATCATGGCGACCTTTCCCGCCTTTGCCCCGGTGCGCGCATGCCGCGCGTTCTATGCTTGAAGGCGGCCTTGATTCAGGGCAGAGCGACAGTGTAGCGCCGGGCCGCCGCGCGGTGCAATGGGCTGCGGCACGCTTGTCGAAGCCAGATGCCTTTTTAATAAGGTGTGGGGAATTATCCTCTAATGATAATGGTTCTCATTCCATAGAGGAACCAATGAGCGATGCCACAAAACAACGCATGACCCCACAGCGACGGCGCATTCTCGACGAATTGCGGGGGCGCCACGATCATCCGACGGCCGAAGCGGTGTATGAGGCGGTGCGCGCGGATTTGCCGCGGGTCAGCCTTGGGACCGTGTACCGCAACTTGGACGTCTTGGTGCGCAATGGGCGGGCGGTGCGAATCGACCACGGCGGTGCGCAAGCGCGGTTCGACGCGGACACGCACCCGCATTATCATGTAACGTGCGTGAATTGCGGCCGGGTTGATGATGTAGACGCCCCGCCACTCGAGTCGTTGCTGCGGTCGGCGGTCAGTGTGAGCGGCTACCAGATTACCGGGGTGATCGTCAGCTTTCACGGGATATGCGCACTGTGCCAGAAATCCGCCGGAGGCGGGTAGCGCGCATGTGTGACAGCACCCAAATTCGCGCGTAGCGCGGGAGGATTTCGACAATGCTGAATGAAAAGATGCAAAAGGCCCTCAACGAACAGATCAATGAGGAGTTGGCCTCGGCGTACATATATGCGGCCATGGCCAACTACTTCAACGAGACGAACCTGACGGGCTTCGCGCACTGGATGCGCATCCAAACGGATGAAGAGTTGGATCACGCCCGGAAGTTCCGCGACTATCTGCTCGATCGGGGCGGGAAAGTGTTACTCACGGACATCAAGGCGCCGCAGAACGAGTGGGCCGGCCCGCTGGCGGCGTTCGAGATGGCGTACAAACATGAGTGCCACATCAGCGAGTGCATCAACAAGCTGAGCAGCCTCGCCCAGGATCTGCGCGACCACGCCACCCACCAGTTCCTCGAATGGTTCGTGGCTGAGCAGGTCGAGGAGGAGGCCAACGCCGATGCGGTCGTGCAGCAACTCAAGTTGGTGCAGGATGCGCCAGGCGGCCTGTTCCTGCTGGATCGTGAGATGGCCAAGCGAACTGAACCGGACGCCGGGGCGGGGGCGCAATAGCGGCCGCCGCACGGAAAAGGCGTGGCCACAGCGCGGGGGAGTTTTGCCGCCGCCATGTAGTTAACCCTATGCAGGCGCAGGGCCTGCCCTTTCAATTCAAACAATTCGCAAACCGTAAACACCACACCCGCACCACGCATACTTATAAAAGGTGTGCAAGCACAAGAAGGAGAGAAGACTTATGGCCGTACAAGTGACCCAACCCGCACCGGATTTTACCGCGACTGCCGTCATGCCGGACAACACGTTCAAGGAAGACTTCAAGCTGTCGGATTATAAAGGCAAGTACGTAGTGCTGTTTTTCTATCCGCTGGACTTCACCTTCGTGTGTCCGTCCGAGATCATCGCCTTTGACAACAAGCTCGCGGAATTCAAGGCGCGCAATTGCGAGGTTATCGCGGTGTCGATCGACTCGCATTACAGCCATTTCGCATGGAAAAGCACCCCGCGCAACAAGGGGGGCATCGGCAATGTGCAGTTCCCCGTGGTGGCCGACATCACAAAGAGCATCAGCCGGGACTACGGCGTGCTGCATGACGAGGCGGTCGCCCTGCGCGGTCTCTTCCTGATCGACACGCATGGCAACGTGCGCCATGCCCTTGTGAACGACCTGCCGCTGGGCCGTAGCGTCGACGAGGCCATCCGTACGCTCGACGCGCTCCAGCATGTCGAAGAGCACGGCGAGGTCTGCCCGGCGAATTGGAAAAAGGGTGACGAGGCCATGGCCCCGACGGCCGATGGCGTTGCCAAGTATCTGGCCGAGCACTCGTAGCCCCTTGGGCCTTTCCCGAACAGTGTGGCTTACCGTTCTGCCCGGGATGTCCCCGAGGGATGTCCCGGGCGGTTTGCATACCGGTGTGCTGTGGAATACGGCCCGGCCGCTTGCGCGAAGGGCACGACTTGTGCACTATGAAGGCGGATGGTTGACCAAAAAAGGGATTCCGCCATGCTCGAGATAAGCTGCCCGCATTGCGGTGAAGTGCTGCATGTACCGGAGAAATACGCGGGGCAAACCGGACGCTGCAAGCATTGCGGCGGGGCGGTGGCTGTGCCGCCGCTGGAGGGCGAAGGCGGGGGCGAGGACACACGCGAGCGCGTGGACAACACGGTGGCGCCGGCGTCTTTCGGCCACTATTCGAGAGCCGCGGAGGAACGTTGGGAGGATCCGGCAGCACAGGCGCCTGCCGAAGAAGAACCGGCCGTGCAACCACCCGCCGCAGGAAAGCCGGCCACATTCAAAATCGAGGATTTGCCGCAGGAAGTGCGGGAGAAGTATGAGATGCGGCGCAAGCAGCGGCGCAGGCAACTGATCAAAATGGGTGCACTGGCCGGCGTCGTGCTGCTCGTTGCACTCCTTGTGCTGCCGCTTGTGTTGGGGGGGTGGGCGGGCGAAAACGCCGATGAAACCGAGTCCCCGGCTGTGGAGCAGGCGCCTGCGGAAGACCCCGCACCGGGGGATGTGGAACCACCCAGCCAAGCCCCGGAGCATTCCGCGCCGGACGGCGACACCTCCGCGCCGGATGCGGCGCTCGCGCCGGCCTCTGACATGCCCGGGGGGGCCGCACTGCGCGGTGATGAAGTCGTCTACGTGGGGGTGTCGGGAAATCACTATCACGCGCACGGCTGCCCGCTTCTGGGCGATACCGCGACGCCGCTTACCCTTGCCGAGGCGCTTAACCGGGGCTATGTGCCCTGTGAGCAGTGCGCGCCGGGGCGATGACACCCGCGCCACGGCCCCGCACGCGTTCTTTTGCCGGGTGCGCGGCGCGTATGCTCCGCATAGTAGCGTGACGAAGATTGGTGCTTCACGAAAAGCGGCAGTCTATAGTACATACAAGGCAATCAGCACGCATGTGCTTGATGTGTGTTCCCAACAACCAGCAACCCGGTTCGGTGATGAACCTTCGAAGGAAGGGCGAACCGGCCTTCGCAACAGGAGTCTTTGACAATGCGTAGTGCGATTATATTGGCCTTTTCCTGTGTCCTGTGTGCAAGCGTTTTCGCCGCTGACGAGAGCGCGGACAAGCAATGGTACAAGGGCGTGACCCATTTGCACAGCTTGTGGTCGGATGGCGACATGGCGCCGGATATGGTTGCCGCATGGTACAAGGACCACGGCTATAACTTCGTGTGCCCGTCGGACCACAATGTGCTGTTGGAAGGTGAACGCTATGTGTCCATCGTGCCTGATACGAAACTCAGTCCCGAGCGGGTCGACATGATCCGGGAGCGGCTCGGCGACGACTGGGTCGAAGTGGTGGAAGAAAACGGCCGCCCGCGTATGCGCCTCAAGACGCAAGCCGAGCTTGCCGAGCGATTCAATGAAGATGGTGAATTCTTGATGATGCCCGCCGAGGAGATTACATCGCTGAGCGGCAGTCCGCACGTAAACGCCGTGAATATCCGGGAGCGCATCCTCGGCGGTGTGGGCGAGGTCACCGAGCTGTTGAACGAATACCTGGATGCCGTCCATGAGCAGAGCGCGCGCACGGGCGTGCCCATGATGGCGCACGTGAACCACCTGAACTGGAGCGATGGGGTGACCATCGAAGAGATGCTCGCAGCCCGGCGCCTCAAATTCTTCGAGGTTTACAATGGCCATCCCTATGTGCGGCAGTGGGGCAGTGAGAAGCACGGCATGCCCAGCAATGACCGCCACTGGGATGTCATCTTGTCGCTGCGCATGGCCGCCGAAGAGGACTTCATCCTCTATGCCCTCGCCACAGACGACAGCCATGAGTATTACGAGTGGGGCACGGACAAGGTGAACCCGGGCCGCGGCTGGGTCATGGTGAATGCGGACGCCCTCGACGCGAACAGCCTTATCCAGGCGTTCCATCGCGGCGATTTCTACGCATCGACGGGCGTCACCCTCGATGACGTGGACCGGGGCGAACAGGCCTACACCGTCGAAATCGCAGCGGCTCCCGAGACGACCTACACCACGCAGTTTATCGGTACACGGCGCGGGTTCGACAAGGAATCGAAACCGTTCAAGAACGAAGCCGGCGAGACGCCGGACAAGGCATCGCGGGTTTACAGCGACGATATCGGCGTGGTACTGCACGAAACCACCGAGAATACGGCAGTTTACGAGTACGCCGGCGATGAGCTGTACGTGCGCGCCATGGTGGTGAGTTCGGAACGCCAGGAGAATCCCGCGAACGAAGGGGATCACAAGATGGCCTGGACCCAGCCCGTGCGGGTGGCTCAATAGGCTTTTCCCGGGGGAACCGGTTTTGCGCTGCGAAGCGGGTTCCCCCGCCGCCCTCTTAAAGTACCATGGGAGGGGCGCAGTCCCCTGCGTCCTCTGAACGCGCCCACCTCACCGAACGCTACAATGGGCCCCTGTTTCTGTAGACGGGGAAATCAACCGCAGATGACGCAGATGACGCAGATGGGAAAACGGGGGATCAGCCCACGCGCTCCCTCCTTCGCTGGGAAGCTTCGGCAGGGCAGGCGGGGACTCGCTTGGTGCTCGCCCCATTTTGCCTGGGTTGCGGGCGAAGCCCTCAAGGGCCTTGGAACTTCGAGCTAATGTGGCGCGGCTACAACCCAAGGATCGAATGGCGTGTTCCCCGGTTGTTGGTTCGTGGTTCAGGACGGCTTGGGATTTGGAGCTTGGGCGTGTTTCCGGAGCGCCGAAGGCGCGGCTCCATACCAGCCTGGGCCGCAGGCCCATACGCATTAACCTAGAAGACATTTGTTGTATTGCCCTTTCACGCATCATGTGTTTAGCAAAACGGGGACTGTCCTCGCGAGTCCGCGAGCAGGGACTGTCCCCGCGTTTTGCGGCGTTTGTGAGAAAGCGATGTGTTGTCCGTGAATGCGCAGGAACGAGG
>CAZMVU010000170.1:0-10910 GCA_964569295.1 uncultured Nitrospirales bacterium
CTCCGGAAAGACCGGAAAATGGGGACAGAACCAAGCGATCCAGCCGTCAAGTGCGACGTTGTGTTTACGCATCTGCCTACGGATTCAGGCAGGCACGGCTGTGGCAGTATGCCTTGGCGAGTGCGTGGACTGTACATCATACCCCTAAAACATAGGGTTCTCGCTCTGTGATATATATCGCTGCCGCCATCCCATCACAGATAGGGCTATTTCGCAAATGGCACAATGAAAACCCGCCGACTCCCTCAGTAATAACTGCGCCGGGGCTCGCCGCCTTTGCGGTGGCGCTGGATGTCGCCGGCGCGCTTGAGGAGGACGCCGATGAACTTCGGGTCGCCGGGGTCGGGCAGGCCGCCGGCGATCTCGAGCGCGCCGATCCAGTTGAGGAGCTCGCTGGTGGCGGGCGGCTTCTCGAAGCCGCGCTGACGCAGCTCGTAGAAAATGGTGATGGCGGCCTTCAACAGCTTCGGGCTGGTCTCGGGATAGTGCAGATCGACGATTTTGCGCATGTCCTCGGGCGAGGGGAACGCGATGTGGTGGCAGTAGCAGCGCCGGAGGAACGGGTCGGACAGCTCGCGTTTGGCATTCGAGGTGATGAAGATGGCGGGCCGGTGGACAGCCTTGATCGTGTCGTTCGTCTCGCGGATGGTGAACTGGCACTCATCGAGGATGTCGAGCAGGTTGTCCTGCACGTCCGACTCGGTCTTGTCGATCTCGTCGAGGAGCAGCACGACCTTCTTGTCCGCCCGGAACGCGCGGCCGATGGGCCCCCAGATGACGTAGTCGTAGAAGTTCTGCACGTGCCGGCCGGTGTCCTCGGTGCCGAAGCGCGCGTCGTTGAGGCGCAGCACGGTGTCCTGCGTGTAACAGGCCTCCTCGCCCTTGATGGTGGACTTGCACCGCAGGATTTCGATGTCCATGCCGAGCGACCGCGCCGCCTCCATGGCGAGTTGCGTCTTGCCGGTGCCGGCCTCGCCGGTGAGCAGCAGCGGCTTTTCCATGATAAGCGCCATGTTCACGATCGCGCGCAGTTCCGGGTCGAGGTAATACTGGTCGGTGCCTTCGAAGGTGTAGTTCGTGCTCATCGTGCTCATAGGGGTATTTCCAGTTTGCGCTTCAGAAAGGCGCTTATGATACCCGAAATGGAACGGCGGCTGAAAGACGGAAATTCCGCGCGAAACAGCCCGGCTGCGTGGGCCTATTGACGAAGGTAAAGAACCTCGTCTACCGTAGCCGCCCGAAAGGACGAGAAAACACAGGACGTCATGGGAAAGAAGAAGCGAAAGAAACGACGTGGACACTATTGCCGCATCTGCGGGTCGTATCGGCCGAACGAAGCATTTTCCGGCAAGGGGCACCGGCAGCACATCTGCAAGCGGTGCAAGCGCATGCCCAAGGCCGAGCGCGACGCCATCGAGCACGAGGACGAAATCTTCGGGTTCATGCGGCAGCGAAACATATCGAAGAAGAACAAAGCCCGGCTGCAGGAACTCACAGAATCGCCGAATGCCTGGACCGCGAAGCTGGCGCGTCTGGTGCTTCAGGTGGCGGAGATCAAGCCGGGCAGAAAGCGGCGCATTCCGTTCCTCTGGAAAAAGGACCGGGCACTACTCGGTCAACTGGCCGAGGCCGGGTTCATTGAAGCGTTTGATGTCTATGCGTACCGGGAACATATAGGAGCATATGATGCCGAGGATGCGTTCGATGAGGACGAGAGTTACCTTGATCTCGAGCATGATCTCGAAAATTGCGCGTACGATGCAGAGGGCAACCGCATCTATGACATCTATGATTCCTGAACATCCCGTCAAGCGCATGGCCTTGCGTTTTCGGCTACCAATCCAGCAGCCGCGCAGACGCAAACAGTGGGTATTGGGCCGATTGCGCCGGAGAAACGCGACGAGCATCCGCAGCGGATTCACGCCGGGGCAACAACCGAGGGTCTCCAGACAGCGGATGGTAAGAGGAGAGCCGAAGGTCGCAACGGTGGCTCGGCCTGGAGACCGGCCACAACCGCGTGGTTCTATTCCCCCACACCCTCTTCAAGAAAAACCTTTAGTGTGCAACAGTTATGGCACATCGTGATTAATCGCGGGCGAATGACTCATCCCCGGATAAGTCCGCGGAGTTCTTCGATGAGTGGTGGAATCGCCTCGCGGGGATCGTCCTTTTCTTCGTATTCGAGCACGATGTAGCCGCGGTAACCGGCGTCGCCCAGGATACCGATGATGCGGCCGAAATCGGCGCGGGTCTTGCCGTTTTCGTGGCGCATCATCACTTTGATCTGGGCATTGAGCGTATAGGGCGCGATCTTGGCCAGGTCCGCGTAGGGATCGGCGGTCTTGAAGTTGCCGCTGTCGAAGTTGACGCCGAACCAGGGCGAGGGCTTCACCCGTTGTACAATACGCAGCAGTTGCTCGGGCGTCGCGGTGATACCGCCATGGTTCTCGAGCGCAAGGAAGACGCCCTTCGTCGCGGCGTACTCGAGGGCTTCGTCGATACCCGCCACACACAGGTCAAGCGCCTCCTCTTCCGTCATGCCGGGCTTGGCCTTGCCGGCGAAGATGCGGATGACCGGCGCACCCAGGGCGGCGGCGTGGTCGATCCATGCGCGCGTGTCGTCGAGTTGCCGCTCCCGCGCACGGCTCGGCGGAATGCAGTAGTCGTTGCCGATGGCCGTGCCCGAGATGTCGAGCCCGAGGCGGAAGGTCTTCTGTTTCAGCGCCATAAGATAGTCGTGGTCAAGCTCTTTCGGGAAATAATAGCTCGTGGGTTCGCAGCCGTCGAGGTTCATGGCCGCACAGAAGTCGACGAAATCCTCGAGGGTCATCTCGGCCTCCTTCAACTGCGTCGGCGTTGGCCGGCGCTGGAGCTGGCGGTTGAAGGAATAGGCGGCGAGACTCAGCTTCATGTGCGGCCCGCCGGTGCGTGTGATCGGTTCCGCAGCGTGTGCCGGCGCCCCGATGGCTACCGCGCCGGCGGCCATGGCGGCGCCGCGCAGGAACCCCCGGCGGCTGGTTTCGATTGGTGTGGTCATGGCGTGTCCTCCTTCTGGGTTGCCCACGCACAATAGCACGGATTCCGCCGCTCACGGGAATTGCCGCCACGGCCCCGCCGCCGCCCATAACTTTTCGGGATTCCGTTTGACTTGACTGCCCGGCATATGCCATACTCTTGCGCGACGGAAGTGGATGGAATTATCCCCACGAAACAGGTTGGGGGACACGCGCAAGGGCGCGTTCAAGCCCACCACGGGACCGGCCTTCTGAACCGTTGCCCTGCCAACCACGTAGATGTGCGTGTTCCACCCCACCTCCCGGACAACGGGCAGCACCCAGTGGCTGGTGCGCGCCCCATTACGCGAGAGACACGGCGCGGCGCAATAGCCCGCATGCCGTGTGTCTTGATAGCTTCCTGGACGAGTTGTGAGAGACAGGCGCCCGCGCGCTCTGTTCACACGAAAACTCTCATCGCTCGCAACACCATATTTTGAAGCAGTAAGCAACGCGGAAAGGATGTAAGAAGACATGGCTACGAAAATCGGTATCAACGGGTTCGGACGTATCGGCAGGGCCGTATTCAAACTGCTTATGCAGGACAAGAATTTCGAGGTCGCCGCAGTCAACGACCTCACGGACGCAAAGACCCTGGCCCACCTGCTCAAGTACGACAGCGTGACCGGCGTGTATCCGGGCAAGGTCGAAGCCAAGGACGACGCGATCGTCGTGGACGGCAAAGAAATCAAAGTCACGGCCATCAAAAACCCGGCCGAGCTGCCCTGGGGCAAGCTGGGCGTCGATCTCGTGCTCGAGTCGACGGGCGTGTTTCGCACAAAGGAACAGTGCCTGATGCATGTCGAGGCCGGCGCGAAGAAGGTGCTGCTGTCCGTGCCGCCGAAGGGCGCGGTGGATGCCATGGTCGTGATGGGCGTGAACGACGAGGACCTGAAGCCGGAGCACCAGGTGATTTCGAATGCCTCGTGCACGACCAACTGCCTCGCGCCGGTTGCCAAGGTGCTGCATGAGCAGTTCGGTATCAAGCGCGGACTCATGACCACGATTCATGCCTACACCAATGACCAGCATGTGCTGGACATGCCCCACAGCGACCTGCGCCGCGCGCGTGCGGCCGGGCTCTCGATCATTCCCACGACCACCGGCGCCGCCCGCGCGGTTGGCGTAGTCCTCCCGGCGCTCGATGGTAAGCTCGACGGCATGGCCATGCGCGTGCCCACGCCGGATGGCTCGGTGGTGGATCTCGTGGCCGAGCTCGATAAGCCGGCGACCGTCGACGATATCAACGCGGCCATGAAGACCGCGGCGAATGGCCCGCTCAAGGGCATTCTCGAGTATCAGCCCGACCCGATAGTCTCGTGCGACGTGGTCGGTAATGCGCACTCGAGCGTGTTCGATGCGATTAGCACCAGCGTCATGGACGGCAACTTCGTCAAGGTCGTCTCGTGGTACGACAACGAATACGGCTACTCGTGCCGGTGCGTCGACCTGTTCCGGAAAATGGCCTGACCTTATGAGTACTTCACGGGGGCAGGCGCCCGATTCGCCTGCCCCCGTGTCCCTTGAATACAAACCCCAACCGGGGAGAGCACCATGAACAAGCTAACGCTCAACGACGTCGACGTGAAGGACAAGCGCGTCCTCATGCGTGTGGACTTCAACGTGCCGCAGAATGACGACGGCTCTGTGCGCGACGATTTGCGTATCCGCGCCGCCCTCCCCAGCATCAACTACGTGCGTGAGAACGGCGGCAAGCTAATCCTTATGTCGCATCTGGGGCGTCCAAAGAAGGTGAAGGACGACCCGGCAAAGCTCGCCAAGCTCAGGATGGACCCCGTGGCCGAACACCTCAGCAAGCTGCTCGGGGTGAGCGTGAAGAAGATGCACGATGTCTTCAGCGGCGAGGTCGAAAAGGAAGTGGCGGCCATGCACCCGGGCGATATCGTGCTGCTCGAGAATACGCGCTTCCACGATGGGGAAGAAAAGAACGACCCCGAGCTGTCGAAACAACTCGCCAGCCTGGCGGATATCTACGTGTCGGATGCGTTCGGATCGAACCACCGGGCCCATGCCTCGACCGTCGGCGTGACGGCGCATGTGGCGCAGAGCGTGGCGGGTTTCCTGGTGGCCAAGGAAATGGAATACTTCACCAAGGTGCTGCAAAATCCGGACCGCCCGCTCGTGGCGATTCTCGGCGGCGCCAAGGTGGCCGACAAGATCGGCGTCATCGACAACCTGCTGAACCTCGTTGATACATTGATCATTGGCGGGGGCATGGCCTATACCTTTCTCAAAACCCAGGGCTACGAGATCGGCGATTCCCTCTTGGACGAAGACGGGCTCGATGTGGCGAAAAAGGCCATGAGCAAAGCCAAGGAGAAGGGTATCGACCTGCTGCTGCCCACCGATGTCGTGGTGGCGGACAAGTTTTCCAACGACGCCGCGACCCGGGTAGTGCCGGCGGACGGCATCGAACCGGGCTGGCAGGGACTCGATATCGGCCCGAAAACCATCGCAAAGTTCAACGAAGTTATCATGAGCGCCAAGATGGTCGTTTGGAACGGCCCGGTGGGCGTTTTCGAAATGGAGCAATTCAGCCAGGGCACACGCCAGATTGCCGAAGTGCTCGCCAACAGCGCGGTGACCAGTATCATCGGCGGCGGCGACACAGCGGCGGCGGTGTTCGAATTCGGGCTGAGTGATAAGATGTCGCATGTCTCGACGGGAGGCGGCGCCTCTCTCGAGATGCTCGAAGGCAAGGAGCTTCCCGGACTCTCGGCATTGACCGACAAGTAACCGGGACGCACAAAACCCCCGGCTCGGCCGCGCGCCTATCACACAATCGCCGGGCGGCGCGCTGGGCGGCGGGTGCAGAAAGGAACCGAACATGGCGATTGCCAAGGAACGCAAACAGGAACTCGTGCAGAAATTCGGTGCAAACGCCGAGGACACGGGATCCACGGAAGTGCAGATCGCGCTGCTCACCGAGCGCATCAGCCAGCTTACGGACCACTTCAAGGTCCACAAGAAGGATCACGCCGGAAGGCGCGGCCTCCTGAAGCTGGTGGGCCGGCGGCGCGACCTGCTCAATTACCTGCGCCGCAATGACCTCGAGCGGTATCGCACGGTCATCGCGCAGTTGGGTCTGCGCAAATAACCTTTCACACCGGCGGGGCGGCAATGACCGCCCCGCGCGCCGTTTATCCCCTCCCATGGAACCAACCGGCGCAGCCCATCAGGTAATAAAAGCAGAAGAAGTGGAAGAAGCAAAAAACCAAGAATGAAAGAACATGTGGGACGGCAATGGGAGGCGTTCCACGAAGAAGGAGTAGAATACGTTGGGAATGGAACGTCTCACAGTAACCATCGGCGATAAGGAGCTCGAGTTTGAAACCGGGCGCATCGCCAAGCAAGCCCAGGGGGCGGTCATCTGCCGCATGGGCGACACCATGGTGCTTTCCGCCATTGTGGTGGCACCGGAAGCGCGACCCGGAATGGATTTCTTGCCCATGACCGTGGACTACCGGGAAAAGTTTTACTCGGTAGGCCAGATTCCGGGCAATTTCTTTCGCCGGGAAGCACGCCCCTCGGAGCGCGAAATCCTCGTGTGCCGGCTTACGGACCGCCCGTTGCGCCCGCTTTTCCCCAAGGGCTTTCACAATGAAATGCTCGTCTGCCAGACCGTGCTCTCGGCGGACAATGTGCACGACCCGGATGTACTCTCGATCAATGCCGCCTCCGCGGCGTTGCACATATCGCGCGCGCCTCTCATGCAGCCCATCGGCGCCGTACGCGTCGGGCGCATCGAGGGTGAGTTCGTGGTGAACCCCACCATCGAAGAATGTGAGGTGAGCGACATCGACATCGTGATGGCCGGCACGGCCGACGCGATCGCGATGGTGGAGGGCTCGGCGCAAGAGGTGAGTGAAGAAACCATGCTCGAGGCGCTCGAGTTCGGCCATAAGCACATCAAGGATATCGTCACCGCCATTGAAGAGCTTCGCAACCGCGCAGGCGTCGAGAAGATGGCTTTCGAGGCGCCCGAACCGCCTGCCGAAGTGGTCGAGGATGTGGCCGCCATCGCGGGCGACCGGCTCAAGGATATCCTCAAGATCATGGACAAGCAGGAGCGCTACGAAACGATCGACGCGCTCAAGCAGGAGGTCCACGAAGCGCTCGAACAGAAATACGGCGCGGAACTTTATGAAGAACGCGCCGGCGACATCGGCAAGGTCTACAACGAACTGAAGAAGAAGATTATGCGCTGGTCGGTTATCGAGACCAACCAACGCATGGATGGGCGCGGCCTCGCCGATGTGCGGCCCATCACTATCGAAGTCGGATTCCTGCCCCGTGCCCATGGCTCGGCCCTCTTCACCCGCGGCGAAACCCAGGCCGTCGTCACCACGACGCTGGGTACCAGCCGGGATGAGCAGAAGATGGACGAGATCACGGGCGAAGGCTTCCGCCGGTTCTTCCTGCACTACAACTTCCCATCCTGGTCGGTGGGCGAAGTGCGGCGCATCATGGGGCCGGGCCGGCGCGAGATCGGCCATGGCAAACTGGCCGAGCGCGCCGTGGAAAGCGTGTTGCCCTTCGCCGATCCGGAAGCGGCGCCGGACGAAGAGCAGGAGGACTTCCCCTACACAATCCGGATCGTGTCGGACATTACGGAGTCCAACGGATCGAGTTCGATGGCCACGGTGTGCGGCAGCTCGCTGAGCCTGATGGACGCTGGCGTGCCCATCGAGGCGCCGGTGGCCGGGATCGCCATGGGGCTGATCAAGGAAGGCGAGGAAGTGCGCGTGCTCACGGACATCCTGGGTGATGAAGACCACCTGGGCGATATGGACTTCAAGGTCACCGGCACGCCCAACGGCATCACCGCCTTCCAGATGGACACAAAGATCAGCGGCATCTCGCGCGAGGTCATGACCCAGGCGCTGCAACAGGCGCACGAGGGACGCAACCATATCCTCGAGAAAATGGCCGAGGCCATTGCTGAGCCACGCACGGAAATCTCGCCCTACGCGCCGCGCATCTACTCGATGAGCATCGACCCGGAGAAAATCCGCGACGTCATCGGCCCGGGCGGCAAGGTCATCCGCGCTATCCAGGCCGAGACTGGCGCCGAGATCGAAATCCAGGACGATGGTACGGTGAAGGTGGCGGCCGTGGACCAGCCGAGCGCACAGGCGGCCATCAGTCTCATCGAGGAGATTACCGCCGACGTCGAAGTGGGCAAGGTATACAAAGGCCGCATCACCCGCATCATGCCCTTTGGCGCCTTTTGCACCGTCATCGGCAACAAGGAAGGCCTGATCCACATCTCCGAACTCGCGCCCGGCCATGTCAACGAAGTCAATGACGTGATCGACGTGGGCGATGAGGTGGATATCAAGGTCATCGAGATCGACCGCATGGGCCGTGTGAACCTGTCGAAGGTGCAGGCCGATGTCGAGCTCGGCCGTGTGGACGCCAGTGAAGTCAGCAGCAGCGGCGGACGTGGCGGCGACCGTGACCGCGGCGGACGCGGCGGCGACCGCGGCGGACGTGGCGGCGACCGCGGCGGACGTGGCGGCGACCGTGACCGTGGCGGACGCGGCGGCGACCGCGGCGGACGTAGCGGCGGCCGGAGCGGCGGCGGCGGGCGCCGTTAGCCCCGGGACCGCAGGCGCCCTCTGCCAAGCGCGTACAACAGCAACAACTTCTTACGGGCGCCATCGCTTATACGGCGGTGGCGCCTGTACCCTGCGAAGCACAAAGGTTTGGCTGCACTGTGACGGGAAGCGCCAGACCGCATGCATTCGCCATGCGGGCGCATCCGCGAGTCAAAGGGTGCTGCCCACTTGGTAAAGAGAACAGAGAAGCCAAAACCGCGCAGCCGGAAAAGAGGGACAACCCGCAACCGCCTGCTCCGCGAAGCAGCGCCGCCAACCGGATTCACCGGGTCACCAATCATTCGTCTGCTGTCGTTCCCGTCTTTGAAACGCGGCTTATGCCGCAGGAGTAACGCCTTGACAAGCGGCGCCTATACCGAAGAATGCGTGTCTGTACGCACATTGGATAACGGCCTCACGGTCACACTCGAGCGTCTGCCGCACCTGCATTCGTATTCCGCCGGGGTGTGGATTAAAACGGGGTCGGCGGCGGAACGAGAACACGAGGGGGGGCTCGCCCATTTTCTCGAACACCTGGTATTCAAAGGCACCACCACCCGCTCCGCGCAGCAACTCATGCAAGAGGTCGAGGGCCGGGGCGGCCAGTTCAACGCCTTCACTTCGCGCGAGTACACGTGCATCTACGTAAAAATGCTCGCCGAGCATGTGCATATCGGCATCGATGTCCTGGCGGATATCATTCAAAATGCCACCTTCGCCGATCTCGAGAAGGAACGCAATGTCATCCTCGAGGAAATCGCGTCTATCGAAGATATGCCGGATGAATACGCGCACGACCTGATCACGTTGCAACACTGGCCGGACCATCCCTTGGGGCGGCCGGTCTCAGGCAGCGCCGATTCCGTGGCGCGCCTGACGTATGACGATGTACGCGCCTTTCAACAACGGTGGTACCGGCCGAAAAACATGGTGGTCTCCGTGGCGGGTAACTTCGATGAAGAAGCGGTTGCCAATCAAATCGCAGAGTGCTTTGGCGCCTTGCCACACGGCGATACGGCGCCGCGGCCCACTCCCCCGGCCTTTCATAGCGGGACCCAGCATATGCACCGGGATATTGCGCAGTCGCATGTGTGCATCGGTTTTCCGGGCGTGCCGGCAACGGCGCACGAACGCTACACCTTCGAGTTGCTGAGCAATACCCTGGGGGGCGGATCAACATCGCGCCTGTTCGACCGCGTGCGCGAACAGGAAGGCCTGGCTTACGCCATCTACAGTTTTCAATCGGCCTACCTGACCGCTGGGGTATTCGGCATCTATGTGGGCGTGGCACCGCAGAACATCGCGCGCACGCTCGCTATCACGCGCGAGGAATTGCTACGCATGCGTGATGAACCGGTGAGCGATGCGGAACTCGCGGCAAACCGGGAACAGCTCAAGGGCGGCCTGCTCATGGCGCTCGAGAGCTCGTTCACACGCATGGCGCGCATGGCGCGCTCGATGCTCTACTACGGGCGCATTTTGCCCGTCGAGGAACTCATAGACCATATCGAAGCGGTCACAGCCGGGGAAATCAACGCGCTGGCACGCCGCACGTTCACCAAAGACAACTGTGCCCTCCTCATACTGGGCCCGGCCGAGGCGCAAACCGTCGATAGGGGACTCGCCTTGTGAACCCGCCGGTGACCATACCCATCGCACGCATGCCGGGCTGCGAGGATTTGCCGCTGCCCGCCTATGAAACCGCGCATAGCGCTGGGATGGACCTGCGCGCCGCCGTAACGGAAGCGGTGACCCTGGCGCCGGGCGAGCGCGCCCTCGTGCCCACTGGCATCCGCATTGCATTGCCGCCGGGTTACGAGGCCCAGGTGCGCCCCCGCAGCGGCCTCGCCGTGCGCCATGGCATCTCGATGGTGAACACGCCAGGCACCATCGACGCCGACTACCGCGGCGAAATCCGCGTGATCCTCATCAACCACGGCCACGAACCTTTTTCCGTGAAGCGGGGCGAGCGCATCGCGCAGCTTGTCGTGGCGCCGGTATCGCACGCGGTGTGGGAAGAATGCGGCAGCCTCCCCCCCACCTCCCGCGGCGAAGGCGGCTTCGGGCATACCGGGGTGTAACGCGGGACGGGCGGTATTGCAGCAGCGCGGAATATCGGCTAAGATCGCACTATGCGGATGCAGACGCAAATACAGCGGCCGTCTGAAGGACTAACAATGAGTGCAGTTCTTCTACTACCGATGTTTTGGTTCCTTCGTGCCAGTTGTGAGCAAGC
>CAZMVU010000171.1:0-10892 GCA_964569295.1 uncultured Nitrospirales bacterium
AATCGTGCCGATGTTCACATGCGGCTTGTTGCGTTCAAACTTTTGCTTGGCCATGGGTGTTTTCACTCCTTCCGCTGCCGACTGATGCCCTGGGTGCCGCAGGCGGCTGTGCCACTGATTGCGCTCTGTCTAGTATTTTCGCGTGGTTTTCGCGCGCCCCCATGGGCGCTCGCGTTGTATAACATCATGCAAAAGTGGAGCCCACGAGCAGACTCGAACTGCTGACCCCCTCCTTACCATGGAGGTGCTCTACCAACTGAGCTACGCGGGCCCCCGATAACGTCGAGTGCAAGTTGCATTCTTCGCTTGCTACCTCAACAAATTCTAACGCTATGTTACAGGGCGAACTTGAAAATTGCCAAGGCGCCCCAGAGAATCAGGTAGACCACCAAGAAACCGCGAATATAGGTGCGCGCTTCGAGGAAGCGTCCTTTCCAGCCGCGTCTTCTTATCTCTTCTCCTGCGCTACTCATGAGGCGCATTCCCAATTCTTCTTCGATTTCCGCGATCCGCCTGATGCGCTGCACAATGTAGCCGACAAAGGTTTCTGTCATGCCCCACCACACAGCCATCAGCAGGATAGCCAACGCCATAGCTGCAAAAAACGGTACTGGCATGTTTGTGCGCGCACCGACAACAAACAACCCTGTGGACAGAATCAGCACGATATTCCCAGTCCAGGAGTAGACCAAGCGGGTATTATCCCGTTGACTGGCCATTGCCTCTTGGTATTCTGTGAGAAGTATCTGCTGCCGCGCGGGCTGTTTCTCGTTGTCAATCATGAGGCGCCTCCGCGTAAACGCGAAGCATCCTTTTCTTTTCTGGAGCGGGAAACGGGGCTCGAACCCGCGACCCTCAGCTTGGAAGGCTGATGCTCTGCCAACTGAGCTATTCCCGCTACGTAAGCGGATATCGTCATGCGGCGCCGGGCGCCGCTTTACAAACCAAATGGTGGTGGGTGTTGGATTCGAACCAACGTAGGCTTTCGCCAGCGGGTTTACAGCCCGCCCCCTTTAGCCGCTCGGGCAACCCACCACGGGGTGTCCTGCTATGTGTGCGCCATTGCTCCGGGCCGGCGTAAGCCTGGAGCTGGCGAAGGGATTCGAACCCCCGACCTGCTGATTACAAGTCAGCTGCTCTACCAACTGAGCTACGCCAGCCGGGCGTGAGAAAAAACGACCGCCTGCTGGCGGACGTAGCAGGGAGGTTAGCAGATTCTTGTGAGGCGTGTCAAGGATGTAGCGGCCGATGACACCGTAGGAGCCGCCGGCCGTGCGGCCAGGGGAAATCCCGCCTTGAAATCCTGCCCATGATTTGCACGTTGGCTATCTTTTTGCGTATTATAACAGTCTTTTCTCGGGAGGATAATAGCTTGTTGCATGTTCGGGCGGCCCAATTGCGCTGCTCCGCAGCCCAAGCAGGCCGCCGCAGGAGCGGCAAAATGGAGGTTGGTTACCTATGAAGATCGATTTTGGCGGCGTGAAGGAAGAGGTTATCACGCGCAAGGAGTTTTCCATGAAGAAGGCGCGCTCGGTGCTCAAGAAAGAGACCGTGGCGGTCATCGGCTATGGCGTGCAGGGACCGGCGCAGAGCCTGAACATGCGCGACAACGGCTTCGATGTGATTATCGGCCAGGCAAAGGAATTCAAGCAGGACTGGGATCGCGCGAAGAAGGACGGCTGGAAAGTGGGCGAAACCCTCTTCGAGATCGAGGAAGCCGTGGAGCGGGCTACCATCGTGCAGTATCTCGTGTCGGATGCGGCGCAGAAGAAGCTGTGGCCCAAGATCAAGAAGCACCTGCACGCGGGCGATGCGATCTATTTTTCCCATGGCTTCTCGATTGTCTACAAGGATCAGACCAAGGTGATCCCGCCGGAAAACGTCGACGTGATCATGGTGGCGCCCAAGGGGTCGGGCACATCGGTGCGCCGCAACTTCCTGAACGGGGTGGGGATCAACTCGAGCTTCGCGGTGCACCAGGACTTTACGGGCCGGGCGGAAGAGCGCGCGATTGCACTGGGTATCGCCATCGGCTCGGGCTACCTTTTCCCGACCACGTTCGAACACGAGGTGTTCAGTGATCTCACAGGCGAGCGGGGCGTGCTCATGGGGGCGCTGGCCGGCATCATGGAAGCCCAGTACGACACGCTGCGCAAGAATGGGCACAGTCCGTCCGAGGCCTTCAACGAGACGGTCGAGGAGCTTACGCAGAGCCTCATCCGCCTGGTAGACGAGAACGGCATGGACTGGATGTACGCCAACTGTTCGGCCACCGCGCAACGCGGCGCGCTGGATTGGAAGCCGAAGTTCAAGAAGGCGGTCATGCCCGTGTTCCGTGAGTTGTACAAGCGCGTGAAAACGGGCGAGGAGACCAAACGCGTGCTGCGCAGCACGGGCTCGGTCAACTACCGCGAGAAGCTCAAGAAAGAGCTCGACGAAATTCATAACTCGGAGATGTGGCGAGCCGGTGAACAGGTGCGCGCACTGCGCCCGAAGGTGCCGGAAAGCCAGCGGGTAAAGTCCACCACGGGGACGAAAGGCCGTAAGGCCAACTGAACGGGGCGCGCTTAGCGGCCGCCCGCCTTTCCCATTGTATCTGGCATGTACCCGGCGGTGATCGCCTTGCGCGCGTTTACCGCCGGGGCATTTTGCAACGCGCGTTGCATTTACGTATACGGCTGTGCCATCGTCTGCGTGAGCCGGCGCGTGCCGGTATGACCGGTGCGCGGGGCTCCGCGGCCACAGGGCAATTAGTAAGATACCTGGGTTGGATATGCAAGAGCACATAGCCCGAACCGTGTGTGGGCCGGTAAGCGCGAAGCGCTTCGAGCACGCATGGACGGGTGATTATCTGCGCGCCTACCTCATATCGGACGTGGGGCATAAGCGGGAGAACAATGAGGACGCCTGCCTCTTATGTGTGCCGGAGCAGGAGGAACTTGCCCGGCGCCGCGGGTATTTGATCGCGGTCGCGGATGGCATGGGCGGGGCGCGCGCCGGCGAGTGCGCCAGTCACATGGCCCTTAGCCAGACGACCAACGCCCACTACCGCAATCCCGATGCCGCCAATCCCGATGCCCTGCGGGAGGCCGTCGAGAATGCCAACCTCAAGGTGTTCCAGGAGTCGGAGAACGATCCCGAATTGTCCGGCATGGGCACGACCATTTCCGCACTGTTGGTGCGCGGCGAGTGGGGGTATGTCGCCCAGGTGGGGGACAGCCGGGTCTACCTTAAGCGGCCCGGCATCGACCTTATTCAGATCACACATGACCATTCGCTCGTAGCGGAACAGATGCGGTGCGGCCTCATCACCGAGGAGGAAGCACGCAACCACGCCATGAAAAACCTCATTACCCGCGCGGTGGGGATCAAGGAGGCCGTGCAGGTCGACATGTTCCGCGTGCGCCTGCAACGGGGCGATACCCTGATTCTGTGTTCCGACGGGCTCTCGAACATGGTGGGGGACAAGATGCTGCACCGCATAGTCGGGCAGAAGGATCTGGGCGTGGCGGCCCAGATGGTGGTAAGCCATGCCCTCGATGCGGGGGGCACGGACAATATCACCGCCGCGTTTGTGCACGTCACCGCGGTGCCGCCGCCCATGCCCGCCGAAGAGGGCGCCCTGCCGGTAAAAATACCGGCCCCGGGTTTCTTTGGGCGCTTGTGGCGGCTCATCGGCTGAGTCTTTTCCCGGCTGAACGGGGTGGCGGCCGCACGGCTTTGATTTCCCCTTGTTTTCCCAACAGCGTAAAACTGGCGAACAAGGGCTGGGAATAAATGCCTAAACCATTCGTGTTCTTTAAGTTGCACGGCAGGAGCAGGTCATCGGCCCATCCCCTCCGGGCAAACCGTCAAGCGCCGTGGGCATAACGCACGGCAGCCGGCTGTTTCTTGACTATGTATAGGCGGGCGCGCAGATAGACGCGGCCTGTCGCAGCGTTCCCGATGGGGATGGCGCATGAAGTTGCCGGCGCGGGCCGAATCAGGCGGTGTTCGCGGGCGGCCAAAGCCGAACGGGGTTGTCCGCCGCACAGGACACGCTGCCGGGGTCACATTTTCAGACGTAAAGGGGCTGTGTACGGGGGCGTGGTCAGTTCCCCTGCATAGCCGAGGAGATAAGGTATATGCCGGAAGATCCCAACACCTTAGAAGGCGCCAAGTACGCGGGCAGCCGCGTCGAGCAAAGCAACCGCGAGGTCGCCGACCTGGCGAACCGTCAATACAAATACGGATGGTCGACCGATATCGAGTCGGAAACCATCGATAAGGGCCTCAACGAGGATGTGGTCCGCGTCATCTCGGCGAAGAAGAACGAGCCCGAGTGGATGACCGCGTGGCGCCTGAAGGCCTACCGCAACTGGCTCACGATGAAGGATCCGGACTGGGCCCATTTGAAGTATACCGAGCCGGATTTCCAGGCCATCAGCTACTACTCGGCGCCGAAGAAGAAAGACGACGGCCCGAAGAGTCTCGACGAGGTGGACCCCAAGCTGCTCGAGACCTTCGAGAAGCTGGGCATTCCGCTCGATGAGCAGAAGCGCCTGGCGGGCGTGGCCGTGGATGCGGTATTCGACAGTGTGTCCGTGGCCACGACGCACAAGGATATCCTCGCGAAGAAGGGGGTCATCTTCTGCTCGATCTCGGAGGCCCTGCGCGACCACCCCGATCTGGTGAAGAAGTACCTCGGCTCCGTGGTGCCCCAGGGCGACAATTATTACGCGGCGCTCAACGCGGCGGTCTTTTCCGACGGCTCGTTCGTCTATGTGCCCAAGGGCGTGAAGTGCCCGATGGACCTGAGCACCTACTTCCGCATCAACGCGCAGGACACCGGCCAGTTCGAGCGCACGCTCATCATCGCCGACGAAGGGGCCACGGTGAGCTACCTCGAGGGCTGCACCGCACCCATGCGCTCGGAGCACCAGCTTCACGCCGCCGTGGTCGAGCTCATCGCGCACAAGGACGCCACCATCCGCTATGCGACCGTGCAAAACTGGTACGCCGGCGATGAGAACGGCAAGGGCGGCATTTATAATTTCGTCACCAAGCGCGGCAACTGTCTGGGCGACAACAGCCGCATCTCGTGGACCCAGGTCGAGACGGGCTCCGCCATCACCTGGAAATACCCGAGTTGCATCCTCAAGGGCGACAATTCGGTGGGCGAATTCTACTCGGTGGCCATGACCAACAACATGCAGCAGGCCGACACCGGCACGAAGATGCTCCACCTTGGCAAGAACACGAAGAGCACGATCATTTCGAAGACGATCAGCGCCGGCCGCAGCCAGAACAGCTACCGCGGGCTGGTGCGCACCATGCCGAAGGCAGTCAACAGCCGCAACTATACCCAGTGCGACTCGCTGCTCATCGGTAGCGAGTGCGGTGCGCACACCTTCCCCTACATCGACGTGCGCAACACGACGAGTTCCGTCGAACACGAAGCCTCCACCTCGAAGATAAGCGAGGATCAGCTCTTCTACTGCCAGTCCCGCGGGATCGGGCCGGAGGATGCCATTTCGATGGTCGTCAACGGATTCTGTAAAGAAGTATTTGAACACCTGCCCATGGAGTTCGCCGTCGAGGCGACCAAGCTTTTGGGCGTCAGTCTCGAAGGGAGTGTCGGATAATGCTCAGTATCAAGAACCTGCACGCGTCCGTGGACGGCAACGCAATCCTCCGCGGGATCGACTTCGATGTGAAGGAAGGCGAGGTCCACGCGATCATGGGGCCCAACGGCTCGGGCAAGAGCACACTCGCCGGCGTGCTGGCGGGCAACACGGCCTACGAGGTCGACGAGAAGAAGAGTACCGTGACCTTCCTCGGCGAGAATC
The DNA here is from genome assembly GCA_964569295.1 of uncultured Nitrospirales bacterium. Classification (GTDB taxonomy): domain Bacteria; phylum Hydrogenedentota; class Hydrogenedentia; order Hydrogenedentales; family JAGMZX01; genus CAZMVU01. The sequence continues at coordinate 5,829 of CAZMVU010000171.1, forward strand.
TCATCGAGATGCCCGCCGAAGAACGCGCACGCCTCGGGCTCTTCCTCGCCTTTCAGTATCCGGTCGAGATTCCCGGCATCACGAACAGCTATTTCCTGCAGGCCGCCCTCAACGAAATACGCGTGAGCCATGGCATGGACGAACTGGACGCCATGGACTTTCAGGAATTGTTGAAGGAGAAGATGGCACACATCAATATCGACCCGAGCTTAGCCGGCCGCTTCGTGAATTACGGCTTCTCCGGCGGTGAGAAGAAGCGCAACGAAATCCTTCAGCTCGCTGTCATGGAGCCGCGCCTCGCCATCCTCGACGAGACCGACTCGGGCCTCGACATCGATGCGTTGCGCGTTGTGGCGGACGGCGTGAACAAGCTGCGCTCGCCCAAGCGCGCGTTCATCCTGGTCACCCACTACCAGCGCCTCTTGAACTACATCAAGCCGGACTATGTGCATGTGCTTGTGGCGGGCCAGATCGTAAAGTCCGGCGGCCCGGAACTGGCGCTCGAACTCGAGGAAAAGGGCTACGACTGGGTGAAAGAAGAATTCGCGGCCGCTTCCGCCTAACGCCGCAGGAAAGAAACCAGCACCATGGCTGAACAACACGATAAACAACACTACCTTGGCGATATTGCGCGGCTCGAAGGGCCCGGCGTGCCTGAGGTGGTGCGTGATGTGCGCACTACCGGCGCGGCAATGTTCCGCAAGACGCCGTTCCCCCACACAAAAATGGAGGAATGGCGCCAGACCAACATAGCCAAGATAGTCAATACCCGGTTCGAGACCCTTGTCGTCCCCACCGGGCACGGACTCGAGCGCGGCGACATTGCGCCGTTCAGCTACGGCGCGCCAGACTGGATCGAGCTGGTCTTCGTCGACGGCTACTACGCGCAAGATCTGTCGTGTCTGGAGGGCCTGCCGGACGGCGCGTATGCCGGCAGCCTGTGGGATGCGCTCGTGAGCGACAACCCGGCGGCCACACAGCACCTCAACAAGCACCTGGGCGATCGCAACGCCTTCACGCACCTGAACAATGCGTTCCTGCAGGACGGCGCGTTTGTCTACATCCCGAAGAACACGAAGGTTGATAGGCCTATCCACCTCGTGTTCCTCACCTCCGCTCAGCGCGCCGAGAATACCGCATCGAATCCGCGTCACCTTATCGTGGCGGACACCGGGTCCCAGGCGGCGATCGTCGAGTCCTACGTGAGCACCGCCGGCGCCACCGCCTACTTCAACAATGTCGTGGTCGAGACGGCGCTCATGCCGAACGCGTCGATCAACCGTTACAAGATCGTGCGCGAGGGCGAGAACGGCTATCACCTGGCCACCGCCGAGGTGCATCAGGATCGCGACAGCCGGTACACGTCGTTCGCGTTCAGCCTCGAAGGGCAGATCGTGCGCAACCAGTTGTGCATAAACCTCGATGGCGAGGCCGCGGCGTGCAATCTGCATGGTTTGGTGACGAACGACCAGGACCGGCTCGTGGACAACATGGTCCACGTGACCCACGCGAAACCCCACTGCAACAGCCGGATTGCCTACAAGGGCATTCTCGACGGCACGAGCAAGGGCGTGTTTCTCGGTAAGGTGCACGTGCTCCCTGATGCGCAGCAGACCGATTCGGACCAACTCAGCCAGTACATGCTGCTGAACGAGAAGGCGACCATCGACACGAAGCCCCAGCTCGAAATCTACGCCGATGACGTGAAGTGCACCCATGGCGCCACCGTCGGCGCGCCGCCCGAGCAGGTCATTTTCTACTTTCGATCCCGTGGTATTGATGAAGCCACCGCACGCGGTATGCTAACCTATGGGTTTGCGGACGAGATCGTGGGTGAAGTAGATCTGGAACCCCTGCGCGATGCCCTGGACGCGTATGTTTTCGATAAGTACAGCCCCAAAAACAAGGCGCGGCAGTATTAGCGCGCCCTTGACCCTACAGGCAACCTTATGGCGACCACTCCGGCACATAGCGTGAACGAAGCGGCCCTCTCCGCGTTCGATGTGGCCCGCGTGCGCCGCGACTTCCCCATCCTCGAGGTGCGCTACAAGGACCGGCCCATCGCCTACCTCGACAACGCCGCCACTACGCAGAAGCCCAACGCGGTAATCGACGCGATCCACCGGTACTACACCAAGGAAAACGCGAACGTCCACCGCGGCGTGCACTACCTGAGCCAGGTGGCCACGGACCGCTACGAGGAAGCGCGCGACCGCATCGCCCGGTTCATAGGGAGTCCCGTGGGCTGCCAGATTCTGTTTACGCGCGGCACGACCGAAGGCATCAACCTCGTGGCCCAGACCTGGGGGCGCGAGCACATCGGCCCGGACGACGAGGTGCTCATCACGCACATGGAGCACCACTCGAACATCGTGCCGTGGCAGATGCTGTGCAACGACACCGGCGCCACCTTGCGCATCGTGCCCATCCACGACGATGGCGCGCTCGATATGGACGCCCTCGACGACATGCTCACCGAGCGCACGAAACTCGTGGGCGTGGTGCAGGTGTCGAACGCGCTGGGTACGGTGAACCCCGTGAAGGAAATCGCCGCCAAGGCCCATGCCGTGGGCGCGAGGATACTGGTGGACGGCGCCCAGTCGGTGCCGCACATGCCGGTCAACGTGCAGGAGCTCGATTGCGATTTCTTCGCCTTCAGCGGCCACAAGATGTACGGCCCCACCGGCATCGGCGTGTTGTGGGGGCGGATCGATCTGCTCGAGTCCATGGGGCCGTATCAGGGCGGGGGCGACATGATCCTCTCGGTGTCCTTCGAGAAGACCGTGTACAACCACCTGCCCCACAAGTTCGAGGCGGGCACCCCGCACATCGAGGGGGTCATCGGCCTCGGCGCCGCGGTGAAGTATCTCGAGGGTGTGGGCATCGAGGCCATCGCCGCACATGAGAAATCGCTGCTCGACTACGGAACCCGGCTCTTAAGCGCCATCCCCGGCGTGCACTTGATCGGCACCGCTCCGGACAAGGCGGGCGTTATCAGCTTTACCATGGACAGCGCCCACCCCCACGACATCGGCCAGATTCTCAATGAGGAGGGCGTGGCCGTGCGCGTGGGACACCACTGCGCACAACCGGTCATGCAGCGCTTCGGCGTGCCCGCGACCGCCCGCGCATCCGTGGGCCTGTACAACACCAAGCAAGAGCTCGACGCGCTCGCGGCGGCCATCGAGAAAGTCAATGAGGTATTCGGCTGATGTCCGACGCACGCGCCTTATACGAGCAGGTCATCCTCGACCACAACAAGAACCCGCGCAACTTCAAGGTCATCGAAGACGCCGACCACAAGATCGAGGGCTACAACCCCCTGTGCGGCGACCATTTCACGGTGTACGTCAAGCTCGACGGCGATACCATAAGCGACATCGGCTTTAGCGGGGCCGGCTGCGCCATCTCGAAATCGTCCGCCTCCGTCATGTCCACCACCCTCAAAGGTAAGACCGTGCAGGAGGCCCGCGCGCTCTTCCAGAAGTTCCACGACATGATAACCGATGACGTGGAAGCACCCGTGGACGAAGACGCCCTCGGCAAGCTCCGGGTCTTCAGCGGCGTGCGCGAGTTCCCGGTGCGCATCAAATGCGCCACCCTCGCGTGGCATGCCCTCGTCGCCGCCATCGAAGGCGAGAACGAAACCATCTCGACGGAATGAGCCGCAGCACAAGGGGATGGCTGGGGCTTCCGTTGCAGCGCGCCCTATTGGAACCGCGCGGCGTGTACATGCTAATCTTGCGATACGATAAATTCGAGTTTTTCGTCAACAAGCCGCAGGATTACAGCGTTTTCCAACTATGGTACGTGGTGGTACTGGGAAGAACCGGCGCAGCGATTCCGCCGTCACAGGCGAGTGAGGCCATATGACGCAAGAAGCACATACCCAACCGGCAGTCTCTTATACCGAGACCCTCAACCAAATGCGCACACGGCTCCACGGGATCATCCCCGATTTCGAGATCGAGTTGAAGGCCAAAGTCGCGCATGAGGTCAACCTCCTGAAACATGAGTTAAACGCCGTCATCCTCGGCCACAACTACATGGAGCCCGCCCTCTACCACAGTGTGCCGGACTACACCGGTGACTCGCTGCAACTGAGCGCCATCTCCGCAGAGACCGACGCGGATGTCATCGTGTTTTGCGGCGTGTGGTTCATGGGCGAAACCGCCAAGATTCTCAACCCCCAGAAGACCGTGATCGTGCCGTCGCGCGAGGCGGGCTGCTCGCTGGCGGCGGGCATCGACGCAAAAGATGTACGCAACCTCAAGGCGATGTACCCCGGCGCACCCGTCGTGACCTATGTCAACACCTACGCCGACACCAAGGCGGAGTCCGATTATTGCTGCACCTCGGGCAATGCGGACAAGGTGGTTCAGCATCTGTTAGACCAGGGGCACAAGCGCGTTATCTTTCTGCCCGACGAATTCCTCGCGCACAATACGGCCCACGAGCTCGGCGTGCCCTTCGTCATGGCCGGCAATGATCCGGCCGCACAGGGCGTGGGCGAAGACGAGCCCTGCGTCATCGGCTGGCACGCACGCTGCGAAGTGCATGAGCTGTTCACCGTGCAGGATGTCGAGAACATCCGCAAGCAATACCCCGACGCCGTCATCCTCGCGCACCCGGAGTGTCCCCCGGAAATCATCGAGAAGGTGGACGTATCGGGCAGTACCAAAAAAATGGTGGACTTCGCGCGCAATACCGAAGACAACCGCCGCTATGCACTGCTCACCGAGTGTTCCATGGGCGACAACCTCGCCGCCGAATTTCCCCACCGCGAGATGGTGCGCGCGTGCAGCCTCCGTTGCAAACACATGAACACCATCACCCTCGAGGACACCCTCGAAGGCCTGAAGAAACTTCAGTTCCAGGTCGAGCTGCCCGAAGACATCATCGCCCGCGCCAAACGCCCCATCGACCGCATGCTCGAGATCCGGTAGGGGGGCTGCTTGCGGGAATTCTAGAGGTATCGAGTTGCTCCCGGCGCTCCTTTCAGCTACTATCCAACGTGGGCTGCGCCCACAACCCAAGGATCGAATGGCGTGTTCCCCGGTTGTT
>CAZMVU010000172.1:0-7072 GCA_964569295.1 uncultured Nitrospirales bacterium
AAGCTCCAAATCCCAAGCCGTCCTGAACCACAAACCAACAACCGGGGAACACGCCTTTCGATCCTTGGGTTGCGGGCAACGCCCGCGTTAGCGTCTGAAAGATCGAAACGGGCAATAGAAAACCAATTGAAATGGATCACGTCCCACGCGCCGTCTTGCAGCCATGCATCGATTTGCTCGAGGCCGCGACTGGTGGGTCCACCGTTTATGGGGATACGGTGTACGTTGGCCTTACCCGCGAGCAAGTCGCGCACGGCCAGGGTGTAGCCGATCGAGATCGAATCGCCGATGAGCAGCACCCGGGGGAGGCCGGGATCATCCTCGACACTGGCAATCGCCGCGGGATCGGGCGCGGCCTGTGCGTGAGGAATGCTCACCAGCGCAAAGATGATAAGGGCAATGGATAGATAAAAGGGGCGCCGCATGGGGATGATCCCTCCTCTGAAAAATAGAAGTGCCGTGTTTCAACCAGTATGGAGCGTGGGGCAGCGGTGGGGCAAGGTCCACCAGACGGTGCTGGCAGATTGTCTGAAAGGCCCTGGCGCTGCCGCCACGATGCCAGGGTCACGGTATGGACGTGGTGACATCTTTTAGCGTTCCGCGCGGGGCTGGGGCGCCTTGGCCCACTTCTTCTGAGGGGGAGATGGTTTCGACCTGCTGGCCGGTGGCGGCACATGCGTTCAATTGGATGGCCTGTTGCAGGAGGCTCGGGCACTCTTGACCGTAGCCCAAGGTCTCCACTCCCAGTGCTGCCGCGGCAATTTCAAAGGCGAAAAATGGTCGGCATGCACGGCTTCGGATAGCGCTGGGATCCATTGTGGGATCAGGCACGAAAATTATTTCCGATGCATTCTTGCATGAAACAACGAAAACCGGCCCAGCCGGACCCTAGCTTTCTTCATCGTCGAGGATGGGCGGGCAGCCGTCGCAGCCGTGTTCTATAAAGGGTACGTCTTGCGGCACACTGCTCGGCCGCTTCGGGTCGGCCACGACATCCTTGAAGGTACGTTCGCACACATGGCCCACGTGGAAGTTCTCGTTGTCTTTGACATACTTGCACGTGTACATGGTGCCGTGCCGGTCGACAAACAACATCTTGCGGGGCAGTTCGCAGCAGGGTTCCGGATTGGCGCGTGTTCCCCGCGGGTCGGCCGGGGCGACGCGGATGCCCTTGGTCTCGAGGTGGCGCACATGATCGAGGTTGTCGCGCGGGCTGTACAACCGCAGCTTTTCGCAGTCGAGCTGCAGCAGCGCTTCCACCTCTTCGTTCGTGAACGAGGTCTGCTCCGTGTGAATGCCGACTGTAATACCGTAGGCCTCCTGGGCCCAGCCAGCTACCTTGATGACTGAGGGATTCGCGCTCAACGGCCCCTCGAGGCTGAATACGATAAAGGTCAGGCCCAGCGAGGCGGCTTCATCCACCACGTTCATCCAGCCATCCGCATCCAGGCTCTCCCCGTCATCCGCCCGAAAGGCCGCCCAGAGATATTTCACGGCTTCCTGCGATACTGCGCGGCAGGATTCACTCTCCCGGCAGCGGCGCAGGGTGGAAGTCACCCGGCGCGGAAGGTGGAATAGCTTTTTTCCCTCCTTCGTCTTGAAGACAGCGGCTTCTTCTTCTTGCCTGTGTACGGCGTGCTCTTTACTGCTCATCCCTTTACCTCGCGCAGACCCCAGCGCATAGATTTTCGAGTTTCCAGATTGTAGTGCATTTTGTTACGCATATCAAACGCTTGAGACGTGCTCATCTGTTCCCGCAGCACGGCAGAATCTGACGGTGCCCCATTCTCCACTGCCGCGCAGTGACCCGCGTTTACGGACCACCTAAACAAAGAAAACAAGTATAGCCCTGGAATCATTCCTTCTGAAAGCAGCCTTGTGCAGGAGGCCAGTGCGGCGCGTACCAAGCCGATTGGAAGAAGACGCTGAGGCGCCTTCTTGTGCTCCTTTGTAAGGCTGCCCAAGTAATCGCGGCGGGCGTTTCGAATGTCCAGCACCCAAACGGTTTTTCTGGGCCTCGAGCTTTCCCGGCTGCCCAGTGCCTGATGGTTGCGTGTTTGGTGGCGGGTAAAGAGGGGGGCCGCGCGCGCCTGCCGGTGCGTACAAAGCAATGGATTCATTGCATTTCCGTCGCCGCAAGTTGACTTTTCCCAAGGGCGATGTTACCATACGGCCGACATGAAGTGAATCCGGATTTCCCTGCGGTGTTCGTGTGGCGCAGAAGCTTTGTACCTTAATGTGGATATGGGAGTCCAAAATTTGCGTAGCCTACGGCACGCCTCCTCGAGGGGAAGTCGGACGGCTACCGTGAGGACACCCACCTAGGAGGAACTAGGTCCATAAAGCTTCTCGCTCAGCGGCACAGGCGGGGAGTACTAGGAGCGGGGCCTAAGGCCCCGCTCACTTTTGTCATATCTAATCTCTTGACAAAGCATCTAATGCTGCGTATAATGGAGACATGCCAAGTGAAGGTACAAACGGGGCGCGTCAAGTAATTACGCAGCCGAATGCCGCATACATGAGACGCCCTACTACCTGCGTTGCTTTTCGGCCGCCACCAGCAAGTATCGTAAGATAATGTGGCAACATGATTGCCGGGAATGGCGGGCATGTGCGCAGTTTGACTTGGCGCTCATGGGGCGGTGTGATAAAGTATTGACAGATAATTAGATTTTTGCTAGCCTGCATAGAAAGTGGGAGATGATGTGGTTATGCAGGTGGGGTCAAGAAGGGTGCGATAATCTATTACAATGCAGCAAACGTAGCGGCCGGGATCGCCCCAGGCTGAAAACGGAGTAGCGTGCGTGCTTTTTACGAAGCCCAAAAAGGCCATTGGCATCGACATCGGCAACCACTCAGTGAAGACCGTGCAGATGTCGCGCTCGGGGGCGGGGCTTTGCGTAGACGAAGTGGGCTACGCGCTCGTGGACCGCAACCTGTACAACAACGACGCGGTCGGTGCGCTGTCCTCGGCAGTGCGCTTGGCGCTCGAGCCCCTCGCTTTCCAGAATTCGCTGCTCGTTGGGGCGTTGCCCGGCCAGACAGTGGTAGTGCGTTATCCGCGACTGCCCGATACGCCGCCCGACCAGTTGGATGCCGCTGTCCAGCGGGAGGCGGGCCAGAACATCCCTTACGACCTTTCCGAGGTATTTCTCGACAGCACCTGCCTCGCCGAGGTTGAAGAGGGGGGCAGCCGCCAGTTGAAGATGCTGCTCGTGGCCGCCAAGCACGAAGTCATCGACACGCGTGTCCAGGTGGCGCAGGCTGCGGAGATTCAATTCAGCGTTCTCACCGTCGACTCGCTCGCGTTGGCGGACGCTGCGGAAGTGAGCGGTATTCTCCGAGAAGGGGAGACGGTGGCGCTGGTGAACATCGGGCACTCTTCGGCGAGCATCCACTTTGTGAAAGACGGTATTTCAAATTTCATCCGGGATGTGAGCTGGGGCGCGCGCGAACTCGTTCAAGCGATCGTCAAAGACCGCCGTTGCTCGCCGGAAGAGGCCGAGAAGCTCTTGCAGGAAGCCGGTATCGAACCGCAAGAGGATGCACAGGCGCCGGCCCCGGCGCCGCCCGAAGCGGTTGAGTCGGGGGGGGGGTCGTTGCTCGATCCGCTCGAGGACGAATTCGGCGGTCTTGATGAAGCGCAATCGGCCACCACCACCACGGCCGCGCAACGTCCCCTGCCCGAAGTACTCAACGTCGCGCTCGGGCGCATGGTCTCCGAGATTCGCCGTTCCTTCGATTATTATGAGCACCAGCTTTACGAACAGCCCGTGAACCGCCTCATTCTCAGCGGCGGCGTAGCGCATATCCCGATTGTCGGGGAAACGCTCATGGACGAATTGGATGTCGAAAGTGTGGAGGTGGCCAACCCGCTTGCCGGGCCGCTCATCGTGGCCGATGCATACCTGACCGGCCCCATGCGCGAGCACCCGGCGCAGTACATGGTGGCCTTGGGCTTGGGAGCACGGGGGATGGCAGAGCTATGATTATCGTAAACCTGCTGCCCCATGCCCTGCGCCCGGTGGAGCGCAGCCCACTCCCGCATGCGTTGAGCATTATCGCGCTTGCGGCGGCCGTTGCCGCGATGGGCTACCTTTTTCTTGACCAGCGCCAGGCCATCGCCAGCCGCAATGACCACCTGACGGGCATCCAACAGGAACTCCAACGCCTCGAGGGCGTCATTGCGGACTACGAGCGCCTGAAAGACGAGGAACAGCGCCTGCAGGCGAAGGTCGAGGTTATCGAGGACATCCTCCAGAACCGGATTATATGGTCCGAGGTATTGGCGCACCTGCTCGAGTTGACGCCGGATAATTTCTGGTATGAGCGCATCTGGGTATCCCTCGAGGAGCAGACTCTGCGCCAAGTGGTAACGGATGAAGAGGGCAACACCGTCATCGACGAGCGCACCCAACGGCCGGAGGTCGAGATTATCCGTACCAAGGAACACCGGCTCAATCTGCGCGGCTACGTCAAAGAAACTGAAGAAGGGCGCTACAGCGTCAGCCCGCTCATTCTACAAACCCAGCTCGACCCCGTCTTCGCGGATATGTTCCCGTACGAGAGCCTCACGATGGACGACATGGAGTACAACGGATATCCCGTGCGGCAGTTCACCCTGCAATACAGTATCCGGTCTGGAGAGGATGGCGAGTCGGAGTCCGGTAGTGAGCTGGACACGAACCAGGAGGAAGCTTCCTGATGCTCGCGTTCTTCAGAGGCGCCGTCACGCCGAAAGACTGGCTTTTTGTCGCCGTTATCGTGGCTATCATTGCTGTGCTTGGCGTGGCCTTCTACATGCTTGTGTACCGGGCACAGGAGGAGACCATGGCCGAGCTGGACAAACAGCTTGCGGCTGAAGAACGCCGTTTGCAGACGGCGCGCCACAACGCGGAAAACATCGAGCAGTTGCGCGAATTGTCAGACTATGCGGATCAATTGAGCCAGCAACTGGAGGATCGCCTGCCCGATGAGCAGGAGTTTCTTACATTCCTGACCACGCTCGAGGAAATCGGCAACAACCACGATCTCGCGCTCAAGTTCGATCCGGGCGATCCCGAGCGCGATGTGGACAAGATTACCTCGCCCTACACGGTCACCGCGCGTGGCCAGTTCCATATGATTTTGCGTTTTATCAACGATCTCGAGCGCTATGAACGCTACGTGCGCGTGGACGATATCGACATCGAGTATCAGGAGGCGGGAATTAGCCAGGCCGAGTTCGTGGTAAACACGTTCCGATTCCTCGAAGAAACGCGCCGCACGCAAACCGCCAAGGCAGGCACACCGTGAACGAGCAAAAAAAACAGATAATTGTGCTCGCCGTTTTCGGGGCGATCCTGATAGGCGTCATCGTTTTTCAAGTGGTCCGTATGCGCACGCCCCCGGCTGTCCCGGAAACGCCAGCGGCGGAGAGCCCGGCGCCCAGGGCGCCGGCCGCGGACACGCCGCCCGATTCGAGAGCCGGCGCCCAGCGTCCTTCGGACGGGGAAGAAGATTACCGCCCCATGGACCCGGATGCGCTCGACCAACTCATCTCGCGGATCCAGCGGGTCAGTTTCCGCTACCCCGAATCACCCGGCCGGGACCCGATGGCGCCCCTCGTTCGCGACGAAATGATGCGGCCCGGCGGCCCGGGGACAGACCGTACAGCGGCGGCACTGCCAGTTATCAGTCCCACGAACAAGGTTGTGAGTGGCATTATAGGCAACGAGAATGCGCGCTACGCTATCGTCGACGATCAACCGGTATATCCCGGGTACGTGTATCCCGATGGCGTACAAGTAGAGCGAATAGAAGCAGACAAAGTTATCTTCCGCTACGAAGACAAGCTGATTCCCGTGCCACTAAAGGAGTAGCGAGCTATGTTCCGCACACGATACACTCCCGTCCTCTTGCTGGCCGCCGCCTGCGCCGGGTGGTGCGCTTGCGCGCCGGCCCAGTCCGGGCGTGAGGACGCGGCAAAACAGGAGGTGGTGCGGGCGGCCATGAACGACCGCGTGCCCGCCGATGCGCAGGCTGCCATGCGCGCGCGGGCGCTGGAAGCCGATACTCTCACGGGCCTTACAGCCCGGGACGCTGGCGGCGTTACCCGTGTCACGCTGGACCGATCGGCGGCGGGCGCATACGAAGTATTTGCACTCGACGGCGGAAGCCGGCTTGTCTGCGATCTGGATAACGCCCTTCTCCTCGAAGCAGGAGACAAAGCCATTACGGGCGGCAGCCCCCTCGTTTCCGCTGTGCGCTCGAGTGTCTTCGCCCTCACCCCGCGCTTTGTGTCCCGTGTCGTTCTTGATCTTACAACCCCATGCACCTACAGCGAGGATACAACGGACACCGGCATCGTCGTAACGCTACGTCCGCGCAATGAAGAGATTGCGCATCGTGCGGAACTGGCCATTGCCTGGCCCGCCGCGAAAAAGAGTGACGATGCCGTGCAGACGAAGCCCAAGCTCGCTGCGGACCTTGCCGCCGTGCGTGAGCACAGGGATGGGTCTGATAAAGCGGGCAAGCCGGAAGCGCCCCATGCTCCCGAGGGAGAAGCTATCGATAAACCAGCGCAGCCAGAAGTGGCCGGTAATTCGGCAGGCCTGAGGAGAACCTTTGATAATGCGCTTGTGAGCAAGGTTTTGCGCGATGATCTGGCCGACTTGGCGAGCCCGCCGAAAACGGCGCCCGAGAACGGCCTCATGGGGGACTTGGCGGCGGTGTGCGCGCCGCAGCCCAACCTGAATGTCGGATTTGCCGGTGCTGCAGGCGCCGTGGATGATGCGGAGTCCGCCCGGGATATTGACACGCCCGCCGTGCTCGGCCAGATCAGCCCGAGCGACCCGCCAGCGGAAGAAGAACCCGCCTTCGACGAAGAAGCCAGTGAAATGGCCGTTCCCCCCGCTGATACGGGCATTGAAGATATCGACAGAGGGCCGGCCGACCCGCCTGTTGCGGAGGCAGAGCCTCTTTCTAACGACGAAGAGGCGGAAGCACCCTCAGACGAGATGCCGGACGAGACGCCGGACGAGACGCCGGACGAGACCCCGGACGAGACGCCGGACGAGACGCCGGACGAGAC
>CAZMVU010000172.1:7172-10750 GCA_964569295.1 uncultured Nitrospirales bacterium
ACGAGACGCCGGACGAGACCCCGGACGAGACGCCGGACGAGACGCCGGACGAGACCCCGGACGAGACCCCGGACGAGACCCCGGCCTCACCCAGGGAAGAAGAGCCGCTGCCGCCCCCGAGTCGCCGCGGGTCTCCGGATACAAGCGAGGCAAACAGCGCCATCTCGAACATTCGCCGCGCGCTGGAAGGCACGGGCATACGCGGTGGCGACGAACAGGCCGAGAGCGCACAGACGGGCGAAGTGCCGGAAACCCTTACGCCGTCCCAATCCCCCGTTGTAGCCGCTCCGCCCCCCCAATGGAAGGGGGATCCCATGGATATGCCGGTGAACCTGGATTTCCGCGACATGGAAATGGCGAATGTCGTGGCCATACTCGCCGCGATGGCAGATATCAACGTTGTTGCCGGTACGGAACTTACCGGTACGGTCACGTTGAGCCTCAAAGATGTGCCGCTCCGCCAAGCCATTGGCACTGTTCTGCGCATCAATGGCTTGGGCTATGTAATGGAAGAAGGCATATTCCGCATCCTTCCCTACGAAGAAGCCATGGCCACAGAGCGCACCACCCGCGTGGTCAACCTCGAGAACGCCGAACCCGAGGAGATTCGCACTATCCTGGAAGATGTCCTCGTCGGATCGGTGGATCAGAATCTCGTGAGCCTTTCCGCCAACGCGGACACGGGCGCGATAATTATCGCCGGTCCCGAGCAGCGGGTGGCTGAGCTGACCGCACTCGCGCAGGAGCTCGATGTGGCGGAGCCGATCATGCCGACGGTGACGGAAGCGATTAAACTGAACTACGCAGATGCGGAGCAATTGGTCGAACTGGCCTCAACCATGCTCACGCCAGAACTCGGCCAGGTATCCGCCGACCCGCGGGCGCGGTTCCTCGTTGTTACGGATGCGCCCGCCGTTGTCGAGCAGGTGCGCATGCTTGTGGACCAGCTCGACATGCCAGTGAAGCAAGTCAGCATCGACGCCATGGTGGTGGATGCCACGCTCAGCGATGAAGCGGAGACCGGTGTGGATTGGGTCATGTCCGCTATCCAGCATCAGACCCGGCGGCAGTGGGCGCTCGGGCTTGATGAGAACAGCGGCAAGATCCAGGAACTGGATATGAACACCAACCTCGGTCTGGGCGATACGGCGGGGAACCTGTCCCTGGGTATTCTCTCGTCGGATGTGGATATACGCGCCACGGTTCAAGCGGAAGTTCGGAATCAGAATGGGTCGTTGCTGTCGAACCCGGTCATTGTCACTGTGGAAAACAAGCCGGCTCAAATCAAGATCGCTCAGGAAATTCCGTATACCGAGCTGACACAGACGGACCGCGGCGGCTCGCAGACCAACACGGAGTTCAAGGAAGTGGGTACTGTGCTGCAAGTGACGCCGCAGGTGACCCACGATGACCACATCATTGTCGACGTGGAGGGCAAGGAGAGCGGCACCACGGGCGAGTTCCAGGGCGTGCCCATCGAGGACAAGCGCGAGGTGATGACGACTGTCCGGCTCAAGGACGGCCAGACCATCTTCATCGGCGGGTTGCGCAAGAACGACAACGACAAGTCCATTCGCAAGGTGCCGGTACTGGGAGACATTCCCGTGATGAACTTCCTGTTCCGGCAGGATGTGCGTAGCGAACGGGTCAACGAGTTGCTCATCTTCCTCGAGTGCAACGTGCTTCCCGACGAAGTGCCGGAACTCTCGCCGGATCAGCGTGACAAGTATGCTGTCGGGGAAAATATGCCTATGCGGCCGGCCGCTACGCAGAATCAGATGCGGGACTACCTCAAGCCGCACAAGACCCAGGACCCCATCTGGAAAGTTCGCCGAAGCGATTAGAAACGGTATCGGCGCCCGTGGATGTTGCACCTCCATGGCGCCGGGAAAAAGAGACACCACCGCCCGGGTAGCATGCACAGCATGCCCCGGGCGATCATTTTTCCCGTGCAGTAATTCTACTGCCACTCCACAACGAAGCGTGAAGAACAAAGGGATTTGCTCGCGAGTTCGCGCGCATCCACTGAAGCGTTTTCCCGAAAAAGGACTGAAAGCCCTGACCCATAAATCTTACGGCCCTGGCAGGAAAAAGGCGGTGGGAAGCCACGGAACTCCGAAGCGCGCATACCTACATCGTGACTCATAGCGACAGCGGGTGAGCCAGAACCGCGCTCAGCGGTCATACCGGGGCACCCTATGAAGTATGAGAAACGGCCAACGGCAAACGGCGAACGAATTCCGAATAGTCCATGCCGAAGGCCTGGGTAAACAGCCAAAATGATGGATATGTTTGTAAAGCCGTCCTAGAAAACCGTGAGTATTGTTAGCAAGACTACAGCGCCTTATGCGCACCATCGCAGAAAGGGGCCTTCGCTGACTGTTTGCACGTGCACATGGCGCAGCTCTTCCCTTCTTCTTCAATCACGACGGATACAGGCCGGAATGCCGTTCCCTTGTGCGAGCCGTCGCACCAGGGTTGCGACTTCGACAAGCCGCACGCGCACCAGTGGTATGCGCCAGGGGCAAGGACGAGAACTTCCGGCTTGGTGCCGGCGATAGTGGGTTTCTCCATGATGTAGTCACCTCCGTGGGTTGTCGCGTTAGAGACACCGCGTATGGTCGTGATATTCCGGCAGGGGCACCGCTTGGCGTGACGGGGCGCAAGGGTGTACAGTAGCGCGCCGTGTGTGTTGTTGTCATTGTAACCGGCCGGAAATTGTTCTTGTGAGCGTGAAATCCCCAGCCCCCGCCATACTCACCGTGCAGGAGGTGACCCGGAGTTACGGCGCCCAGCCCGTGCTGGACGGTGTGTCCCTGACCTTGCACGAAGGGGAGCGCGTGGGCCTCATTGGCCGCAATGGCAGCGGCAAGTCGACCTTACTGCGCATTATGGCGGGGCTGGATACGCCCGATTCCGGCCTGGTAACGCGCATGCAGGGACTGCGGGTCGGCCTGCTCACGCAGGATTGTGAGCTGCCGGGCGAATGGACGGTGGCCGAGGCGCTCGAAAAAGCCGGCGCCCCTGCACGTGAACTGCTTGCGCACTACCACCGGCTTGTGGCGAAGCTCGGGGAGCACCGGCCTGGTACGAAAGAACACGCCCAGCTCCAACAGGAAGCGGCCGCAGCGGAGCATGGCGTGGGGCTGCTCGATGGCTGGGACCTGCCCACGGAGATCAAGCGCCTCTCGACGGAACTGGCGCTGCCCAGTGAAGAGCGGCGCCTGAATACGCTCTCCGGCGGGGAGCTTCGCCGGGTCGACCTGGCGCGTAATCTCATGGAACGCCCCGACCTGCTCCTGCTCGACGAGCCGACCAACCACATCGATACGCGCAGCGTCGAGTGGGTCGAGCGGTACCTCGAGCGCTACCGCGGGGCGTGTGTACTGGTCACGCACGACCGCTATTTCCTGGAGCGGGTGGTCTCGCGCATCGTCGAGATCGAGTTCAGCCGGGTCTACAGTTTTTCAGGCAATTACGCGGAACTGCTCGAATACAAAGCGGCCATCGAGGAGACCCAGCAGCGTACGGAATCGAACCGGCTGAGCGCCATACGCCGGGAGTTGGCGTGGTACCAG
>CAZMVU010000173.1:0-10703 GCA_964569295.1 uncultured Nitrospirales bacterium
ATGATGCAAGGCGGTACTGTCAGGGCTGCATCCTTAAGTTAACGCGTATGGGCCGCTGGCACAGGCTGGTATGGAGCCGCGCCTTCGGTGCTCCGGAAACACGCCCAAGCTCCAAATCCCAAGCCGCCCTGAACCATGAACCAACAACCGGGGAACACGCCATTCGATCCTTGGGTTGTGGGCGCAGCTTACGTTAGAACCGGCAGCGCGCAAGGTTGCGGTGGCGTGTGCGGGGGGCCACCTTGGGCTGTGTGCGCCATGCCTCCGAATACGGATCAAGCCGTACAATACAGCGTTTATGCTGCGTGGAGAGGGGTATCAGACTGCGTGCGTCTGCTACAATACAGGCTGCCAAAGTCGATTGGGGCAGGAAATCGCAGCCAAAATGCCCGCAGGAAGGGAAGCGCACAATGTCTCGATGTTCCCATGCTACCGCCCGGGGCGGTTTTACGTTGATCGAACTGCTGGTGGTCATTGCGATCATCGGCATACTGGCGGCCATTCTGCTGCCAGCCTTGGCCCGGGCCCGCGAAGCGGCGCGCCGGGCGAGTTGCCAGAACAACCTGAAGCAATTCGGCTTGATTTACAAGATGTACGCCAACGAAGACCCGGGCGAGCGTTATCCGCGTATGCATTGGGTGGACAGCGTGGACATGCGCGACTGCGACACGGCAGGATTTCCTGTCGTGCGGCCGGACGGTGAAGAGCGGGCGGCGGGCCCCTATGTGCCGAGCATATACCCCGAGTACCTCACCGATCCGAACATCATCCTGTGTCCGTCCGACGCGCAGGATAGCGGGCGCGATCTCATAAACCCTGTTACCGGCGAGTTCGAGCTGCACCTTTCCTGCAACAGCACCAAGCGCGGGCGCCGTATGATCGACGAAAGCTACGGCTACCTCGGCTGGTTTTTTGATCAAGTCGAAAAGGACGACGACACCGCCACACTCCCATTTGGCGGACAGACAGTGACCGCGCCGCAGCAGTTCGTTTCCGTGGCGCTCGAGGTTTTGCAGCGCGGCGCGGAAGCCACCGATGATGACATCGAGGTGCCGGATGGGCTGGGCAGTGGCGGCGGCAGCACCGTCTACCGCTTGCGCGAGGGCATCGAGCGGTTCTTGATCACCGACATCAACGCGCCGGGCCGCAGCGCGCAGGCCCAGAGCATCGTGTACATCATGTTCGACACGATCGGATCGGGCCAGGGGGTGAACCTCTTCAACCACGTGCCGGGCGGCTCCAATGTGTTGTATCTCGATGGACACGTGGACTTCATCCGCTATGGCGTGGCGCCGCCGGTGAATGGGCGTATCGCGTCGGTCATCGAGTTCCTCCAACTTCAGGAGCTGGCCGATGAACCGCCCTCGTAGGGGTGCCCAGTCGAGAAAGGCCAACGTGATATTTCCGCATTGCAGGTTACAAGCGCCGCCGGGGCTGGACGGTCTGCATAGCGAGAGGCGCCGTGCTGGCCGCGCCCCGAGCCGCTGTTTATATGCGGCTGTCAGCGGGACGCAGGAGCTGCCTCTGCTATGCCGGGGCCGGGTTTCCTTGTGCTGCGTATCCGGATGAGCACACTCCCTATGCCGCCCATCAATGCCAAAAGCGTGGTTCAGCGCGTGATCCGCTGGGAAACCCTGGCGATCGTGTTGCTTGCCCTCGTAGCTGGGGGTATCGGCGCGTACCAGATGTTCGTGCGCACGGGGCTCGGTCCCGATGCCTGGCCGATGGAGACCTTCGGATCGCGCACCTATGAAGTCTCGGTCATGATCGCCGTGGGCAAGGGCTTCTGCTTATCAGACGGGATGCCCGAGCCGCTGGACCGCTTTCTGGACCAGGATGACCGGCGGATCGAGCGGGCTGTGGCGGCCGGTTTTTCAGCCGGGCCGCCGCCTATTGCCGACCAGTATATATCCCGCTACCTATATTCTACCGTTGGCTGGCTCTGGTGGATTTTCGGGATCTCCTGGACGGTGCTGAAGGCCTTCTGCATTGTGCTGGGCATTTTAGCCGCGTGGCTTGCCTACGGCGTGCTGCGGCTGCTGGCGGGACCGGTCATCAGCATGGCCGGATCCCTCGTCTTCCTGCTCAACCCTATTGTGCTCGCACAAGTGCCGATGCCGCGCGATTTTGCCAAGGTGCCCCTCTTCCTGGCCGCGTTCTTGGTGTGGGGCCGCCTCATCAAGTACCGGTCCTCGTCCAGGCGGCTTGTGGTATATGCGGTGTTGTTGGGCCTTATCGCCGGGGTGGGCGTGGGCTTCCGGGGCGACCTTTTCCTCGCAGTGCCGGTGAGTATCGCGGTGATCGCCTTTGCGCCCGGCGCCGCGGGCCGCTGGAGGCTCGGTGGGCGCGCCGCCGCGACCGCTCTTTTCTTACTTGCCTATGCCGCCAGCAGTTGGCCTATTCACAGCACGGACCGCGCCACTGCGAGTGGCCCCGCCGTCTATGCGCTGCACGGTCTCACCCCGATGCATCAGGACCAACTGCTTGAACCGTCTCATTACCAACTCGCCTATAAGCGCGGCGACCATATGACACTTGCGACGTCCACCAGCTACGCGACCAGGGTGCTGGGTGAAACGGGCCGCGTGGGGGAGTACACGCGACGTTCGGCGGCCGCCGCCAACGCCACCTTGCGCGAGATGGCCTACTGGTTCCCGGGCGACTTTCTCGCCCGGGCTTATGCCAGTGTGTTGCGTATTGCGGGAGACAGCGGCTGGCCCCAACCACGGCACGGGCCCATGATCGCGCTGAGTTTGGCGGCTGTTGTGGCGCTTGGCGGAGTGCGCTACCGCTACGGGTTCTGGGCCGCCGGGATTGCGGCCTTCCTCATGGCAAGCATGAGTATTCTCTTCGATTCGCGCCATTTCACGTTCCTGGCGATTGTGCCGATTGCGGTGGCGGCATTCTGGTTGGCGCGGATAACCACCGTATTGGCTTGGCTGTTGCCTGCCCATTACCGTCCCACGCGCGTACGGCGCACGGACTTCTCCTGGCGCCGGTTGGCGGTTTCGGCGGGTGCGGCATGCGTGGCAATCGCGCTGTGCGCGGCCACGCTCACCGCCGTGCGATCTCTACAACACGCCCGGCTCATGCAATTCCTCGACCGTTATGACAATGCCGAAGTCGAACCGCTTCCCGTCACCGTCCACCCTGTAGACGACTGGGTCGGGTTCTACCTGGATGGACGCATAGCCCCGCCCGTCTGGTTCGAGCCGCCGGAGTTCATGCCGCCGGAAAAATGCTGGGAACGCGCCGGGCTTTACTGGCCCTTCGACGCGCAGTATGCCGTGTTGCGACTGCGGCCCGCCCCACACCCGCGGGTGGTCTGGTTCGTTTTTGATGGTACCCCCGGCTTTTCGGCTACGCAATGCCTCATGGTGCCGCCCTCGCGGCCCGGTGAGACGGACCCGGTACGCTATTTCGTGCCCATCTATGAAGGCTACGGTTCGCGCACCGGCGGCCAACAGATATTTCGCGGGGTCTTCATGCCCGCCGATGCGGCGGATGACTTTCTCGAACTGGGGCGCGTGCGTAACCTCGATGACTTCACCATTCTGCCTGTGATGTATCTGCCGGAACGCCGCTCGCAATTCCAGGCTTACCGGCCAATGCGATGGGAACCCGGGGAAGAAGGACCCGGTGTGCCCGTGCCCGATAGCTGGTTTAGGCCTTCCGCCGATGCGCTCCCCAAAGACAACGCCGGATTGCCGCCGCGTGGGGCGCGTGTGGTCGCGCGCATAGGCCGGGGGGCGCTCCATGCCGATGATCCGGTGGCCCGCATCAGCATTCTGAAAAAGGTGCTGCGCATCCATGATCCGTGGAATATGGAGGGATACACCGAACTCGAAAAGGCTTTCGGCGAAGCGGGCATGGAAGAGGCGGCCACAGCGTTCTGGCTGAACCAAGTGGACCGCTTCCCGGAGAATTTTCTGGCCTGGGCCTTTCTCGCCCGGGACTACGCGGCCCGCCTGCGATGGATGCGGGCCAATGAAGCGTGGGAACAGGCCATCGAATTGCAACCGGACCTGGCGGCTTTATGGGCGGCTTACGGCAGCGCCCTGGTGGCACAGGACGCCCATGCCGCCGGGGTCGATGCGTGGCGTAAAGCGGTGGCGTGCGCGCCGGGCTACGATGTATATCATGCCGGACTCGTGGTGGCGTTGCTTGCTGCACGTGACTACCAAGACGCCTTCGAAGAAGCTAAGCGCGCGCTCACGCTCGAGGTGGGATGCCGCGAATGGTTTGTGGGCGTAATGACGCGTCTCCGGGAGGAAGCGGAACGCCTGCGCGATTCCGCCTGTAGTGGCCGCCCCGGCCAACCGCATCGTTTTCCAGTGTCTACGCAGGCGCCTGAAAGCAAAGGGCACAGCGCCCGGCTTCACGCGGGTGCGGCGGTGGGCGGCGTGGTTTACGGCGTGCTGCGGTAACCACGGCGGATCCGGGCGCCGTCGAAGAGGAGGCCGGCGCCGTGCTGACGGAGGATAAGGCCGCCGTGCCAGTCGGTTCGCCAAAGGTGGATGCCGTGGGCCGTGTAGCGCCGGGCGACGTCGGGGTGTATGCGTTGGGTCGAGGCGACCGCGTGGCGCGGTGCGACCGCGTCGAGGAAGGCGGCGGTGCTCGATGTGTGGGATCCGTGGTGGGGGACTTTGAGTACGTCGGCGCGGAGATCCTGGCCGAGCATGCTGCGTTCGGCCGGTTTTTCGATGTCGCCGGCGAAGAGTACGCGCATGCCGGGCCATGCGAGCCGGAAGGCCAGCGAGTAATCGTTCACATTCTCGCCTTCACGCCAGCCGGGTGGCGGGTGCAACACGGTCATTTGTGCGCCCGCGAGCGGAATGCGGTCACCCCGGCCCACACGCCGCACGGGCACGCCGTGTGCGGCGCAGTGGGCGAGGAGCGCTTTCTCCCGTTCCGCGTCTTTGGTGCTGGCGGAGATCAACAGCGTGCCCACGGGGATGCGCTCTATCACGCTGAACAGGCCGCCGATGTGATCGCGCTCGGGATGCGTGGCAACGATATAATCGAGCCGGCCCACATGGTGCGCCAGGAGAAACGGCGCAACGACGTAGTCGCCGGCGTCGGCGTAGGGTGAACGCGCGCCGCCGTCGATAAGCGCGGTGTCGCCGCCGGGTGTACGAAAGAAGGCGGCATCGGCTTGGCCAACATCGAGAAAGGCGACCATCGGGCCGGGGCGCAAAGGCCGCCAGAACAGCGCCGCGCACAGCAGCAGTCCCGCGACGGCGAGCAGGCGCCGTCGTGTGAGTGGGCCGCCACGCAGGACGGTGTAGAGCAGGGCCAGGGCGGCCCAAAAGAACGCAGCGGCCAGGAGCGTGGGGCTGGTGACCCCGCTTTGCGCAATCGGGGAATGGGCCACAGCCGCTGCAAGGCCCCGAATAACGCCGATGATGGGCAAGAGCGCGTGGCCCATGATCGTGGCGAGCCCCGCCGCGATCATCCCCGCCGCCAGGGTGAGGAAACAACCCCACAGCACGAGGCTCAAAAGCGGCACGATGAGAAGATTCACCAGCGGCGCCGCGAGCGGGAGGAAATGGAAGAAATGCACCGAGAGCGGCAAGGGCAGCAGTTGCACGGCAATGCATGCCGCCGCCGCGCGCCGCACGGGCATGGGAAGGAAGCGCAGGCGCTGCTCGATGGGGCCGGCGAAAAGCAACAACGACGCCACGCAGGAAAAGGAGAGGAGGAATCCCGTGTCGAAAATGAGCATGGGCCGGGCGAGAAGAAACAGAAAGCCGCTGATGCCGAGGGCGGTGGGGGCGTCGGATTCGCGGTTGACGAGGTCGGCGCTCAGGTAGAGGCTGATCATGACCGCGGCGCGCACGCTCGAAATCCGTGCACCGGCCACAAGCGCGAAAAGTAGGACGATGAGCATGGTCAACACCGTGCGCAGGCGCCCCCGCGACACGGTAATGCCCAGCATGAAGTGGGCAATGACGAAGACAATGCTCATATGAATGCCGGACACGGCAAGGATGTGCGCCGTACCCGACAGCATGTAGTGCTGACGTTCTGCGTGGTCGAGCTGGCCGCGGTCACCCAGCCACACAGCCAATGCGAAAGGCAAGACAGATTCCGGCACGGCGCGGGCGAACAACATGGCCTCGGCATGCCGCAGCCGTGCCGCCCAGTAGCGCAAGGAGACGGCGGACGCGCCGCTGCGCGTAACCCCGCCGCGCCGCACGCGCACGGTACTATGTACGCCTTGCGCGCGCCAGTGGTCTTCCTGGCGCCATAGGCGGTGGTTTACGGGGCCGATGACGCGATCGAGGGCCCCCTCGATCCGCACCCGTTCGCCGGCATACACCGGCTGGTCCGGATTCGTCCAGCGCACGAGCACGCCGCTGCGAAGCGTTTGCCATGTCCCGCCGGCAAGTTGGAGACGCCGCACATCGACCGTGAAGCGGGTATAGTCATCCTCCGGCAAAACCACCTCGTTACGCCGCACCACGCCCTCGATGGTCACATGGGCGCCGTCATGGGTTTCCGCCAGCCGGCCGAGGGTGTCCGGCGCGTCGCTCGGGCCGCGCACCTGGCCATAGAGCGAGCCGACCACCATAAACAGCGCGGCCAAGACAGCCCAACCGGCAAAGGTCGATATGCCGCGCGTGTACAGCAGGCTGCCCAGGAGCACCGTGGGTGGCGCAAGAAGCAAGACCCAGCCAGCATGTGCCCCGAGGGCGATGCCGGCAGCCCAACCGAGCGCCACCCAGACAAGCGGACGATTCACTGGCAGATTCCGAGCGCCGGGACAGCGTCAGGCGTGGACGCTGCCGTAGTCCGTGAACAGCATGAGGACGGTGACGAGCACGTTCGCCGCCACAGTGAGCACATTGTAGACCACGGCTAGGGTGCTGTCTGGTTCGAGGGTGATCAGCAGGCTCGACAGACCGCCGATTTGGTCCAGGATATTGGCAAGCATGGTAACGCGTTACTCCCGAATTCGTTGGCGCGAAACTGGGCGGAATTGTTGTCAGGGTACCCAACCCCCCTGCCGATATCAAGAACCATGCGGCGTGCGCGTTGAACACGCATCATGCATTATTGACATTGCGCAGGAGGCCCGTCTACGATGAGCTTGCTGGAGGGGTGCGCGGGGGAGTTGGCCGGCAGGTAATGCCGTACATAGCCCCAGGAAGGAGGATCATGGCGTTGCATTGTGTGTACCGCCGCCGATGCGCAGCGGCTTCGGGTTTTACGCTCATCGAGCTCATTGTGGCGCTGGCTGTCGTTGGTGTGGCAAGCGGAGTGATGATGGGCCTCTACACGGCGAGCCTGGATCTCGGTGATCGTGCCCAGGACCAGCGGATCGCCATGTCGCTGGCGCAGGAATACCTGCACAAGATTCTTCTCAACCCCGAGTTTTACCAGTGGGAACTGGCGGAAGCGGAAGTGGAAGCGCTGTTCGCCATTACGCCGGTGGACTCGCAATCCGGCGGTGCGCAGGATGTCGAACCACCCTTGACCCTCCCGGCCTTGCGTGAGGCTTCGGTCCGTACCCGTAGCAGATACGCGCAATTCGGCTGGGAGGCCTATGGCCGGTTGCCGCGTGAGCAGGCGCCCTATTTTGAGGTGACCGTGGCCGTGCGTTGGCGCGATGGCGGTCAGCAGCGCGTGGTTACGCTGACCAGCGCCCTGGCGCGCGCACGTGTCGAGGGGGCGGTATGAACAGCTCCGGGCACATAGGCGGCAGGGGCGGCTTCACCCTGGTCGAACTGGTCACCGTAGTGGCCATCCTCGCCGTTGTATCCACCCTTGGCACGATGGCCTTTTTCAACATAGACAAGCACTGGCGCAGTGTGCATACACGTTCCGAGCTGCACGCGGCAGCCGACACCATCTTCGAGCACATGCGGCGCGATTTCGCGGGCACGCTTTCGCCGCAACGCACGGGCGTGGCGTTGCGGGGAATCGACGCGGAATACACGCAAGCCGATGAGGCGGACCGGTTCTGGCGCATCATTTTTGATGATGACCGCATTGTCGTGCCGGTGGCCATGTATAACAGCGCGGAAGGTTACGAGGAACGCCGCCGGGTCATGTATCGCGTGGTCCGCCGTGAGGAGGAGCCACCGGTGCTCGTGCGCAGTGCAGGGCCCCTAAACGCCGAAAAACCCGAGGACAACCAGGCCGTGGTCCCATCGGGCGGCACAGCGGCGGTGCTCGCCATGGCCGTGGAATACGCCAAGGATGGCCAGTGGCACAATGCCTGGGAACGCGCCGACAACCCGGACGCGGTGCGCGTGAGCCTTACGCTCATGCACCCGCAACGGTTTTTTGAGCAGGTAGCGCGCAAAGCCGTGTTTCCCATTCACGTGCCTTGAGCGCACACCCTGGAGGTCACGCCGTTGAGTAAGAAATACCCAAGCATCGGCACACGCCGCGGCCCGCGCCATGATCGAGGCGCTGCCCTGGTGCTCGCTTTGGCGCTGCTGGCCTTTATGGCGATCATGGGCACGGCGTATGTACGGTTCATGGACCTCGAAACGCAGGAGGCGGATTTCGATCTCGCGCGGCTGCGCGCCCACGAAGGCGCCCAGGCGGGCATGTATGCCGCATTGGCGCAACTGAGCGATGCCTATGCCGAAGGACAGGCCCACTTCCTCACGGCCGAACCGCAGGAATTCACCTTCCCCGTGTACCGCCGTCAGAGCGACAGCGGGCGGCGTGGCTTTTCGCCCGATGAACGGCGGCGGACGAATGTGCGCGTGACCGTCTCGGACGAGAACGCAAAGATTAACTTGAACACGGCGCCGGCCCCGGTAATCGCGGCGGTGCTTGACGTGGACGACGAAACAGCCGAGGCCATCGTGGCCGCCCAGCCGCGTGGCGATGGGGTGAAGCCGGCGAGCCTGCGCCCGGCCGACGCCGAAGGCAAGGCGCGGCAATGGCTGTTTACGCTGGAAGACTTGCGCAAGCGTGGGCTGCTCACCGCCGAACAGTTTGAACAGGTGGACCGTGAACTTGTGACGACGTTCAGCACGCTGCCCTTCGACGATGCCGCGGAGTCACTCAATGTCAACAGGGCGCCGGCGCGCGTGCTGGCGATAGCCCTCGGCATCGACCCCGAGAAAGCCCGGGAGCTGGTGGCCTATCGTCAGGAGAAACCGTTTCGGAATGCGAAGGCTCTGCAACTGGCGGCGGGCAAAAAACGGGCAGACTTCCCCATCACGGGGAAGGGGGCCACGCCAGACATTCCGGGTACGCGGTCGCACTGCTTCCGTCTGATGAGCCAGAGCATCTTCGTGCACGACGCGGAGGACGGGTCAGTGCTGGGCCGTGCCCATGCACGGGTGGAGGGGGTGGTGCGCTTCAACGACGATGGCAGCTATGAAACCATCTACTGGAACAGCGAACAGGCAAAAGGAAACGGCTGAGGCCGCCCCAGCGGGCACGCAAGGCCGGCCGTGAAGGAGGAAGGTCCCATGAGCAACCAGGAACCGGGCCGTCAGCCAAGCCGGCGCCGGGCGCGCACAACCGCTACGGAAAGCGGTGAAGCGGCCTCGCGTCCATCCGCTGCAAGTTCGATGTGGGCCGGCGGTGTGCGGCATTCGGATGTCACCGTCTTCCTGCGCCAGCTCATTTTGCTGCTCGAGGCCGGCACACCCATTCTGAAGTCTTTGCAGACACTCGCGCGGCGCGGTGACCGGCCGGCGGCACGCGCGCTGGTGGGCGACATTGCCGAGTATGTCGAGAACGGGAACCCTCTATGGCAGGCATTCGACCGCCACCCGCGTTATTTCGACACGGTATTCGTGAATCTGATCAAGGCGAGCGAGGCCAGCGGCACGCTCGTGTCCGTGCTTAAGCGGGTAACGCAATACCGGGAAGAACGCGAGATCATGAACCGGCGCATCCGCGGCGCCATGATCTACCCCATTATTCTTGTCATCGCGTGTTTCGGGGTGCTCGTGCTGCTGACCACCTTCACCATCCCACAATTCGAGGAGATGTTCGCCCAACAGCAAATCGAAGTGCCCGCTTTCACCGCGTACTTCCTCGGTGCCGCCAAGTGGTTTGCCATGTGGTGGTGGACTTTCCTGGTGGGGCTCGGGGTGCTTGTCGTTCTTTATAAGGTTTGGTATATACGCAATCCCCTGCGCCGGATGACGGCGGACCGGCTCAAGCTGAAGCTGCCGGTGCTCGGTCCCATCATACACAAGACGGCGCTGGTCGAGTTCTCGCGCACGATGTCTATGCTGCTGAAGAGCGGCCTGGGCATGATGGCGACGCTCGACCTCACCCGCGCAGCCATTCACAACGCCGCCGTCGCCCATACGCTCCAGCATATGCGCGATTCGGTCGAGCAGGGCGGCGGTCTCGAGGAGCCCATGCGCCAGTCGCGCGAGATTCCACCCGTCATCACCGACATGTACGTCACCGGCGAAGAATCCGGGCGCGTGGATGAGGTGGCCGAGCAGATAGCGAATACCTACGACGAGGAGGTGCGCATCCAGGTGAACAACCTGGGCGAACTCTTGCAGCCCGTGCTCACCCTGTTCATCGGCTCCATCGTGCTGCTGCTCTTCATCGCCCTGTTCCTGCCCATCCTCTCGCTGGTGCAGGCTACCGCCGGCGGGCAATAACCAGAATGGGGCACGCTTGTCCAAAACGTCCGGGCCAAATTCACGATCAGGGAATCCGGACACGGCTATCATGAAAGATTGCGGTAGATAGAGCGGAATTAT